>NZ_CP066786.1:2847500-3147500 GCF_016598595.1 Martelella lutilitoris
GCAGCTGGTTGACCGTGTTGAAGCTCTGCGAGCCGCCGCAGACCTGCATCAGCGCCAGCACCCTGCCCTGAGTCGGCCGGACCGCGCCGGATGACAACGGCAGCCAGTCGATCTGCGTCTTCATCACCGAACTCATCGCGCCGTGACGTTCCGGCGAGCACCAGACCTGCGCCTCGGACCAGATCGACAGGTTCCTGAGTTCCTGCACCTTCGGGTGATCATCCGGCGCGCTGCCGACCAGGGGCAGGCCGTGCGGATCGAAAATGCGGACATCGGCGCCATAGGCTTTCAGAAGCCGTGCCGCCTCTTCCGTCAGAAGCCGCGAATAGGAGCGCTCGCGCAGCGAGCCGTAAAGCATCAGGATGCGCGGCGCATGCAAAAAATCGTCCTCGACAAAGAGGCGCGCGCGGTCGATCGGCCGGAATGCTTCCCGATCCAGCACCGGCATGTCGTTATCTTCCGGCAGGTTCATGCGGACTTGTCCCTCGCCGGGACGACGACCTCGCCATCCTCCTTCGAAAACCCGCCAATATCCGGGTTATCCAGAATCTTCAGCACGGCCTCCGACGGGCGGCAAAGCTTCGTCCCCTTCGCCGTCACCACGATCGGCCGGTTGATCAGGATCGGATGCGCCATCATCGCGTCGATCAGCGCCTCATCGGAAAGCGCCGGATCATCGAGGCCGAGGTCATCATAGGGCGTTCCCTTGCGGCGCAGGAGATCACGCACCGGAATACCCATCTCGCCGATCAGCGCGACAAGACGCGCGCGCGTCGGCGGCGTCTTCAGATATTCGATGATCTCCGGCTCCTCGCCCGACTGGCGAATCATCGCCAGGACGTTGCGCGAGGTGCCGCAATTGGGGTTGTGATAGATGGTCACCGGCATCATGGCCTCCAATATATCCATAAATCTGGAAATATTGATACATGTGACCGCCGGCGAAAGCAACCATCCTGCGCTCTATGGATAGTCGACCTGCATGAAAAAAAGCCCTTCGGGCGGCGCGACGGTTCCGCAGGCCCGCCGGTCTCGCGCTTCCAGCGCCGCCTGAACGTCCTCGACGCTCATCTTGCCCTCGCCGACGAGTTTCAGCGTGCCGGCGAAGGAGCGGATCTGGTTGTGCAGGAAGCTCTGCGCCGATGCGCGGATCTCGATGACATCACCATCGCGGGTGACATCGAGCCGATCCAGCGTGCGCACCGGGGACTTCGCCTGGCACTGGACCGAGCGGAAGGTGGTGAAATCATGCCGGCCGACGAGGCGCTGCGCGGCCTCATGCATCAGAGCGTGATCGAGCGGGCGCGGCACCCACCAGGCCCGTTTGAATTCGACCGCCAGATGGGCGCGGCGATTGATGATGCGATAAAGATAATGTCTTTTGACAGCGGAAAAGCGCGCGTCGAAATCATCGCCAACCTCGCTCACCTCGGTCACGGCAATACCGTCACGCGCCAGGCGGAGATGGGCGTTCACCGCATTGAGCAGGGTGAATTCGCTCCATGTCCGCTCAAGGTCGAAATGGGTGACCTGGCCAAGCGCGTGCACGCCGGAATCCGTCCGCCCCGCGCCGCGGATCGAGACATCCTCGCCGGAAAAGCCCTTGACGGCCTCTTCGAGCGCGCCCTGAACGGAGCGGCCGGTCGCCTGGCGCTGCCAGCCGACATAGGCCGTGCCGTCATATTCGACCGTGCAGCGATAGCGCGGCATCAGGAAAGAACCGTGCCGGCCGGCAGTGCATTGCCGCGCAGAAAATCCGCCGCGTCCAGCACCTTGCCGCCGGCCTTCTGCAGCCTTGTGAGACGCACCGCGCCCTCGCCGCAGGCAATGGTCAGCGGATCGCCGTCGAGCACGGTTCCGGCCGGCCCCTCGCCCGCGCCGATCCGGCTTTCATGCACCTTCACCCGCTCCGCGCGCTTCCCCGTCGGGATCTCCGTCCAGGCGCCGGGAAAGGGCGCAAGCCCGCGAATGTGGTTGTGAACCTCGGTCGCCGGCCGGGAGAAATCGATCCGGGTCTCTGTCTTCTCGATCTTCCTCGCGTAGGTCACGCCGTCCTCGGCCTGTTGGACAAGCGGCAAATCGCCGCCTTCCAGCTTCGCCATGGCCTGCGCCATCAGCTTCGCGCCCTTCAGCATCAAGGCATCATGCAGTTCGCCGGCTGTCATGTTCTCGTCGATCGAAACCTTGTCGGTGAGCGCCACCGGCCCGGTATCAAGCCCCTTGTCCATCTTCATGATCATCATGCCGGTCTCGGCATCGCCGGCCATGATGGCGCGTTGGATGGGCGCGGCCCCGCGCCAGCGCGGCAGAAGCGAGGCATGGCCGTTATAGGCGCCGAGCCGGGTTCCGCTCAAAATGGCCTCCGGCAGGAGAAGCCCGTAGGCGACCACCACGGCGACATCGGCATCGAGCACGCGAAACGCCGCCCGGTCCTCTTCCGCTCTGAAATTGACGGGCGTTCGCACCGCAAGGCCCAGCAGCTCCGCCGCCTGATGCACCGGCGACTTGACCTCCGACAGCCCGCGGCGCCCGGCCGCGCGCGGCGGCTGGGTATAGACGGAGACGATCTCATGCCCGGCCTCGACGAGCGCCCGCAGGGTCGGCACGGAGAAGTCGGGCGTTCCCATGAAGATGATCTTGAGCGCCATGATCCGTCCTTTCGCATTCATGCGCCGGCAGAGAATTACATCTTCTGCTGGCGCGATGCCTTGGTGAAGCGCTTGATCACGCGGTCGCGCTTCAGCCGCGAGAGATAGTCGATGAACAGCGCACCGTCGAGATGGTCGATCTCGTGCTGCAGGCAGGTGGAAAGCAGGCCGTCGGCGTCGATCTCCTGCTCCTTGCCGTTAAGATCGGTATAGCGCACCTTCACGCGCGCCGGACGCTCAACCTCGGCAAAGAATTCCGGGATCGACAGGCAGCCTTCCTCATAGACGGAACGTTCGTCGGAGGATGTCAGGATGGTCGGGTTGATGACCACGAGCGGGTTCTTCTTCCGCTCGCCTTCCTCCTCACCCTCTTCCTCATCCCTGCTGGCGACATCGACCACCAGCATGCGCCGCGGTACGCCGACCTGTATCGCGGCAAGCCCGATGCCGGGCGCCTCATACATGGTTTCCAGCATGTCGCCGGCGAGTTTCTTCAGGTCGTCGTCAATCCGCTCGACCGGTTCGGAGACCTTGCGCAGCAGAGGGTCCGGCAGAATTATCAAAGGCATCGTTGTCATGGGGCTCTGATAGCGCATGTTGGCGAAAGAGGAAACGGTTTCGTTTTGCCTGCGCCCCTTCGCGTCGTTCATCGACGGTCAAATTAACAATGTTCCTGTTTTGATCTTTTCTTGAGATGGTTCTATGCTAGCCTCGTTTCAAGAGAGGGCCGCCTGATGGACAGACTGACGAATGCGATCGCGATGGCCGACCCGGTCATTGTTCTGGCCGGGTCGGTGGCCCTGCTGCTTGCCGCGACGATCCTCGCGCTGGCAATCAGGACCGCCTCCGGACGCCGCTCGGCCGCGCTCGAACGGGAACTGCACAATCTGGTCCGCGCCCAGACGGAAATGCAGGGACGGATGGCGACGATGGCGGAGCTTTTCGGCAGCCGCCAGTCGGAACTCAACGCCGCGCTCGGCTCACGCCTCGACGGGTTGTCGCAGCGCATCGGCTCCACGCTCCACCAGCAGCACCAGACGACGCATGAGAACCTGCGGCGGCTGCAGGAGCGGCTCGCCGTCATCGACGCCGCGCAGAACAATATCCAGTCGCTCGCCAAGGACGTGGTCGGCCTGCAGGCGATCCTCTCCAACAAGCAGACGCGCGGCGCTTTCGGTCAGGGGCGGATGGAGGCGATCATCGCCGACGCCCTGCCCTCCGGCACCTTCCGGTTTCAGGCAACGCTTTCCAACGGCACGCGGCCGGACTGCGTGATCGACATGCCGAACGGCGCGCCGCCGCTGATCATCGATGCGAAATTTCCGCTGGAATCGTGGAACACGATGCGCGACGCGCAAGAGGACGAGGCACGACGCGCCGCCGGACAGCGCTTCCGCCGCGATCTGGAAACCCATATCCGCGACATTGCCGGCAAGTATCTTCTGCCGGGCGAAACCCAGGACACGGCCTTCCTGTTCGTGCCGTCCGAATCGATCTTCGCCGATATCCACGAACATTTCGAGGCCAGCGTCCAGCGCGCCCATGCCGCCCGCGTGGTCATCGTCTCGCCGACGCTTCTGCTGCTCTCCATCCAGGTGGTGCAGGCCGTCATGAAGGACCAGCGCATGCGCGAGCAGGCGCATCTGATCCAGGGCGAGGTCGCCCATCTGATCGGCGATCTCGGCCGGCTGAACGAGCGTGTAGAGAAGCTCAACAGCCATTTCTCGCAGGCCCGCCAGGATGTCGAGCAGATCAGGGTCTCCACCGGCAAGATCGCCCGGCGCGGAGAGCGGATCGGCGCGCTGGAATTCGAGACGCGCGGCGAAAGGCAGGCCGGAGGCGGCGAGCGCCCGCTTGCCCCGCGCGGTGAGGACGACCCGGCCGTTTCCGGCGTCGGTCGCATGAAACTGCGGGTCGTTGACGAGGACTGATTGTCACGGCCTGATCTTGTCATTAAAACCCTCGATGGATGCGCGGCCCGAGGGCCATCATTGCCGGCAAAGGCCCGGGAAAGAGGAGAGACTGCGATGATCACGGTTTTCGGTTCCATCAACATGGACCTTATCAGCACCACCGAACGCCTGCCGGAACCGGGCGAAACCGTGACCGGCACCTCCTTTTCCACCGCGCCGGGCGGCAAGGGCGCAAACCAGGCGCTCGCCGCGCGGCGCGCGGGTTCGGCCGTCGCCATGGCCGGCGCGGTCGGCAGCGATGAATTCGCCGCGCCGGCAACGGCGCTTCTGGCGGCGGCCGGCGTCGACCTGTCCTTTCTCAAGACCACGGATGGGCCGACCGGCACGGCGATGATCCTCGTCGGCGGCGACGGCGAGAACGTGATCGTCATCAACGCCGCCGCCAATGGCACGCTGACGGAAAAGGACGCGCTGGCGGCCGTCGAGCGGATGTCGCCCGGCGATCTGCTGATGCTGCAGCTCGAGGTCCCCGCCCCCGCCATCCGCGCGGCGCTTGAGGCGGCACGCAGAAAGGGCGTGACCTCGGTCCTGAATACCGCGCCGCTGACGCCGGAAGCCGCCGAACTCGGCGCGCTCGCCGACATCGTCATTGCCAACGAAACCGAGTTCGAACGCCTCGTCGGCGCCGAGGAACTCGGCAGCGAGGGCCGGATCGCGATGCTGAAGACCCACCACGACAAGACCGGCCAGACCATGGTGATCACCCTTGGCGGCGACGGCGTGATCGCGATGCATGACGACGCGTTCTTCAGGATCGACGCGCTGAAGATCGATCCGGTCGACACGGTCGGCGCGGGCGACACCTTTTGCGGCTATCTGGCGAGCGCGCTGGAACAGGGCCTTTCCTTCGAGGCCGCGGCGCACCGCGCCTCGGTCGCAGGCGCGCTTGCCTGCCTCAAGCCCGGCGCACAGCCTTCGATCCCGACAGAGGATGAGGTGAAGGCGCGGCTGTAGCCGCCGCAAACCGGTCAAACGGGCATGCCGCCCCGAAGGGCGGCACCTTGGCCATCAAAGCCGCGCCAGGCGCTCCGTCAGCAGGGCGAAGAAGCCCGCCGCATCGGCCTTGCCGATCACCAGCGCATTCTTCTTGCGGTCGGTCACATGCCACCAGTCGATCACCGTCTCGCCGAGCGTCAGCTCCGACCCGGTCTCGATTTCGACATTGCAATGCCGGCCGGAGAAGAGCTCGGGCTTCAGGAGATAGGCGGTCACCGACGGATCATGCAGCGGGCCGCCGTCCGAGCCGTACTTCTCGACGTCGAAACGCTCGTAGAACCGCAGCATCGCCGCCATCGCCTGGGCGGCCGGACGACCGATCGCATCGATCCGGTCGACGCGTTCCTTCAGGCAGAGCAGCTGGTGGGTGACGTCGAGCGGCATCATCACGATCGGAATGCCGGCCGCGAACACGGCCTTCGCCGCCTCCGGATCGACATAGATGTTGAACTCGGCCGAAGGCGTGATGTTGCCGCCCTCGAAATAACCGCCGCCCATCATCACGATTTCCTGGACGCGGCCGACGATATCGGGCGCCTTTTCAAAGGCCGTCGCGATATTGGTGAGCGGGCCGAGGGTGCAGAGCGTCACGGTCTTTTCCGGCTCGTTGCGCAGCGTCTCGATAATGAAGTCGACCGCGTGCATCGCCTGCAGCGCCATCTTCGGCTCGGCGAGGTCAGGGCCATCGAGACCGGTCTTTCCGTGGACATGCTCGGCGGTCACCAGTGGGCGGTGCATCGGCCGGTCGCAGCCAGCGAAGACCTTCATGTCCGGCCGGCCCGAAAGCTCGCAGATGATGCGCGCATTGCGCTCCGTCAGCGGCAGCGGCACATTGCCGGCAACGGCGGTGATTCCGAGGACATCAATCTCTTCGGGGCTCGCCAGCGCCAGCATGATCGCGGCGGCGTCATCCTGCCCGGGGTCGGTGTCGATGATGATTTTTCGTGCGCACATGTTTTTCAGTCTCTGCCTTCATGTCATCCAACGAGATGGAATGGAGACTGGCCCGGCGCTTGTCAAGCACGCACGGGCTTGCGAGGCTTCCGGCCATACCCCATATCGCTCGTGACAAGACCGGAGCCGCCATATGCCGAGAATCGATCTGCGCATCAATCCGAGGATGCTGCACAATCGCGCCGAGGACGCCGCGTTCAAGGGCGCGTCCGGCTACCCGCCCTTCGACGTCGAGTGGTTTCCCGAGGAGCCTTCGGGCGTGTTCTTGCGGATCACGCTGGCCGTCGCCGGTTTCGATGAAAGCGAGCTCGATGCCGTGGCCGAGGACAATGTCCTGATCGTCAGCGGCAACAGGGAGGAGCGCGAAAGCGGGGAATACCTGTTTCGCGGCATCGCCGGGCGGCAGTTCCGCCGCCAGTTCGCCCTTGCTGACGGGATGGAAGTCGTCGGCGCGACGCTCGACCGCGGTCTTCTTGCCATCGACATCGCGCGGCGTCCCCAGGAGGTACGAAAAATTAAGATTTCGGTTTCAGAATAGCCTTTGAAAACACAAGCTTCGGAACCTTGGCGCAGGAAAAGGCCGAAGCTCGCGTTCCCCTTCGCTCAAGACAAGGCAGCCTGACCCCATGAAATTCCCGTCCGCGGCAACCTTCCACAATTCCGACCAGCTCGCCGCCTTCGGCGCCGGCCGCCTCGGCTATTACCGCGCCTTCGAACGGGAAGAGGCGCTCAAGCATTTTCCCGATGCGCAAGGGGTCAAGACCGCTGAGAAGCTGTGGGCCCTGTTCGGCGCCGACGGCACGCTGCTGCTTCTGACGGAAAACCGCACCAGCATCTTCTTCAAGGCCATGGAAGAAGAGATCAAGACCGTCACGCTCCACTGAGCTGTTCCGCCTTTCTTGGAAAGGCGCAACCGCTCTGTCTATTTGTTTTGAGGCATTTTCGCGGACGTCAGATGTTTCCATCTGACTGCGAAATGCTCTGGGCTGAGGCCGTCCTGTCCTCTCAGATCTTCAGAAACGTCAGATAGGCGCTCGAGCGTCCCTCGCGGCGCGCCTTTGCCTCATAGCGCGTTCCCGGCCAGTTGTCATAGGGCGTCAGCCAGTCGTCGGCCGTCTTCGCCTGCCATGAAAACCCGCCGTGCCGGCGGCAGTGCAGCAATGTCCAGTTGATGTAGGAATCGATGTCCGAGGCAAAGCAAAAGCGGCCGCCCGGCTTCAGCACGCGATGAAACCGGTCGAGATTGACCTGCGAGACGAAACGGCGCTTCCAGTGCCGGCGCTTCGGCCAGGGATCGGGATAGAGCAGGTCGATCTGGTCCAGCGATGCCGCCGGCAGCCAGTCGAGCACGGAAACGGCATCATCATCATAAAGCCGCAGATTGTCCGGTTCGGCCCCTTCGACCTGGCCTAAGAGCTTCGCCATGGAATTGACGAAGGGCTCGATGCCGATGAAGCCGGTCGCCGGCTCCTCGCGCACGCGGTGCAGCAGATGCTCGCCGCCGCCGAAACCGATCTCCAGGCGAAGCGTGTTTACCTCGGCGGCAAAGAGCGAGCGCAAATCATCGGGCGACGGACCAAAAGGGTCGATCGCCAGCGCCGGCAACACCTCGGCAAGATTGCGCGCCTGCCGGTCACGCAGGGGCTTGCCTTTTCGACGGCCGAAAAAGGCCTTCCCGGCCTCGTGTTGGGAATTCTCGCTCACGGCGGCGATCAGTTCTTCAGGGCCTGTTTCAGCGGGCGCACCAGATCGAGCCGCTCCCAGGAGAACGACCCGTCCCGGCCGGCCTTGCGGCCGAAATGCCCATAGGCCGAGGTCTTGGCGTAGATCGGCTTGTTGAGGTTGAGGTGGCGACGAATGCCCGAGGGCGACAGGTCCATGGTCGCGCGGATCGCCTTTTCCACCTCTTCCTCCTTGATCTTGCCGGTTCCGTGCAGATCGACATAGATGGACAGCGGCTGGGAGACGCCGATGGCGTAGGCCAGCTGGATCGTGCATTTTTCCGCAAGATTGGCGGCCACCACGTTCTTGGCGAGATAACGCGCGGCATAGGCGGCCGAACGGTCGACCTTGGTCGTGTCCTTGCCGGAAAACGCGCCGCCGCCATGGGGCGCGGCCCCGCCATAGGTGTCGACGATGATCTTGCGTCCGGTCAGCCCCGCATCGCCGTCCGGTCCGCCGATGACGAACTTGCCGGTCGGGTTGATATACCAGACGCAGTCATCGGAGATCGGCAACTCGCCCAGCGCCTCGCGGATATAGGGCTCGACGACGTCCCGCACCTTCGCCGAATCCCAGCTTTCGTCCAGATGCTGCGTCGACAGCACGATCGAGGTCACCTCGGCGGCCTTGCCGTTATGGTAGCGCACGGTCACCTGGCTCTTGGCATCGGGTCCCAGAAGCGCGACCTCGCCCTCGCCGGCCTTGCGGGCCTCGGAAAGCGTCTGGAGGATACGGTGGGCATAGTAGATCGGCGCCGGCATCAGTTCCGGCGTTTCCCGGCAGGCAAAGCCGAACATGATGCCCTGGTCGCCCGCGCCTTCGTCGCCCTGCCTGTCGGAGGCATTGTCGACCCCTTGCGCGATATGCGCGGACTGCGCATGCAGCAGCACGTCGATACGCACCGTCTTCCAGTGAAAACCGTCCTGCTCGTAGCCGATATTGCGGATCGCCCGGCGCGCGGCGGACTTGAAGCGCGAGGGGTTGACGATCTCGTTGCCGTTCTTGTCCTTCTTCATCAGGCTCGGCGGCAAGCGCACCTCGCCCGCGATGACCACCCGGTTGGTCGTCGCCAGCGTCTCGCAGGCGACCCGGACCGACCACGGATCAACCCCGGTCTTGACCGCCTCCCGGTAGATCAGGTCGACGATCTCATCGGAAATCCGGTCACAGACCTTGTCGGGATGTCCTTCGGAGACGGATTCGCTGGTGAAGAAGTAGTTGGTGCGCATCGGGATTCCCCACATAGAAATTGGCCCGATTTTGTTAGACGCTTCGCCGCGAAATGACAAGCGCACAACAATATAACTATATCTTTATGTCCCGCAAAAACGCGGAAAAAACGCGCGAAAACGGCCCGGAAGGCAGCCGGAGCGCCTTCCGGGCGATATTCCTGCGCGCGGAAAGCCCTATTCGGCTTCCTCTGCCAGCGACTTGACGAGGTCGACCAGTTTGCGGCGTACTTTCGCGTCTCCGATCTTGACAAAAGCGCGGTTGAGCTGGAGCCCTTCCGAGGACGACAGAAAGTCGACCACGTAGCTGGAGCTCGACGCTTCGGCCATCCCCGAAGCATTCGGCCCCTGATCGCCGGGCGCATCCTCGAAGAAGAAGGAAACCGGGACGTTCAGGATCGTCGAAATGTTCTGGAGACGGCTGGCACCGACGCGATTGGTGCCCTTTTCGTACTTCTGGATCTGCTGGAATGTGATTCCAAGGCTCTCGCCAAGCTTTTCCTGGCTCATGCCCAACATGGTACGGCGCAACCTGATCCGACTCCCGACGTGAACGTCGATGGGGTTCGGCTTTTTTTTGTTTTCTGTCATTTTCCATCCTACTTTAACCAGCTTGACAACTGACCCCGATGCCAAAGCCTGATGGCATCAACACAACCATCAGAGTGGGGCAACAAAAAGCCCTAGTTGAAAACCAAGCGGTTTCACTATGCAATTTTGGGGTATTGCGGTCAATTCTGCGCCAAATATAAAACCATGGGATGAATAAATGGCTCCTAATGAAGCGATTGTTGTCACACGCTAGGATTTAGTTTTCCACCTTAGCACACCCATCGCAACCTAAGGAAGCAAAACCGGCACGTCCAAAATTCCGGGTTCGTCAAAAGGCAACCGTCGCACGACGTTTCCGCGCGAATCAATGACAGCGGTAACACCGTTTTCCCCTGTCCGAATCAGTGTTTTTCCGGTTTCCACCGCACGAAGACGGGCCTGTGCGAAATGCTGGTATGGTCCCGGCGTGCGTCCGAACCAGGCGTCGTAGGTGAGGTTCAAGAGGGCCGCCGCCTCGCCGGTCTCGCCGTCGACCAGGCGCGGAAAAATCGCTTCGTAGCAGACCAGCGGAAAAAGCGTCAGGCCGTCCGGCAAAAGCAGCATCTGCCGGTTTTCCGCCGGCACATAGCTGCCGGGCAGCGTGGTCAGCGCCTGCAGACCGATCGCGCGAAAGAAATCCTCAAAGGGCAGATACTCGCCAAAGGGTACCAGATGCGTCTTTCCGGCGACCGATACCGTCCGGCCGGTATCGTCGAGAACATAGATTGCATTGTAGAATTCCGGCCAGCCATCGGGCTTGCGGCCGGCAAAGCGGGCCGCGCCGAGGATCAAGACCTGTCCGGGCTTCAGCATTTCGCCGATAGCCGTGCGCGCATCGGGCCGCTCCTCAAGCAGGAAGGGCAGCGTGCTTTCCGGCCAGACGATCACGTCCGGCTCTGCCGCTCCCGGCTCGCCCGGCGTGCCAGAAAGCGCAATCAGTCGGGCAAAGATCTCCGCCCGGCCTTCCGGCGAACGCCACGCTGCATCGCCGATCGCCGGCTGGACGAGGCGGAAATTGACCACCCGCTCGGCGCTCGGACCGGCGGCATTGAGCCGGTGATAGCCATAACCGAGATCGGCTGCAACCAGAAGGACCGCCGCGACAAGCCCGGCGCGCCGCCCCCGTCGATCGGAAAGGAGCGCCGGACTTGCGAAGACGAAGACGGCAAGACCGCCCATGACGTAAAGCCCTGTCAGCCGGATCGACTGCATGAAGAGCGGCGTCGGCATGGCGGTATAGGCGATCGCGTTCCAGGGGAAGCCGGTCGCCACGTGGCCGCGCAGCCATTCGGCCACAATCATGGCGACCGCGAGAGCCACAAGGCGCAAGGGACCCGGCCGCCAGACGAGCGCCGCAAGGGCGCCGGCGAGCCCGTAAAACAGCGCAAGCATGGCCGGAAAGCCGAGAACGGCCAGGGGAAGCGCCCAGGCATAGAGCCCGGCGTCCTTCAAAAGGGCGACGCCGAGCCACCAGAGGCCGAAAACGAAATAGCCGAAGCCGAACCACCAGAGCGTGGCAAAGCCGGAAAGCATGCGCGCACGGCCGCGTTTTTCCGACAGCGCCCCGTCCATCAGCCACACCAGAGCGGGCATGGCGATGAACATAACGGGCACCACACCGAAGGGCGCCAGCGCGAAGGTCGAAACAGCGCCGCAGGCAAAGAGCGCCAGTCGCCGGCGCCAGGGACCGAGTTCCCGTAAAAAACACGCCGGCTTCAAGATACGCTTCCACCCTGTTTGCGCATGGCAGCGCCAGAACGCCATGCGTCCATTTGGACGCAAAAAGGACGCTCCGGGCAATTGGTTCGACGCATCGTGCCTTCCGAAAACCGATCCCGATTTTCGGGCCGATGCGCTAGAGCGGCTCAGCTTTTCACGGTAACGCCGAACCGCTCAATCTCTTTGTTTTTTGCGCATTTCCGGACGGTGAACCAGTGTCCACGTCACCTGGAATTGCTTAATCCCGGTCTGCGGTCTCGGTATGCTCTTCCGCAAGGTGGGAGGCCGCCTGCTCGCCCTGTTCCGTTCCGCGCGGTTCGTCCTGCGCGGGAAAGCCGGTGCGGGCCTGAGCCGCCGAGCGGCGGCGGGCGGGGCCGCGCTTGCGCAGGATCCGGACGCGGCGGATGCGGCGCGGATCGGCATCGAGAATATGCACCTCGAAACCGGGGAGCGCCTGGATCACCTCGCCGCGCGCCGGGATCCGGCCGATGGCGGAAAAGATCAGGCCGCCGAGCGTGTCGACGTCCTCGGCATGCTCGCCGATCTCGAAATCCGGACCGATGGCCTCGGCGATGTCCTCGAGCTCGACGCGGGCATCCGCCAGGAACACATCCTCGGAGACGCGCGTGAACATCGCCTCCTCGCTGTCGTGCTCGTCGTCAATCTCGCCGATCACCATCTCCACGATGTCCTCATGGGAGACGAGTCCGTCGGTCCCGCCATACTCGTCGATAACGAGCGCCATCTGCGTGCGCCCCGCCTGCATGCGTTGCAAAAGGTCGGAGGCGAGCATGGAGGGCGGCACGAACAGAACGGGGCGGATGATGCCGGCCTCGGCCACCGTCTTGTCGAGATTGACCTTGCCGAGATCGAGCGGGCTTTGCGCCGAGCGCGGCTGGCGTTCGGCGGGCTTGACCTCGCCGCCCTTGGCAGCGCCCGTTTTCGAAGCGTCGCGCGCATTGGCCGCGCGCGCGCGACGACGCCCCCGCGCCTGCTTGGAAAGATAGGCGAGAAGATCGCGGATATGCACCATGCCGCGCGGGTCATCCAGCGTTTCGCAGAACACCGGCATGCGCGAATGGCCGCAATTCTCGAAGATCAGCAGAAGGTCGCCGATCGTCGTGCTCTGCTCCACCGCGTCGATATCGGCGCGCGGCACCATCACGTCCTCGACCCGGACTTCGCGGAAGCTGAGAATGTTGTTGAGCATGGCCCGTTCTTCGGGCGAGAAGTCGCTGTCGCCGGCGCTTTCCGTCGAAAGCGCATCCTCAAGGTCCTCGCGCAGGCGCGAAACTGCATTTCCGTTGCGCCGGAAGCGCAGCAGAAGGCCTCTGAGCGGCGAGCCTGTGTGTTTGTGAGTGCTCTTGTCCGAAACCGGACTGTTAGGCTCGTCTTGCGAGGATCCGTCTTCGGTATCCTGACCGCTTTCTGAAAGCGGCGCGATCTGTTGCTGGTTCATCGTTCCTTGGGCGTTAGAGAGGGTCGCTGCCCTGATAGGGATCAGATAGGTCAAGTGTGGCAAGAATGCGAGTCTCCAGCCCCTCCATGACCTCCGCCTCTTCGTTTTCGATATGATCATACCCCAAAAGATGCAGAAATCCATGCACCAGAAGATGGGTGAGATGATCGTCGAAGCTCTTTTCGAGCGTCTCGGCCTCGCGCGCGACCGTCTCATAGGCAATCACGATATCGCCGAGCATCGGTCCCGGCATCGCGCCGGGGGTCACCGGAAAGGCCGGAAAGGAGAGAACATTCGTTGCGCTGTCCTTGTTCCGCCACTCCGCGTTGATCCCCCGGATCATCGCGTCATCGGCAAAGACCAGCGACAATTCCGGCGGATCTTCGGGAAACGGCTGGCCTTCCGCCTCCGCCAGATAGGCGGAGGCCGCACCGATCACGCGGGCGACGATCGCCGCAAGCGCTCCCTCCTCGGGCCAGCCGTCGGCTTCGCGGCTGACCTGATAGTCGAAGTCCGGCATGGTCAGTCGTCGTCTTTGGCGCCGCCCGAAGACGGCACGAGCCGCCCCTCATAGGCCGCAACGATGCGGGCGACGAGCGGATGGCGGACGACATCCTTGTCGGTAAACCTGTTGGTCGACACGCCTTCCACCCCCTCAAGCACCGAAAGCGCCTCGACGAGGCCGGACTTGACGCCGCGCGGCAGGTCGACCTGGCTCGGGTCGCCGGTCACCACCATGCGCGAATTCTCGCCGAGCCGCGTCAGGAACATCTTCATCTGCATCGATGTCGTGTTCTGCGCCTCGTCGAGAATGACCGCGGCATTGGTGAGCGTGCGCCCGCGCATGAAGGCGAGCGGCGCGATCTCGATCACGCCCGCCGTCATCGCCCGTTCCACCCGCTCACCGGGGATCATGTCGTATAGCGCGTCATAGAGCGGCCTCAGATAGGGATCGACCTTTTCCTTCATGTCGCCCGGCAGAAAGCCGAGCCGCTCGCCTGCTTCCACGGCCGGGCGCGACAGGATGATCTTCTCGATCGCGCCGCGTTCCAGAAGCTGCGCGGCATGGGCGACGGCCAGATAGGTCTTGCCGGTGCCCGCCGGGCCGACGCCGAACACCAGCTCACTGCGCTCCATGGCCCGGATATAGGCATCCTGCGCCGGCGTGCGGGCGGCGATCGACTTCTTGCGCGTCGAAATCTGCGACATGGAAAGCCGGGCCTTCCTCTCCAGCGTCGGCAGGGTGAGCTGGTCGTCGGCGGCCTGCGCCATGCGGATCGCCCCCTCGACATCGGACTTTTCCAAGGATGACCCTTTCTGAAGCTGGTCGTAGAGATAGTCGAGCGCCCGACGCGCCTGGTGCGTGGCCAGCGTCGAGCCGGAAAGCGCAACCGAATTGCCGCGCGCGACAGCCGTGACGGAAAGCTGCTTCTCCAGCAATTTCAGGTGCTCGTCGAACTGGCCGAACAATTCGCTGGCGTGACGGTTATTCTCGAAGGTCAGGACAAAATGGCTGGCGTCCGCAGACGGCCCCGCCTGGATTTCATGCTTTGCAACCATTTCAGTAGCGTTCAAGCGGTCCGGCTCCCTGGAAAAAGAAAATGACATCGCCTGCCGGCGTCAGACCCGGCATGCGCAGCGTCCCTGGTGCGATACATAGGAAATCGTTCAGTCAACGACAGAGGCAAAGCGGCAGAAATGTGAGTCTTTGTTCGCCAATCTCTCTTCATGAAGAAAGGCTAAACGCGATTTTGCTGTTTGTGAAGCAAATTTCAGGCACGCCCCAAGATTTCACGGACACGTCACAGATGGCGGGCCGCGCCTCAATCGAGGCGAACCGCCGCCAGACTGTTGGCGGAAGCATCCGTTATCCGGACCCGCACCATGTCGCCGACCACGGTGTCGCCGGCATCGATCACGACCGATTGCAGCCAGGGCGAACGACCGACGAGCTGACCGGGATTGCGGCCGGGTTTTTCCAGAAGGATGTCCATCTCCATGCCGATCCGCGACTGCGCGAATTCGAGCTGGTGGCGCGAAAGCAGCGCCTGCAGGCGCTGCAGCCGGTCTGCCTTTTCGGCTTCCGGAACCTGATCGCCAAGCTCGGCGCCGGGCGTGCCCGGACGCGGCGAGTATTTGAACGAGAAGGCCTGCGCGTAACGCACCTGTTCGACGAGATCGAGCGTCGCCTGGAAATCCTCTTCCGTCTCGCCGGGAAAGCCGACGATGAAATCGCCGGACATGGCGATGTCAGGGCGTGCGGCACGGATGCGCTCGATCAGCGCCAGGTATTCGGCGGCCGTGTGACGGCGGTTCATCGCCTTCAGGATACGGTCGGATCCGGCCTGAACCGGAAGATGCAGATAGGGCATCAGCTCCGGCAGTTCCCGGTGCGCGGCCATCAGCCTCTCGTCCATGTCGCGCGGATGGCTGGTGGTGTAGCGCAACCGGTCGATGCCGTCGACGCTCGCGAGGTCGAACAGCAGTTCGCCGAGCCCCCATTCGGCGCCGTCCGGCCCCTCGCCATGCCAGGCGTTGACGTTCTGGCCGAGAAGCGTGATCTCGCGCACGCCGTTTTCGGCAAGGCGCTTCGCCTCGTCCACGATCTGCTTGCGCGAGCGGGAAATCTCAGCGCCGCGCGTATAGGGCACCACGCAGAAGGTGCAGAACTTGTCGCAGCCTTCCTGCACCGTCAGAAACGCCGAGACGTTCTTAGGGCGAACGCCGCGTTCCTTCTTCGGCAGATAGTCGAACTTGTCCTCGACCGCATATTCGGTATCGACCACGCGCTCGCCGGTCTTGGCGCGGCGCAGCGCTTCCGGCAGACGGTGATAGGTCTGCGGGCCGATGACGACGCTGACGTCGGGCGCGCGGCGCAGGATTTCCTCGCCTTCGGCCTGGGCAACGCAACCGGCGACGCCGATGAGCGTCTCGCGGCCCTCGCGGGCGCGGGCGGTCTTCAGGTCGCGGTAGCGGCCGAGCGCGGAATAGACCTTTTCCGCCGCCTTTTCGCGGATATGGCACGTGTTGAGCAGGATCAGATCGGCGTCCTCGATAACCTCGGTCGGCTGGTAGCCATCGGCGGCCAGCGCCTCTCCCATGCGCTCGCTGTCATAGACATTCATCTGACAGCCATAGGTCTTGATGAAAACCTTGCGCTGGTTGGTGGCGTCCTGCCGGGTCGCTGTCGTCGTTTCCTGTGTCATGGCGGGCCTTTTAACGCGGTTTGGCCTTTGAGAAAATGAAAAAATACGTGACCCGGAAAGGCTTTTGCCGGCGGGCTTCACCGTCCGCTCAGGCGATCGGCGAGAAGCGTGCGCATGCGGCGCTCCACCTCCGCCGCCGCGTCCTTGCGCTTCGTGTCCGCCGTAAAGGTCACGCTTTCGCCGAAACAGACGTCGACGTCGAGCGCCCGGGCCCTGATGACGCCGGCAAGCGAGGGCAGCATGGCGACATCGCCCGGCCAGGCGACGACGGGCCGCATGAACCGGCCCATCGGCATGCCCTGGATGCCGGTATAGGCAACAGCCACCGGCTGGACGTGAACCGTGCCGTCCGGCGAATAGGGCACCGCGCTCGAGGCCGCGCCGAAGAGCGAGTATTTGAGCGGCAGCAGCCGGTTGCCGTCAGAGGTCGTGCCTTCCGGAAACAGGATGATGATCTCGCCGGCGGCCATGCGCTCGGCAATCGAATTGACCTGTCGGCCGGTCCCGCGCCTGTCAGCGCGCTCGATGAAGACGGAGTTCTGCAGCCGGGCGAACAGGCCGAAAATCGGCCAGGACCGCACTTCCGATTTGGCGATGAAGGCGACATCGGCAACGCGGCCGAGGACGATGATGTCGAGCCAGCTCGTATGGTTTGCCGAGAGCATCAGCGGCCGCCGCGCCTCGATTTCGCCATGGACATGAATGCGGATGCCGAGCACGAAACAGGCGACCATGTGCCAGTAGCGCGGCATTTTCCGCGCTAGTTTCCAGCCGCGCCAGAGCGCGATGATCTGCAACGGCGAGAGGATGACGGTCGTAAGAAAAAGGGCGAGCGCCACATAGGCATAGCGCAGCCAGATCATCGCCCTTACCTCCCCGATTAACGTCGTGACGTTCGGGGTTAGCCGAGATCGCGACGCATGACAAGCGCGGTCGAGCGGCTTCCGTCGTCATGCGCGTAATAGGCCTTGCGACGACCGACCTCGAAGAAGCCGAGCTTGCGATAAAGCCCGATGGCAGCCTGGTTCTGGGCATCCACCTCGAGCAGCATATAGGCCGCGCCGCGCATGCGCGCTTCCTGCATGGCCGCCACCATCAGCCGCCAGCCGACCCCGTTGCGGGCATAATCGGGACCGACGCAAATCGTCAGGATCTCCGATTCCTCCTCAACGCTGCGCGCCAGCACGAAACCGGCGGCAGGCGGGCTGACGACGCGGTTCACATGCCGCGCGATATGACCGAAGACCGGCGCCTGGGCCAAGAGCTTGCGCAATTCGCCGGCGCTCCAGGCATGGGAGAAACGCTTGCGGTGAAGATCGGCGGCAAGCCCCAGGTGTTCGTCGCCAAGGGGAAACAGCTCTATGTCCGGCGATCGTCTGAAAAAGGGAAGCATGGCAGATCCGGAACAGTCAGCGGCGGGCGACGGCGTATCCCGCCTGCGGCCTGGCGTCGGGCGCGCGCAGATAAAGCGGGCTCACCGGCCCTTGCGGACGGGCAACGGCGCCAAGCCGTGCAACGGTCTCGATCTCGACACGGGTCACGTCGCCAGCGATCTCAAGCCCGGCAACGTCTGCTCCCGTTCCAAAGGCAAGGGCGTCGTGGCGACGCATAAGGCCGTCCAGCGCATCATAGGCATAAGCTGACGGCTCGGTGAGCGCTTGCCCGTCAGCGCCGAAGACCTGGGCATAGGCCTCGCCGCGCCGGGCATCGATGGTCGCCATGACGGCGCGGCCCTCGGCCCGTTTCCGCGCCTGAAAGCCGAGTGCGGAGAGCGATGAAACGCCGACGCATTCCGTCCTTGTCGCCAGCGCCAGCGCGCGGGCGGTCGAAACGCCGACCCTCACGCCCGTGAACGAACCGGGCCCGATATTCACAGCTATCCTGTCAAAGCCCGAAGGCGCCCTTCCCGCCTGCCGCAGCGTCTCGTCGATCACGGCCATCAGCCGTTCGGCGTGCCCCTTTCCGATCGTCTCGACCGTGCGGGCAAGCACGTCATCGCTTGTCGTATCGAAAAGGCAGGCCGCGCAATCGGCCTGCGCCGTATCGAGCGCCAGTATCAGCATTGCGGACCTTTCAGAACCGTATGGCCACGGTTGTCAGACGGCCTCGACATGCTCCACTTCGGGAACGAAGTGATGCAGGAGGTTCTGGACGCCGTGTTTCAGCGTCGCCGTCGAGGAGGGGCAGCCCGAGCAGGCGCCGCGCATGTTGAGGAAGACCGTACCCTCGCGATAGCCGCGGAAGGTGATGTCGCCGCCATCCTGGGCAACGGCCGGGCGGACGCGGGTGTCGAGCAGTTCCTTGATCGTGGCGACGATGGTCTCGTCGCCGGCGTCGAAGAACTCCTCGCCGCTGTCGTCTTCCGCCTGCGGAGCCTCACCGGCCATGACCGGAGCGCCGGACATGAAATGCTCCATGATCGCGCCGAGGATTGCCGGCTTCAGGTGCTGCCATTCCGGCTCGCCCTTGGTCACGGCCACGAAATCATAGCCGAACATCACGCCCTCAACGCCGGGCACGGCAAAGAGCCGGGTCGCCAGCGGCGAGACGATCGCGTCATCGGCGGAACGGAAATCCGCATTGCCGCTTTCCATCACGATCTTGCCGGGCAGGAATTTCAGGGTCGCCGGGTTCGGCGTGGTTTCGGTCTGGATGAACATCTTCATCTCCAAATCTTGTCGTCGGGCAAGGCTTTGCCCCTATATCGGCGCTTTGGCCCTCAACCGCAAGGGCATCAGCAGAGCGCGTCGATATCGGCGTCCTCCAGCCCGTCGGGCAGAACGGTGACGGGAATGGTAAAGGCCTTGCCGCGGCCGGCGAGCAGCGAGACCAGCGGGCCCGGCCCGTCCTTGGCCGAACCTGCGGCCAGCACGAGGATGGCAATGTCGCGGTCTTCCTCGACCACGGCGTTGATCTGCTCGGACCTGTCGCCCTCGCGGATGACGATCTCGGGCTCGATACCGATGCCTTCGCGCGCGGCCTCCGCCACCTTGTTGACGATCGCCTCAGCCTCTTCACGGGCTTCGGCGCGCATGAACTCCTGCACGCCGATCCACTGCTGCACGTCGTGTTCAGGGATCACATAGCAGAGCACCAGCCCGCCATTGGAGTTCTTGGCACGCCGTCCGGCATAACGCACGGCCCGGCTGCATTCCGGCGTATCGTCGACAATGGCCATGAATTTACGGCGATGTCCGGCCTCGCCGGAAAGTCGTTTGGAAACCATGTTTGCGAAACTCCGTGTTTTCCGGCAACGAACCGCTGCAAGGCCCGGCACAGAAGGCCGAGCCGGCAGGAAGCATGCCTTTTCCGGCAACGTCCTGCCGACGATCCGAACGCCGCATCATAGCATAGATGACGCAAAAGCAAGCGTCAGAGGAGGCCGACGATCTCGTGGACGTCCTTCATCGTCTTCTCGGCAATCGCGCCTGCCCGCTCCGAACCGTCCTTCAGGACGGCGTCGATATGGGCCGGATCGTCGATCAGGCGACGCATCTCGGCATTGACCGGAGACAGGACATTGACCGCAAGTTCGGCCAGCGCCGGCTTGAACTGCGAGAATTGCTGGCCGCCATACTCGGTCAGCACATCGGCCTTGGTGCGATCGGAAAGGGCGGCGAAGATGCCGACGAGGTTGTCCGCCTCGGGGCGGCCCTTCAGCCCGTCGACCTCGCTCGGCAGGGCATCCGGGTCGGTCTTGGCCTTGCGGATCTTGCGGGCGACGGTGTCGGCGTCATCGGTGAGGTTGATGCGCGAAAGGTCGGAGGGATCCGACTTCGACATCTTCTTGGAACCGTCCTTGAGGCTCATCACGCGCGGCGCCGGCCCCTCGATCAGCGGCTCGACCATCGGGAAGAAGGCATGAACCGGCTGGTCGCCGACGGTGATGTCAACTCCGCTGCCGATCTCTTTGATCTTCTTGGCAAAATCAAGGTTGAACTTCATGGCGATATCGCGGGTCAGCTCAAGATGCTGCTTCTGGTCGTCGCCGACCGGCACATGGGTGGCGCGGTAGACGAGAATGTCGGCCGCCATCAGGCTCGGATAGGCGAGCAGGCCGAGCGAGGCGTTCTCGCGGTCCTTGCCGGCCTTGTCCTTGAACTGGGTCATCCGGTTCATCCAGCCGATGCGGGCGACACAGTTGAAGATCCAGGCCAGTTCCGCGTGCTGCGGCACGGCGGACTGGTTGAAGACGATATGCTTCACCGGATCGATGCCGGAAGCGAGATAGGCCGCCGTGATCGAGCGCGTCTGGCTCTTGAGATCGTCATGGACGAGTTGCGCGGTGATCGAATGCAGGTCGACGACGCAGTAGATGCAATCCATCTGGTCCTGCAGGGCGACGAATTTGCGCAATGCGCCGAGATAATTGCCGAGATGAAGATTGCCGGTCGGCTGCACGCCGGAGAAGATTTGCGGCTTGAATTCGCTCATGTCTTGGTCTCTTTCGGACGGGTGGAAGGCCCGGTCGGTTGAATGTCGAGTGCGCTTATGCACCGCAGGCGGCGACAGGTCAAACGGGCAAGCGCCCTATCCTTTGCGGCCGCGCCTGACCAGACGCCCGAGCAGCGCGCGATTGACGCCGCCGGTCGCCAGAACCAGGCCGAAATAGACGATCGCGGCCAGGCCCAGCAGGATCAAAAGCCCCCCGAGCTGCTGCAGGAACGCCGCCTCCGGCGCGAACCAGTGGGACATGCGCCCCGCCGCCAGCCGCACGGACACCGCCATGGCGATGGCGCTTGCAATGATCAGCGGCCCGCGCTTCATCAGCAGCTTGTCGAAGCGCAGATGACCGGTGATGATCAGGGTCACCGCCAGAAGCAGAACATTGGTCCAGCCCGAGACCACTTCGGCGAGCGCGATGCCGCGTTCGGCGAGAATCGGAAACAGAGAGATCGCCAGGATCGAGTTGATGACCACGGCCACCAGCGTGAAGCGCATCGGCAGTTTGGTGTTCTCGCGCGCGTAGAAGGCCGGCTGCAGCGCCTTGGTCAGCGCAAAGGCCGGAAGCCCGAAGGCGTAGACCGTCATGATCGCCGCCACCAGCGCCGTCGTCTCTGGCCCGAAGGCGCCGCGCTCGTAAAGCACGCGGGTGATCTCCGGGGAGATCACCATCAGCCCGAAGGCGGCCGGGACGGTGAGAAACAGCACGAATTCGATGGTCCGGTTCTGGATATGCGAGGCTTCGGAAGTGTTGCCGGCCTTCAGCGCGCGCGAAAGCTCCGGCAGCAGCACGACGCCGCCGGCAACGCCGACGACGCCGAGCGGCAACTGGTAGAGCCGGTCGGCATATTGCAGCGCCGAGATCGCCCCGTCCTTGCCGGAGGCGACCGCCTGGCCGATGATCTGGTTGATCTGGATGACGCCGCCGGTCACCGCCGCCGGCACGGCGAGCGCGACAAGACGGCGGATTTTCGGCGTGATCTTCGGCAGGCGGAAGGTGAGCCGCATGCCGGCGCGGCGAACGTCGATATAGACGACGCCAAGCTGGATGATGCCCGCGCCGAGCACGCCCCAGGAGAGATTGCGCGCCATGTGTTCCGGATCGGCGCCCGCATAGACGCCATAGGCCAGGACCCCGATCAGCACCACATTGAGGAAGACCGGCGCGATCGCTGCGGCGAAATAGCGATGCAGCGAGTTCAGCATGCCGCTCATCATCGCCATCAGCGACATGCAGATGAGATAGGGAAACATGACCGAGGCGAGCCGCACGGTCATCTCGAACTTTTCCGCGTCATCGGCAAAGCCCGGCGCGATGATGAAACGCACCAGAAGCGGCATCGCCAGTTCCATCGCCACGGTGATGACGAAGAGAAAGGAAAACAGGACGCCGAAGACCTGTTCGGCAAAACGCTTGGCGCCGTCAGGGCCGTTTTCCTCGATCTCCTTGGAAAACAGCGGCACGAAGGCGGCATTGAAGGCGCCTTCGGCGAAAAGCCGGCGGAACAGGTTGGGGAAGCGGAAGGCGGCGTAGAACACGTCGGCCATGGCGCCGTTGCCAAGGGCGGCCGCCATCATCGTCTCGCGGGCAAAGCCGAGCAGCCGGCTTGCGAACGTGGCGCCGCCGACCGTGGCGAACTTGCCGACGAGGCTCATGCTTCGGTTCCGTCCTCTTTTCGCGGCGTGTCCTGGCCGTTTTCCGCCGGCAGCAGCATGCCCTGCGGCATGCCCTTGCGATAGGCATCGCCCTTGTCTTCCAGCACCGCCTTCATCCGTTCCACGATCGCCGCCTGACGGTTCTCGTTGGTGATCTTGGCGCCGACGAGATCGGTCACATAGAAGCTGTCGATCACCTTTTCGCCGAAGGTCGTGATGCGGGCCGTCTGGATGTCGAGCGAGAGCTCGGAAAGCGTCTGGGTGACGTCGGCAAGCAGCCCGGTGCGGTCCAGACACTCGATCTCGATCACGGTGAAGATATTGGAAAGCTTGTTGGTGACCGAGACATGCGTCGGCACAGAGAAGGCGCGCACCGTGCGGCGCTCGCGCGTGCGGGCGGCTATCAGGTCGTTCAGGTGCTTGCGCCCGGTCAGCACATCCTCGATCAGCTTGCCGATCGTTTTGGCGCGGCGGAGTTCATCCGCATCGTCGTCAAAGGCGCGGTTGAGCAGGATCGTGTCGAGCGCGCGCCCGTCCGCCGTGGTGAAGATCTGGGCGTCGGCGATATTGGCGCCGGTCGCCGCGCACGCGCCGGCAATGATCGACAGAAGGCGCGGATGGTCGGGCGCAAGAAGGGTGATCTCAGTGATGTCGTGGAAGGCATTGGTCCGCACCATGGTGGCAAAAAGCCGGCGCTCCTTGTCGGCATCGCGGATGAAGCGGGCGTGGCGCACCTGGTCTTCCAAGGGCACGGAGAGCATGTAGTTCTGGTAGTGCAGATTGGCGTATTTGTGCCGCTCATTGTCGCCCCAGCCCTCGAGCGCATTGTCGAGCTCGTCGATCGCGTGCTCCGTGCGGGCCTTGCGGGAAACGGCGGAGAAACCGCCGGAAAGCAGGATTTCGGTCTCGTAGTAGAGCGTGCGCAGAAGCTGGCCCTTCCAGCCGTTCCACACATCCGGCCCGACGGCGCGGATATCGCAGACCGTCAGGATCAACAGCATGTTGAGCCGGTCGAGCGACTGGACCTTGTCGGCGAAATCGACCACCGTCTTGCGGTCGTTGAGGTCGCGGGTCTGCGAAGTCATCGACATCAGAAGGTGGAACTCGATCAGCCAGGCGACAAGCTCCGTCTGTTTGACGGTGAGGCCGAGGCGCGGACAGATCTTGCGCGCCAGCCGGGCGCCGGCAATCGAGTGATCCTCCTTGCGGCCCTTGGCGACGTCATGCAGCAGCACCGCCACGTAGAGCGCCGTCCGGTCCTCAACCGAGGTGATCAGCCGGGCAGCCAGCGGATGCATCTCGCTCTCGCCGCCGGCATTGTCGAGCTCGGAAAGCACATCGACGGCGCGGATCAGGTGCTCGTCCACGGTGAAGTGGTGATACATGTTGAACTGCATCATCGAAACGATGCGGCCGAACTCCGGCAGGAAGCGTCCGAGCACGCCCGCCTCGTTCATGCGGCGCAGATAAAGCGCCGGATTGTTGCGCGAGGTCAGGATCGACAGAAACAGCCGGTTCGCCTCCTCGTTCTCCCGAAGCTCCGCATTGATCAGCGACAGCGAGCGGGTGACGACCTTCAGCGCGTCGGGGTGGAACTCGAGATCGTTGATAACGGCAACGTAGAAGAAGCGGATGATGGCCACCGGGTCCTTCCTGAACACGTCCGGCTCGGCCAGCGCGATGCGGCCGCTGTCGGAGACGAATTCGATCGAGCCCGGAATCTTGCGCTGGCGCCTCGCGAATTTCGACCAGACGGCCCGGGGAAGCGTGGGCGCGGCCTTGGCCTGCTGTTCCTCTAGGTCAGAACAGAAGATGCGGGTGAGATCGCCGACATCCTTGGCGACGAGAAAATAATGCTTCATGAACCGCTCGACGGCGGAAAGTCCGGGCCGGTCCTGATAGTCGAGCGCCTCGGCGATCTCGCGCTGGATATCGAAGGAGAGCCGCTCCTCGGCCTTTCCGGTGAGGAAGTGCATGTGGCAGCGCACGGCCCAGAGAAAGTCCTCGGCGCGCAGAAAGAGCTTCATCTCCTGGCGCGACAACACGCCGAGGTCGACAAGCTCGGTCGGTTCGGGCACCCGGTAGAAATATTTCGCGATCCAGAACAGCGTGTTGAGATCGCGAAGCCCGCCCTTGCCCTCCTTGACATTGGGGACCACGAGATAGCGCGTGTCGAAGGATTTCTGGTGACGCTGGTCGCGCTCGGCGAGCTTGGCGGCGATGAATTCCGGCGCGGTGTTGGCGACGATTTCCTCGTCGAACCGCCGCTCCAGCGTATCGGAAAGCGATTTGCGGCCGACGATATAGCGCATCTCCAGGATCGAGGTGCGGATCGTCATGTCGGATTTGGAGAGCTTGATGCATTCGGCGACGCTGCGGGTCGCGTGGCCGACCTTCAACCCCATGTCCCACAGCATGTAGAGCACATATTCGATCGATTTCAGCGTCTCGGCGCGGTCCGCACCGTTGATCAGGAACAAAAGGTCGATATCGGAGCCAGGCGCGAGCGTGCCGCGCCCGTAGCCGCCGACAGCCGTGATCGTGAACTCGTTGCTCGTCTCCGGGTAGATCGACTGGACCACAAGCGTATGCAGCGCGATCAGGATCTGGTCCTGCAGCCACGAGATCCGGCGGGCGCATTCCAGGCCGCCGCCGTTTTCCTTCAGGATCGCATAGGCGCGCGCGCGCCCCGCGGCGTTGACCTCTTTCAGTCGCGCAAGCACCGCCTGGCGCAGCTTGTCCGGGCTTCGACTGTTCTTCCTGGCAAGGGATCGCAGTTCCGCATTCAGTTTCGCCGGGTCGAGAACCTCCGTCATCGCATGGATATCGGGCTGCGCCTTGCGCGCGCTACTTTTGACGGCCTGCTCTGGAGCGCTTTCGCGCTGTTCACTCGCGGATTTCTGCATGAACTTGCCTTTGTGCCTGCGGCCTTTCTGCCGCCGGTGTCGTCTTAAAGCAAATCACCCCTCAAGGGAAACGTCATCCTCGATTTTCCGCTTCAGCGCATAGAGCGCGTCCAGCGCCTCGCGCGGGGTCATGTCGTCGGGTTTCAGCCCATTCAGCATCGCCTCGACTCCGGATGGCCTCGCCTCGGGTTCGGGTGCGCGGATTGCCGCCTGGAAGAGCGGCAGGTCATCGATCAGGCTTGCAGCCGGGTTCTTGCGGTCGGCATCCTCAAGCCGGGCAAGCACGTTCTTCGCCCGCTTGACGACGGCTGAGGGAAGACCGGCAAGACGGGCAACCTGAATGCCGTAGGAGCGGTCCGCCGCCCCCGGTCCGACCTCGTGCAGGAACACGACCTCGCCCTTCCACTCCTTCACCCGCATCGTGGCGTTGACAAGGCGCGGCAGCTTTTCCGAAAGCGCGGTCAGCTCGTGAAAATGGGTGGCGAACAGGCCGCGGCAGCCATTCACGTCATGCAGGTGCTCCACCGTCGCCCAGGCGATCGACAGCCCGTCGAAGGTCGCGGTGCCTCGGCCGATTTCGTCAAGGATAACGAGCGAGCGCGGTCCCGCCTGATTGAGGATCGCCGCCGTCTCCACCATCTCGACCATGAAGGTCGAGCGCCCGCGCGCCAGGTCATCGGAGGCGCCGACGCGGGAAAACAGCCGGTCGACAATGCCGATATGAGCGCTTGCCGCCGGCACATAGGCGCCGGTCTGGGCAAGGATCGCGATCAGCGCGTTCTGCCGCAGGAAGGTCGACTTGCCGCCCATATTAGGCCCGGTCAGAAGCCAGAGCCGGCCCCTGTCGCCGCTTTCGGGCGAGAGCGTGCAGTCATTGGCAACGAAGGGCCCCGCCGACTGGCGCGCGAGCGCCTGCTCGACCACGGGGTGGCGTCCGCCCCTGATCTCGAAGGCCGTTGTGTCGTCAACCATCGGCCGGCAATAGGCCTCCGCCTCGGCCAGAAGAGCGAAACCGGCGGAGACATCGAGCACGGAAAGCGCATGGGCCCCCTGCTTCAGCCGCTCGGCATTGTCGACGACCGACTGTCGCAACCCCTCGAAAGTCTCGAGCTCGATCGCCAGCGCCTCGCCTGCAGCATTGGCGATCCGGCTTTCCAGATCGGCAAGCTCGGCGGTGGTGAACCGCATCGCATTCGCCATGGTCTGACGGTGGATGAATTTGGCCTTTGCAGCGTCGCCCTCCGTCAGCGCCTTCGAATTGCCGCTGGTCACCTCGATAAAGTAGCCCAGCATATTGTTGTGCTTGATCTTCAGCGCCTTGACGCCGGTCTCCTCGGCATATTGCGCCTGAAGACCCGCGATCACCCGCCGCGACGTGTCGCGCAGGCCGCGCGCCTCGTCGAGTCGCTCATGGGCGCCCTCGCGCACGAAACCGCCGTCGCGCTTCAACAGCGGCAGTTCGTCGGCAAGCGTTGCCGCAAGCGCTGCCTCCAGATCGCCGGGCATGGCGGCAAGCGCGTCAAGCGCGCCGGAAAGCTCTTCCGGCAGCGCGGCCGGCTTCAGGAGTTCCGCGATCGCGCGCGCGACCTCCAGTCCCCTCAGAATCGCACCGAGGTCGCGCGGCCCGCCGCGATCGAGCGCCAGCCGCGACAGCGCGCGCGGCATGTCGGGCAATTGTTTCAGGTGGTCGCGCAGCGTGGACGTCAGGCTGACCTCGTCGAGAAAGAAGCCGACCGAATCGAGACGCCGGTGCACGTCTTCCGGATCCGTCAGCGGCGACATCAGCCGCTCGCACAACAATCGGGCGCCGCCGCTGGTGACCGTCCGGTCGATGGCCTTGAGAAGCGAGCCGTCGCGCCCGCCATTAATGGTGCGCACCAGTTCCAGATTGGTGCGGGTGGCCGGGTCGATGAACATCGATCCCGACCCGCCGTCCTGCTCGGGAATGCCGAGCGCCGGACGCTCGTTGATCTGGGTTTTCTCGACATAGGCGACGGCAGCGGCGGCGGCCGAAAGCTCAGGCCGCGAAAACCGGCCGAAGCCGTCGAGCGTCGCCACGCCGAAGAAGCGCGACAGCCGGTCCTTCGCCGTGGCGCTGTCGAAAAGCACGGTCGGCTGCGGCGCGACGGCGCGGCCGAGAAGATCGAAGACGGGGCGCAGCCTCTCCTCGGCGAAAAGCGTGTCGGAGACGATCAATTCGCGCGGTTCCACCCGCATGATGTCGGCGGCAAGCCGGCTCTCGGAGGTGGCGCACAGACGGAAGACGCCGGTGGAAATATCGATCCAGGCGAGACCGTAGGCAGCCTCGCCCTCGCCCTTCACCCGCGACAGGGCCATGAGAAAATTGCTCTCGCCCGGCGCCAGCAGTTTTTCCTCCGTCAGCGTGCCGGCTGTGACGAGCCGGGTTACATCGCGCCGGACGACGGATTTCGCGCCGCGCTTCTTCGCCTCGGCGGGGTCTTCCGTCTGCTCGCAGACGGCGACGCGAAAGCCGAGGGCGATCAGCTTCTGGAGGTAGTCATCGGCCGCATGGACCGGCACCCCGCACATCGGGATATCGCGGCCCAGATGCTGGCCGCGCTTTGTCAGCGTGATCGACAGCGCCCGCGCCGCTTCAACGGCGTCATCGAAGAACAGCTCGTAGAAATCGCCCATGCGATAGAACAGCAGGAGATCGGGATTGGCCGCCTTGATCTCGATATACTGCTCCATCATCGGCGTCGCCGATGCCCGGCTTTCCTCGGAAATCAGTTCTTCGGTCGGAATACGATTATCGTCTGCCACGGTCACTTGCTTGCATGGATTGATGATTGCGCCGGACGGGTCCAAACGACCGCATCCTCACCTCCCTTTCATGTGTCATGAAATCGGAAGCGTCGGAAGAGCACGAAAAGAGAAAGCTGGGCAAAACCTTCAGCACGACGACGAGCGGTCGCCTGAGGTTCAACGCGGAACCGCAGTCACCGGAGAGCCGCCTCCAAGGCGGCCCAGGCTGCCGACAAAGCCATCCTTTTTACGGACGTCATCCTCGGGCTTGACCCGAGGATCTAACCACCGTTCCACACGAACGGTGTTCGCGTTTCGTAAAATATTGAATTTAAATAAATTTTTCGTCCGAGACGCTTGTTACGGGGATGAGTGCTTAGATGCTCGGGTCAAGCCCGAGCATGACGAATGAGGGCGAAGTGAGCTTTAACAACAAACCAAGCCACCTCAAGGCGGACGACGGACCGAAAATTCAACTCGCGAATCGGCCGGCGTCGGCGCCGTAATAGTTGAGATAGCGGTCGGAGATCGAGGCGATCGGCAGAACCACGAGCACGTCGGTCGTGTTGAAGGCGTGGTCGATCACCGCGCCCTCGCCAACCATCGCGCCAAGGCGCAGATAGCCCTTGATCAGGGGCGGCAGGCCGGTGAGCGCCCGGCGTCCGGACGCTTCCTCCGCGCTCATCAGGTTCATGTCGACGGCAAGTTCTGGCCGCGCGTTGACCGCCCATTCGCCGGTGGCGCGAGCATTGTGGTGGAGAAAGGAGAGCGCCATGGCATGGTCTTGCGGGTTGGTGCCGTGGAAGGAGGCGCAACCGAACATGACGCCGATATTGTGCTTCAGCGCATAGGCCCAGTTGCCCTGCCAGAGCAGTTCGACGGTGCGCTTGCTGCGGTAGTCCGGCAGCACGCAGGAGCGGCCGAGCTCCATGAAGCGGACATCGGGATGGCGGGCGACGAGCTTGTCGGTCTGGTATTCCGCATCGGAATAGAACCCGCCATGCTCCATCGCCACCTCGTGGCGCAGAAGCCGGTAGGTTGCCACGATCTGGTCCTCGACATCGCCGTCGAGCTTTGTGTCGAGCACGAGAAGATGGTCGCAGATCTCGTCCCACCGGTCGAAATCGCGCTTGGCGCGCATGGCCTCTGCCGGCAGGCGGGCCTGCATCTCATCGACGAAGACGCGATAGCGCACCGCCTGCGCGGCCTCGATCTCGCCGGGCGTGCGGGCAATGCGGGTTTCAAGGGAGCCTATACGGCCCAGAATGCCTTCCTGCAGAAGTGCCGTGCTCACGGCCGGGGCCGCGCCGGCGCGTTCGGCAGCCTGAAGAAGATCGAGCGCTTCCATGGTCATCGCGTGTTCCGGATCGTTCATCTTGGATGTCATAAACCATCTCACTGCGACACGTTCGTGACAGTCGCATCCCGCCATTCTGGAGGTCACTTTGTTAAAAAGAGGTCCTCTCGCGTCAATTTTCCGCTGCCTCTCATGTGCCTTCGAGGCACGGTCCCAACCATGAAAAGACTAGTACATGGAGCAGGCGAGGTCCAGAAGGTTTTGACGCGCCGTCAACAACCGGGGGCCATCCGGGGCTGAAACGGCCTCACGGCAATGCCTTGATGTTCAAGCGCTTTCTAATGTGACTGCGGGCATGCCCGGGTCAGCCATCGTCACGTCCGGGGCTTTTGAACAGGAACTCCTGGACGAAGATCATCACCGCGCCGACCGTGATGTAGCTGTCGGCGAGGTTGAAGATCGGGAAGGTCCAGCCGCCGACATGGAAGCGGATATAGTCGACGACGTGGCCATAGAGGAAATGATCGAGAATATTGCCGAGCGCGCCGGCGACGACGAGCGCAAAGCCCAGCAGCGCCCAGCTCTGCCCCGGCGCGGTCTTGCGCCAGAGATAGATGACGACCGCGACAATGACGAGCCGCATGCCGACCAGCGCCCAGCCGTTGGTATCCGACAGAAGCGAAAAGGCGATGCCGGGATTGTAGGTCTTGAACAGGCCCAGAAACGGCAGGACGTCGATGGTCCGGTGAAACGGCAGATAGAGCTCGACCGCATATTTGACCACGGCATCGATGAGCAGCGCGATGGCGACGAAGGCAATGGCCGGGCCGGGGCGCGAAAGCGGCGATCTCATCGGCCTGCCTCCGGAGCGTCGAGTGAAAGCAGGTGGCGGCGCGCCTCATAGAGCATGACGCCGGTGGCAACCGCGAGGTTGAGCGAATCAGCCCTGCCCTGCTGCGGAATGCGGGCAAGCCGCCCCGCGCCCTCGGCGAGTTCCGGAGGAAGCCCCTGCTGCTCGTTGCCCATCAAAAGCACGACCGGCTTCTTCGTGTAGTCGATGGTTCGGTAGTCAACCGAGCCCGCGAGATGCGTGGCGACGATCTCGGCGCCGCTCTTTCCGGCCCAATCCAGGAACGCGCGCGGCTCGGCGCGCGAGACCGGAAGGGCGAAGACCGAGCCCATGGTGGCGCGCACGGTCTCCAGCGAAAACGGATCGGTGGTCTCGCCGACGAGGATGACGCCGGCCGCGCCCGCCGCATCGGCTGTGCGGATGATGGTGCCGAGATTGCCGGGATCGCGCACCCGGTCGAGCGCCACATAGGTCTCGTTCCTGGCCGGGCGGATCTCGGCGAGCGGCCGGTAATGGCTTTCGAAAATGCCGACGACCATTTGCGGATTGTCGCGCCGGGTGATCGCCGAAAGCACCTTTTCGGAGACCTCAAGCACAAGTCCGCCGGAGGCGATCGTCTTGGCAGCGACCTTCTCCACCTGCGCCTTGCCCTTGGCCGCCTTGGCATAGATCAGCGTGCGGATCGACCAGTTGAGCTCCAGCGCGTCGATGACCAGCTTCAGCCCCTCGGCCATGAAGGTTCCGGTCTCCTCGCGGTGCTTCTTCTGCGACAGCGCGCGGATATCCTTGATGATCGGATTGGAAAGGGAGGTGACTTCCTTCACCGTGCCGACGCGCGGCGCGCGCCTGTCGTCTCGCTCGAAGCTCATTGGGGCAACCACCGCGCATAAAGGGATGTTGATAGGGCGCGGCCGGGCTGATCTCCGGACAGCCCCGCCTCGCGAATGACAAGCTCGCCCGATTCGACGACGCCGCCGAAACCGCGCATCGTCTCCATCATCAGTTCGTGAACCGAATAGAAGCTGGCGCGGATCGAATAGGCCGTCAGCACGAAGCCGAGCGCATCCGGCTTCAGGATCGCGCGGCAGAGGTCCAGCATTCTAGGCAGATGCTCGAACAACTGCCAGACCTCGCCATTCGGCCCGCGTCCGAATTTCGGCGGATCGGTGAGGATGATGTCGTAGTGGTTGCCGCGTCGCTCCTCGCGCTCGATGAACTTCATCGCATCGTCGCAGATCCAGCGGATCGGACGATCGTTGAGGCCAGAGAGCGCCTGGTTCTCGCGCGCCCAGCCGATCGCCTTCTTCGACGCATCCACATGGGTCACTTCCGCGCCGGCGGCAGCGGCGACCAGCGAGGCAACGCCGGTATAGCCAAAGAGATTGAGCACTTTCGGCGGGGTCTTGCCGCCTGCGGCCTGCTGCAGCACATCACGCATCCATTGCCAGTGGGCGACCTGTTCGGGAAACACGCCGACATGGCGAAAGGCGGTGAAGCGGCCGAGAAAATCGATGTCCATGATCCGCAGCGGCCATGTTTCGCCAAGGGCGGCCTTTGGAAAGCGCCAGCGCCCCATGCCGTCCTCGTCCGTATCGCCGGTGAAAATCGCATCGGCATTGGCCCAGATCTTTTCATCGAGAAGCGGGGGCCAGAGCGCCTGCGCCTCGGGGCGGACGATGCGGTAGTCGCCATATTGCTCGAGCTTCAGCCCGTGGCCGCTATCGATCAGATGAAAACCGTCGGCGGAGACGGACTGGAGAATGCGCGGCACGCGCTCGGCCGGCCGTTCGCCGTCCCGCAGAGCGATCCATTGCGGCTCCGGCTGACGGCTGCGGCGCTCGTTCTGCTTTTCCGCCGGGGCGCTGCCTTGTCGCTTGTCGGCCCGGCGCACATCCTTGCGCGGCCGGTCAGGCTTGGCCTGCGGCTTGCCGCCGGCTTTGGTGCGGCGCGTCTTGTCCGGTCTGGAAGGCGTCATGAAAGGCGATCATCCCGCAATGGTCGAAAGCTGCGGTTTATCAGCCCCGTCGTAAAAATGGCAAGTCTTCTCGCGCCGTCTCAGGAAGACGGAAGCTGATCGAGCGGGCGGGTAGCCGAAACTTCGGTGCTCCGCGCCTTCTGCTTGTCGGCCTCCGCGCGCCAGAGTGCGGCCTCGCGCTTGCTGGATTTTGCGGTCTTGCGGTGCTTGCGCTGGGAAATCCAGGTAAACAGCGCGCCAAGCAGAATGCCGAGAATGAAGGCAATGAAGATGTAGACGAAGAAGGGAGCGGAGACGGCGAGCACGCTGTCGCTGGCATTGAAAGGGTTGAGCGCCATGGTGACGGACTGCCGGTTGGCAACCGACAACAGGACAAGCACCACCCCGATGGGCAGCAGAATGATGAGATTGACAAGCTTTGACATCATGCGCCTCGAACGCGTTTCATTTTCCCGGCGATCCGGCCTGCCCCTTATTTGTCGTCTTTCTGGTCGGGGTTGAGGCGTTCGCGCAACTCCTTGCCGGTCTTGAAGAAAGGAACCCATTTTTCTTCGACGAAAACGGTGTCGCCGGTGCGCGGGTTCCGTCCCGAACGCGAAGGGCGGTTCTTGACCGAAAACGCGCCGAAGCCGCGCAACTCCACCCGGTTGCCCGCCGCCAGCGCATCCGCGATCTCGTCCAGAATAGCGTTCACGATATTTTCGACATCGCGGTGATAGAGATGCGGGTTACGCGCCGCAACAATCTGTACCAATTCCGACTTGATCACACCCAGCCCCTCAACTCTCTGATTTTCATTGCCAATCAGTCTGCCCGACAGACACAAGCCCGTCAACAAGACCGGTCTGGCGAAGGATATCCTCGCTGACAAACCAGCCAAGTCCGAGCGATTCGAGCAGCCTTGCCCCCATTTTCGCCAGGCCGACCCCGAAGCCGTCTCTGTTTACGTTATCCCAAGACCTGATTTCAAGGGAGTCCGAAACGCCGTTTGCGGCGAGATAGGCCATTATTTCGTCCCGACCGCCAATTTCGTCGACCAGTCCGGCCTCGACCGCCTGCCGTCCGGTGAGAATCCTTCCGTCGGCAAGCTCCAGCGCCCGTTCCCGCGGCATGTCGCGGCGCGCGGCGACAAGATCGACGAACCAGTCATAGCTGTCCATCACCAGGGCCCGGACCATGGCCTGGGCCTCCTGGCTCGCATCGTTGAAGGGCGATGGTTCCGCCTTCATCGGCGCCGACTTGATCGCATCCACGGAGACGCCGATCTTGTCGAGCAGTTCCTTCGCCTGCGGATAAAGAAAGATGACGCCGATCGAGCCGGTGATCGAGGTGTCGCCGGCAAAGATGCGGTCGCCGGCAAGCGCGATCATGTAGCCCGCCGAGGCGGCCTGGGTGCGGATTTCGCTGACGACTGGCTTCCTCTCGGCCACCTGGCGCAGGGCCTTGTAGAGCGCCTCGCCGCCGAATGTCGTGCCGCCGCCGGTCGACAGCGACACGACCAGCGCCTTTGCCGCCGGATCCTCGCCGATCTCTCGGATCGTCTCGAGCATCACCGGATCGTCGGCGACCACGCCCGATACCGACAGTTGCGCGACATGCGGGCGCGCCAGCATGGTTCCCGGCTCCGCGCCGCCATAGGCCTTGTAGAGGGCAACCACCAAAAGGACGGCGACCACGAGAGCGGCCGCGCGCCACCAGCCGACGCGCCGCCTCAACCGCCTGCGCTCCAGGATTTCCGATAGATTCATCAACGCCCTCACAGTGATTTGAACGGCGCGCAGGTCCGCCGCGCTTGGCGAATGTGCGTGCGACACTCATCTGATGTCAATCGCGCATGGACCGTTTTTCGGCCGCCAACTTGTTATGGCCGGCAAAACATAATACCCATGGCCCTTGAGAGGCAACGGCTTTGGCCGAGGCGACCCCCGAAACGGCCGGGGGACGACAGAGGCCCGCGGGCGACGAGACGACACGAGATGAGCATTGCGACCACTGCACACGGCGGCAACCGACCGTCGATCGAGGAAAGCTTCCGCAAGGCGCGGCGGCATTCCGGCCATGTGCGCCGTCTCAAGGTCCTGCTGCCGCTTGCCGCCGTGCTGATCACGATCGGACTGATTGCCGCGACCTTCCTGCGTTCGATCGTGCCCGACAATATCACGCTCGACGCCGCCTCGATCGAAAACGGCATGATCGTCATGACCAATCCCGGCATGTCGGGCCGCAATTCCGACGGCATCCGCTACTCGCTGAAGGCCGAGCGCGCGCTGCTGCCCGCCGCCAATCCCGACGACAGCACCGTGCTGCTCGAAAACGTCATCGCCACCGTTCCGGTCGAAGACAGCGTGACGGCCGTGGTCGACGCGACGCGCACGCTCTACGACCGCGCCACGGAGAAACTGACGATCAACGAACCCTTCACCATCGAGCTTTCGAACGGCATGCATGCGGATTTCACATCGGCCGAAATCGACATCAAGGCCGGAACGCTCTCCAGCGACACGCCGGTCTCCGTGAGGGCGCCACAGGCATCGGTGGTTGCCGAAAACGTGAATATCATCGATAACGGTCAGAAAATCCGCTTTGGCGGCGGCGTTCATGTCACGCTTTCGCCCTCGGCACTGGCCCGCACCGGACAATGAGGTTTCGGATGGATCTGAGCAATTTGAAAATCTGCGCGCCGCGCCGCTCGACTGCGGCAACGCTGGCGCTTTTATGCGCGCTGGCGCTGCCGGCGGGTGAGAGCCTTGCCCAGTCGACCCAGACAAGCGGCTTCCAGCTTTCGGGCGACGAGCCGATCGACATCGATGCGGATGCCTTCGAAGTGGATGACGCCACCAAGCTGATCACCTTTTCCGGCAATGTCGTCGCCGTCCAGGGCGACAACCAGGTCAAGGCCGGCAAGATGACGGTCCGCTATGCCGGCGGCTCGACCGGGATCGCCTCCGGCCAGGGCGATATCGAGCGGATCGACCTCAGCCAGTCGGTGCAGCTTCTCACCGACACGCAGACGGCCACCGGCGACACCGGCTATTTCGACATGGTCACCCAGCACTTCGTCCTCGAGGGCAAAGAGGTGGTGCTGAAGGAAAGCGGCAATGTCTTCGTCGGCTGCAAGCTCACCGTCGACATGAATACGAGCCAGGCCAAGCTGGATGCCTGCGGCAAGCGAGTGCAGATCAGGCTCAACCCGCAATCGCGGCCAGGCAACTGATCCCGCATGCCGAAGACAACGACCAGAAAAACGCTCTCCATGGCAGAGCGCCCGTCCGTAACCGCAACAGCGCCCCGCAACGGCGATCCTGACCGGGAGAACGGCCGCTACGACGGAACGCTGATCGCGCAGGGGCTGACCAAGACCTATCGCAGCCGGCGCGTCGTCAACGGCGTGTCGCTTGTTGTGCGTCGAGGCGAGGCCGTGGGCCTGCTCGGCCCCAACGGCGCGGGCAAGACCACCTGTTTCTACATGATCACCGGCCTGGTGCCCGTCGACGAAGGCTCCATCGCGCTGCATGGCCGCGACGTTACCGGACTGCCGATGTATCGCCGCGCCCGCCTCGGCGTCGGCTATCTGCCACAGGAAGCCTCGATCTTTCGCGGCCTCTCGGTCGAAAACAACATCCGCGCCGTGCTCGAACTGACGCCCCTGAAGAAGAAGGAGCGGGAAGAAAAGCTCGAGCAGCTGATGGAGGAATTCGGCATCGCCAAGCTGCGCAAGACGTCGGCCGTCGCGCTTTCCGGCGGCGAGCGCAGGCGCCTCGAGATCGCGCGCGCGCTTGCGACCGATCCCGCCTTCATGCTGCTCGACGAGCCCTTTGCCGGCGTCGATCCCATTTCGGTCGCCGATATCCAGAACCTGATCCGCCACCTGACCCGGCGCGGCATCGGCGTCCTGATCACCGACCACAATGTTCGCGAGACGCTCGGCATGATCGACCGCGCCTACATCATCCACGCCGGCGAGGTGCTGACGCACGGCAAGGCGGACGAGATCGTCGCCAATACCGATGTGCGCCGCTTCTACCTTGGCGACAATTTCAGCCTGTAGACAGGCCTGGCCGCCATGCGGATTCCGGCTTGATTGCAAAGCAATTTTTGTGCCAGTCTCCCCTCCGTACACTTTGATTTGTTCAGCACGCATCCGCACGCCGCTGTCGGCAGGCCGTTGCGATCGGAGGATTATGCTCGCGTCATGGCACTAAGCGCCAATCTTCTTCTCCGACAGAACCAGTCGCTCGTGATGACGCCGCAACTGATGCAGTCCATCCAGCTGCTCCAGATGCCGCATGCGGAGCTCTGCCAGTTCATCGCGCAGGAAGTTGAGAAGAACCCGCTTCTGGAGGTCGCCGGCGAAGAGGGCGGACCGGAGGAACGGCCGGAAACGGCCGAACCGCAGGAGAGCGACGGCGCCGACCTTTCCAGCGACTGGTATTCCGACGACCGGCAGGCCAATGGCACGGCGCGGCTCGGCGACAGCCTCGACAGCAATTTTGACAGCACTTACGGCGAAGACAGCCCGCCCATCCGGCCGGATGCTCCGGAGTTGATGAGCCAGTGGAAATCGATGCCGGGCACGCTCGGCGGCGACGACCATGTCGACCTCGACGAGTTCGTCGCCGGCAGGCCGTGCCTGCGCGAGCATCTGGCCGACCAGATCGCGCTCACCTTCAAGCGCTCCGACGAACAGGCGATCGCCCGCCACCTCGTCGACTATCTCGACGAGGCCGGCTACTTCCGGGGGGACACGAAGGAGATCGCCGAACGGGCCGGGCTGGCCGTCGTCAGGCTGGACACGGTGCTGGAACGGCTGAAAACGCTTGATCCGCCCGGCATCTTCGCGCAGTCCCTTTCCGACTGCATGCGCCAGCAATTGCTGCAGACCGACAGTCTCACCCCGGCCATGGCGGTTCTGGTCGACAATCTCGAACTGGTGGCGCGCCGCGATTTCACCAGGCTGAAGAAACTTTGCGGCGTGGAAGAACAGGATCTTCTGGCGATGACGCAGAGGCTTCGCCGGCTGAACCCGAAGCCGGCCGGCGCCTTTTCCAGCCAGCCGCCCGAATCGGTCCTGCCCGACGTCATCGTCTCCGCACGCAAGGAGGGCGAATGGCAGGTGGAGCTCAATCCGGACACGCTGCCGCGGGTTCTCGTCAACCGCTCCTACCTCACCGAGATCAAGGCCTCGCACGGCATGTCGGCGGCCGATGATGCCTTTCTCAACACCTGCCTGCAGACGGCGAACTGGCTGACGCGCAGCCTCGACCAGCGCGCCCGCACAATCCTGAAGGTCGCAAGCGAGATCGTGCGCCAGCAGGACGCCTTTCTCAAGCACGGCGTCGACCATCTGCGCCCGCTCAACCTGAAGACCGTCGCCGACGCAATCAAGATGCACGAGTCGACCGTCAGCCGCGTCACCTCCAACAAGTTCATCCTGACCCCGCGCGGCCTGTTCGAGCTGCGCTATTTCTTCTCCGTCTCGATCGCCTCCGACCAGGCGGACGGCAGCGCGCTTTCGGCGGAATCGATCCGCCACAAGATCCGCCGCATGATCGCAGCGGAAACGCCGGAAGCGGTCCTTTCCGATGACGACATCGTTTCCGCGCTGAAGGACGAAGGCATCACGCTCGCCCGCCGGACCGTGGCAAAATACCGCGAGGCGATGTCGATCCCCTCCTCCGTCCAGCGTCGCCGCGAAAAACGCGCCTATGCCAGGGTCGTCGGCGTCTGAGGCGCGACCGGGGCGGCCCGGCAAAAGCGCCGGCGTGATTGACTTCCGGGAACATGAACGGTAGAGCATCCGCCGCAAGAGGGGCGCCGCCTCAGCAAGGGAGACGGGACGCAGATGCTCCGGGACCGGGAAAAGCGGCAAACCGACCGCACCCGGCGGTAAAAAATCGCACGAAGAATATTGCGGAAATCCCGCTGGCAAACGGCTGAAAAATGCCCAAATAAGTTATGATGACAGGGTGTCATCTGAGTGCCGTCCCGGTCACCGGAGGGCCATGCCTGGAAGTTCTTGGAGGAGAACAGGGCTTGGCTTAAACTGGTGCCCGCAAACGATAGAAGAAGGGAAGATCCATGAGTGTTCGCGTCTCGGGAAAACAAATGGAAGTCGGAGAGGCTTTCCGTGAAAAAATCGAAGACCAGATCGAGGAAGCGGTCACCAAATATTTCGACGGCGGCTATTCCGGCCAGGTAACGGTCGAGAAGTCCGCGGGCGGTTTCGAGGCGGACTGCAAGGTCCATCTCGACAGCGGCGCCGTGCTGCATGCAGCCGGCAAGGCGCACGACCCCCAGGCCGCCTTCGAGGCAGCATTCGAACGCATCGCCAAGCGCCTGCGCCGCTACAAGCGCAAGCTGAAGGACCATCACCAGGGCAACGGACACGCCGATTTTGCCGAGGTCGCCTATTCGGTGATGGACCTGCCGCAGGAGGACGAGACCGAGATTCCGGAAGACTACGCGCCGGCCATCGTCGCGGAAGCCAAAACCGAGGTCCGCACCATGGCCGTGGCCACGGCCGTCATGGCGCTCGACATGACCGACAAGCCGCTGATGCTGTTCCGCAACCCGGACAACAAGACGCTCAACATCGTCTATCGCCGCCCGGATGGCAATATCGGCTGGATCGACACAGCCGGCATCAAGGGCTGAACCCACTTCGGCGGGTGCCGTTCAGGCGCCCGCCCCCAAGCCGCAACCCAGGATACCAGGATATGGCCCTTGACGACCTGCTGAAACAGGAGGCGATCATCCCCGCCCTCAAGGCGAACTCCAAGAAGCAATTGCTGCAGGAGTTGGCCGCCAGAGCGGAGGCCGTGACGGGAATTCCCGAGCGCGAGATCTTCGAAGTGGTGCTCCAGCGCGAGCGCCTCGGCTCTACCGGTGTCGGCAACGGCATCGCCATACCCCACGGCAAGCTGCCGAAGCTTGACCATATCTGCGGCGTGTTCGCCCGCCTGCAGCATCCCGTCAATTTCGAGGCGCTTGACGACCAGCCGGTCGATCTCGCCTTCCTGCTGCTGGCTCCCGAAGGCGCCGGCGCCGATCATCTGAAGGCCCTGTCGCGCGTGGCGCGGCTCCTGCGCGACCAGGACCTGGTCAAGAAGCTCCGGGCCTCCGATTCGGAAAGCGCGATCTACGCCTTCCTGAACACCGATCCGGATTCGTCGGCGGCCTGAACCTGCGGCAAGCATTTTCCCAGTAAAAAAGGCGTCCCGCACAAGCGAAACGCCTCTCTTTGCGTTTATCCGCCAAACCGCGCCTATTCCGGCTTGTCTTCTGCCGGCTGCTGCTGCGCGGCTTCCGCCTTCGGCCCGCCCTTGGAAACGCCGACCATGGCCGGACGGAGAACCCGGTCGCCGATCATGTAGCCGGTCTGGACCACCTGAACCACCGTGTTGGCGGGAATTTCCGGGTTCGGCACCTCGAACATCGCCTGGTGGAAATGCGGATCGAATCTCTGCCCTTCCGCCTCGATCGTCTTCACGCCATGGCGCTCCAGCGCCGACAGCATGGAGCGTTCGGTCATCTCCACGCCCTCGATGAAGCCCTTGATCTCCTCGGTCCGCTTGTCCTCGGGAATGGAATCGAGCGCCCGGCGCAGATTGTCGGACACGCCGAGCATGTCGCGCGCAAACGCCGTGACCGAATAGGCCTTGGCGTCCTTCACGTCGCGCGCCGTGCGCCGGCGCAGGTTTTCCATTTCGGCTGCAAGCCGCAGCAACTGGTCGCGCTGCTTCTCGTTTTCCTCACGCAGGAGATCGATCGGATCGGGTTCGGCAACTTCGCCATCCGCGGGCTCCCCGGCAGGCGCATCCGCCTCAAGGTCGACCACCGTCTCGTTGATTTCCTCGTCAGTGCCGTTCTTCTTGGTCTCGTCGGTCATGACGTCTCCGCACGTTGCAGTTTGTTCTTGAATCTCTCGGGCCACGATATCGAGCTTCACTCCCGAAAAATCAAGGCCCTCCCCCGGTATTCGCGCGCAGCCTTCAGCGAGAGCGCGACATGCGCGACAACAGATGGGCCGTATAGTCGACCATCGGCACGACCCGGGCATAGTTGAGCCGCGTCGGCCCGATAACGCCGACCGCGCCGACGACCTGGTTGTCGCTGTCGCGATAGGGCGCGACGACGAGCGAGGAGCCCGACAGCGAAAACAGCTTGTTTTCCGAGCCTATGAAGATGCGCACGCCCGAACCGCTTTCGGCCAGGCTGATCAGCTCGATCAGGCTTTCCTTCTTCTCAAGGTCGTCGAACAGCATCCTCAGGCGATCGATATCGGCGGCATCGGCGACGCCTTCGAGCAGATTGGCCCGGCCGCGCACGATCAGCTGCCCGGGCCTGCCGTCTTCCGTGCTGCCCGACCAGACGGCGAGCCCGCGCCCGACGAGATCCTGCGAGAGCTGGTCAAGCTCGTGGCGAACCTCGTCCTTCAGCCGCGCGAGAACCGCCCTCAGTTCCGGCAGGGTCTGGCCGTTGAGATGCGCGTTGAGGAAATTGGCCGCCGCCGTCAGTTGCGAGGAGGTCGTGCCGGCCGGCAGGTCGATGATCCGGTTCTCCACCTCGTTATGCTCGCCGACGAGCACCGCAAGCGCCTTTGTCGGTTCCAGCCGGATGAATTCGACATGCTTGAGCACGGCGTTGCTCTTGGACGTCATCACCAGCCCCGCCCCGCGCGACATGCCGGAAAGCATCTGGCTTGCCTCGTTCAGAAGCCCGTCGACCGGCTGGCCGCGATCGACGCCCTGCATATGACGCTCGATCTCGGAACGCTCGCTTTCAGCAAGGTCGCCGACCTGCATATAGGCATCGACGAAGAATCGCAGTCCGCTCTCCGTCGGCAGGCGGCCGGCGGACACATGCGGCGCGTAGATCAGGCCAAGCTCTTCCAGATCGCTCATCACATTGCGCACCGAAGCCGGCGAAAGCGACATGGGCAGAAGCCGCGACAGGTTGCGCGAGCCGAGCGGTTCGCCGCTTTCCAGATAGCTCTCGACGATCGCGCGGAACACCTCGCGCGAGCGATCGTCCAGTGTCATTGCCGAATTGTCTGCGCGTCGATCTGCTGTCATGCTTCCAGTGGCCGGATGGTTCGTCTGCTTCGCCCATTAATATAGTGTCGGCGCCGCGCTTCGCAATTCGTCTTTGCAGCGGCGCGGCCCGCCGTTTTTCTTTGCAAAAGCCGCCTCTTCCTTCTAGAACCGCCGCAACGAAAACCGGAAGGACCACACCATGCGGCCATCAGGCAGACAACTCAACCAGATGCGCAATGTTTCCTTCGAGCGTGGCTTTTCCAAGCACGCGGAAGGCTCCTGCTTCGTCAAGTTCGGGGATACGCATGTGCTGTGCACCGCCTCCCTCGAAGAGCGCGTGCCGCCGTGGCTGCGCAATGCCGGCAAGGGCTGGGTGACCGCCGAATACGGCATGCTGCCGCGCGCGACCGGCGATCGCATGCGCCGCGAGGCCTCCGCCGGCAAGCAGGGCGGCCGCACGCTGGAAATCCAGCGCCTGATCGGCCGCTCTCTGCGCGCCGTCGTCGATCTCGAAGCCCTCGGCGAACGCCAGATCAGCGTCGACTGCGACGTCATTCAGGCAGACGGCGGCACCCGCACCGCCTCGATCACCGGCGCCTGGATCGCCCTCCATGACTGCCTGAAATGGATGGAGGCCCGCAGCATGGTCAAGACCGACAAGGTGCTGAAGGACCATGTCGCGGCGATTTCCTGCGGCATCTTTGCCGATCAGCCCGTCATCGACCTCGACTATCTGGAGGATTCCTCCGCCGAAACCGACGCCAATTTCGTCATGACCGGCGCCGGCGGCATCGTCGAGATCCAGGGCACCGCCGAGGGCAAGCCCTTCTCGCAGGACGAGTTCCTGACGCTGATGGACCTTGCCCGCAACGGCATCACCGAACTGGTGGACCTTCAGAAGAAGACCATCGCCAGCGCTTGAGGAGCAGCCATGCCGATCGCCGCCGTTCTTGAGACAGCGCTCTATGCCGCGGACCTCGACGCCGCCGAAGCCTTTTACGGAGGCGTTCTCGGGCTTGAGAAGATCGCCCGCGTCGACAATCGCCATATCTTCTTCCGCTGCGGACAGGGCGTGCTGCTGGTTTTCAACCCGGACGAGACGGAAAAACCGGCAAGTCCGGGTGCGCTGCCCGTGCCGACCCATGGCGCGCGCGGCCCCGGCCACGTCTGCTTCCGGCTTGAAGAGGACGATTTCGACGCAATGCTTGCCCGGCTCGCGGCGAAGGGCGTGGACATCGAAAGCGATTTCCTCTGGCCGAACGGCGCCCGCTCGATCTATTTCCGCGACCCCGCCGGCAACAGCTTGGAATGCGCCGAGGCAAAGCTCTGGGGGTTGTGATGGCAATCGCCGCTTCGCTCCAAAAAAGCTCCCCCTTGAGGGAGATTGTTTGGCGGCAATGCGACACACCCGAACATTATTTCGTTCACCAGGAACTGACATGCGCAAACTCGAAACCAAGACCATCGTCGTTGCCAGCCACAATGCCGGAAAGATCGCCGAGATCGCCGAACTGATCGGCCCGCTCGGCTTTTCGGCCAAGTCGGCGGCCGAACTCTCCTTCGATGTGCCGGACGAAACCGGCACGACCTTCGAGGAGAACGCCGCGATCAAGGCGTTGGCCTCTGCGCAAAAGTCCGGCCTGCCGGCGCTCGCAGACGACAGCGGCATCGCCGTCGACGCGCTTGACGGCGCGCCCGGCGTCTACACCGCCGACTGGGCAGAGACCGAGGATGGCAGCCGCGATTTCATGATGGCGATGGAAAAGGTGGAAAAGGCGCTTGCCGAAAAAGGCGCTACGACGCCGGAGGCCCGCACCGCCCGCTTCGTCTGCGTGCTTTGCCTCGCCTGGCCCGACGGCCACACCGAGACCTTCCGCGGCGAAGTGGAAGGCAATCTCGTCTGGCCGCCGCGCGGCGACAAGGGCCATGGCTATGATCCGGTGTTCCAGCCCAAGGGCCACGACAGGACGTTCGGCGAGATGGAGCCTTCTGAAAAAGCCGAAGGCGGCCCGGCCGATGGCGGCGCGCTCTCCCACCGCGCCCGCGCCTTCAAGCTCTTCACCGAAACGGGACTTGCGCCCTGACAAACGATCCGGCGGCGATGGCAGGCATAAACGGCGATGACGGCGAACCGGGTTTCGGCGTCTACCTGCACTGGCCGTTCTGCGCGGCCAAATGCCCCTATTGCGACTTCAACAGCCATGTCCGCCATCAGCCGGTAGACCAACAACGTTTCGTCGCCGGCTTCCTAAGAGAAATCGCCCATATGCGGGCGCTCTCGGGCCCGCGCGCCGTCTCCAGCATCTTCATCGGCGGCGGCACGCCCTCGCTGATGGAACCGCAAACGCTGGGCGCGATCCTTGAGGGCGTCGCCGCGGCCTGGCATGCGCCGGACGGGATCGAGGTGACGCTGGAGGCCAACCCCTCGAGCGTCGAGGCCGAACGCTTTCGCGGATACCGCGCCGCCGGCGTCAACCGCGTCTCCATGGGCGTGCAGGCATTGAACGACCGCGAACTGCGCTTTCTCGGACGCCTGCACAATGTCGAGCAGGCGCTTGGCGCGATCCGGCTGGCGCGCGAAATCTTTCCGCGCATGTCCTTCGACCTGATCTATGCCCGTCCGGGGCAGACGGCGGAAGACTGGGAGCGTGAACTCAACCAGGCGATCGATCTTGCCGCCGACCACCTGTCGCTCTACCAGCTGACCATCGAGGAAGGCACGCGCTTTTTCGACCTCCATAACCGGGGCAAGCTCATCGTGCCCGACGAGGACCAGGCCGCCCATCTCTACGAGGTGACGCAGGCCGTGACGGCGGCCCGCGGGCTTCCGGCCTATGAGGTTTCCAACCATGCCCGCCCCGGCGCCGAAAGCCGCCACAATCTCACCTATTGGCGCTATGGCGATTATGCCGGGATCGGCCCCGGCGCGCACGGGCGTTTGGGGTCCGCTTCGGGCAAGATCGCGACGGCAACGGAAAAGCACCCCGAAACCTGGCTGCAGGCGGCCGAGACCAATGGCCATGGCATGATCGAGCAGACAGTGCTCTCTCGGGAAGAACAGGCCGACGAGCTTCTGCTGATGGGGCTTCGGGTGAAGGAGGGCGTCGACCTCGCGCGGTGGTCCTCGCTTTCCGGCAAGCCGATGGATGCCGAGCGCGAGGATTTTCTTCTGAAACTCGGCCTGATCGAGCGCGTCGGCAATGCCCGCCTGCGCGCGACGCCGGAAGGCATGCTGCTTTTGAACCGCGTCGTCGCGGAACTGTCCTGACGCCGGGGTTGCAAGCTGCTATAACCACACCCGGAACCGGCCGGCCCGGCCGCGCGTTCATCATCACGAACCGCAAGAGCATCGCAGCGAAGAAAGACCGTCAAATGGCAAGTTCAGGCTACACCCACCGCATGATTCGCGACCGGCTGAGCGCGGCCATCTGCATCATTTTCGGCATCTATATGGGCTATCTCGCCCATTCCGACGGCGTCGCGCTGACGCCGTCGCTGTTTTACGGGCTGGTCGCCTTCGTGCTGCTCGCCATGTTACTGATGATCCTCAGAAACTTCATCTATGCCCTGATCATCGCCGGACTGATCGTCTGGCTCGCGGCCTATCTCGGCTTCGGCTGGGCCGACCAGTTGATCGCCTATATCGAACAACTGTTGCGGCTCGGCTACCAGGAATCGCTGAAACTGTTCATGTCCGCCGAGGCGCCGATCGCCACGTGACGGGCAGCGTCAGGCCGCAAGCCCGTCCATCAGGCTCTTCAGCGCTGCCTCGGCCTCCGCCGAACGCTCCGAACGGTCGATGAAGCCGCCGCCGAAGACGCGGGCGTCATTGCCCGGCGCGTCGTAAAGCACGCAGGCCTGGCCGCTGGCGATCCCCGCCTCGCCTTCCAGAAGATCGACATAGACGCCGTTCTCGTCGGCATGCAGCCTGACGGGGAGCGGCGGACGCGTGGAGCGCACCTTGGCGAAACAGGAAAACCCGTCCGCCGCCGCCTCTTCAAGCGGCCCGTCGCCCAGCCAGTTGACATCACGCAGATAGATGCGACGCGTTTCCAGCGCCTCGCGCGGGCCGACGATGACGCGGCGCGAGCGGGCATCGAGATAGACCACGTAGAGCGGCTCGCCGGTGGCAACGCCCAGCCCCTTGCGCTGGCCGATCGTGTAGCGCACGATCCCTTCATGACGGCCGAGCACGCGGCCGTCGAGATGGACGATCTCGCCGGATAGCTCGGCATTGGGTTTCAGCTTGGCGATCACGTCGGAATATTTGCCCTGGGGCACGAAACAGATGTCCTGGCTGTCCGGCTTGTCGGCGACGATCAGGCCCATTTCCTCGGCCAGCCGCCGCGTATCCGCCTTCGGCAGGCCGCCCAGCGGAAACCGCAGGAAATCGATCTGCTCCTGCGTGGTCGCAAACAGGAAATAGCTCTGGTCGCGCTCGGCATCCACCGGACGGTAGAGCGCGCGGCGCATCGGGTTTTCCGGCGTCGGGTTCGGTTTGGAGCGGATGTAATGGCCGGTCGCCAGCGCATCGGCGCCGAGTTCCCTGGCCGTCGACAGGAGATCGGCGAACTTGACCGTCTGGTTGCAGGCAACGCAGGGGATCGGCGTCTCGCCGGCGATGTAGCTTTCGGCGAAGGGGTTGATCACCGTCTCGCGGAACCGCGCCTCGTAGTCGAGCACATAATGGGGAATGCCCAGCCGTTCGCAGACGCGGCGGGCATCGTCGATGTCCTGCCCGGCGCAGCAGGAACCGGCGCGGTGCACGGCCGCGCCGTGATCGTAGAGCTGAAGGGTGATGCCGAGGACATCGTAGCCCTCGCGCTTCAAGAGCCCGGCCACGACCGAGCTGTCGACGCCGCCGGACATGGCGACAACAACGCGCGTCTCCTCCGGCTTCTTGTCAAAACCAAGTGAATTCATGATCCGCCAGTCCAGTTCAAGGTTGGATGTCAAACCGTTTATGTTGGCGGTGATATAGAGGCCCTGCCGGCTGGACGCAAGCAGAGCCTTGATGCTCAGGCGGCAAACTCCGGCGCGATATAGGCCGCATGCACCCAGCCGGTGACGACGCCCTCCCGGCCATCGGGATTTTCCGGCGCGACAAAGGCCCAGTCGCCCTGCCGCTGCATGACCTTCACCCGCGTGCCTTTCAGCAGCGTTCCGGGCGGCGAGACCCGCTCGAACGACGCGCCCGGGCCGCCGCGCAGGTTGAGCCGCCCCGCCGTCACCACGACCGCGGGCTCGCGGTCGTCCGCCTCGCCGAGAAGAGTCCGAAAACGCTCCATCGGAAAGGCGGGGCCGGGATCGGTCTTCCAGCCGCGCGTATCGATTTCCTCATGGCTGACGATTGCCCGGATCGGATACTGACAGACAAGCGCCTGAACGACGTCGATCCCGGTCGCAATCTGCGCCTCCGGGTAGAGCGGCCAGGCAAAGGCGCCGGACCCGACGCGGGCATGCGGCGCTAGGTGATAGCCGCCCGCCTTTTTCAGCGCTCGCTCGGAAAAGCGCTTGCCATAGGCATCGGTGAAATCGCCAAGCCCGTTCGGCTTCAGCCAGCCGGGATTGACGAATTCGATGCCGACGGAATGGGCGTTCAGCCCTTCAAGCGTGCCGTAGCGCGAGGGCCCGGCATGCCAAGCGGTGCGGTTGAAGGGCGCGATCTGCCAGGCCGTGCCGTCACGGTCGATCACCACATGGGCGCTCGAGCCGCGATTGGAGGCGCCTGCCGCCGCCCCCATCAACCAGTCGCGGCTCGCCGCCCCGTTCCAGCCGGTGGTGTAGTGCAGCACGATGATGACCGGCGGGGTCGTCCGCCGAGCGCCGAGATTGGAAGATTGACCGTACCAGATGCCCGGAATTCTGTGATTTTCGATCCGCATCGCGCGGCTCCTTCCTGCTTTTTTGAAACTGCAGGAATCCTAAGCGTCGCGGCCGATCCGGGAGGCGGCGGGGAAAACAGGGGACAAAAAACGCGCGGGTCCAAAGACCCGCGCGCTTTCAAAATTTCAGCGAAAAACGGCTCAGGCCGCGAGCTTGGCGGCGACCTTGGCGACGTGACCGCCCTGGAAGCGGGCAGCCTCGAGCTCGACGGCCGACGGCATGCGCGAGCCGTCGCCATCAGTGATCGTCGAAGCGCCGTAGGGCGAACCGCCCTTGATCTCGTCAACGCCCATCTGGCCGGCAAAGGCGTAGGGCAGGCCGACAACGACCATGCCCTGGTGAAGCAGGGTCGGGATGAAGCCGAGAATGGTCGATTCCTGGCCGCCGTGCTGGGTCGCCGAGGAGGTGAAGACCGATCCGACCTTGCCGACGAGCTTGCCGGTTGCCCAGAGCGCGCCGGTCTGGTCGACGAAGTTGCGCATCTGCGAGGCCATGGTGCCGAAGCGGGTGCCGGCGCCGAAGATGATGGCGTCATACTGGTCGAGCTCGTTCGGATCGGCGATCGGCGCGTCCTGGTCGAGCTTGAAATGCGACGCCTTGGCCACGTCTTCCGGCACCAGTTCGGGAACGCGCTTGATGGTTACCTCGGCGCCTTCGGCGGCGGCGCCTTCGGCAACGGCCTTGGCCATGGCTTCGATATGGCCGTAGGCCGAGTAATAGAGAACGAGAACTTTAGCCATTTGAAAACTCCAGTTGGACGGATTTGAAATCTGTACCCCGCAGATAGGCCTTCGGGCGCAGCGAAGTCCAGAGGTCGCGGCATAGACGCAGTGTTCACCCAATAGCGGCAGAGGCGCTTTGCTGCCGCGGCGGGCTTGAAGAAACGCAACCGAAGGTCCAAAACGTGACGACAAGCCTGCTTCAACCGAACACGGACCAACCACAATGAGCGAAGACGACAATCCGACCGCGGCGATGCTCGCCATCGGCGACGAACTCCTGTCCGGCCGCACCAAGGACAGGAATATCGGCCATCTGGCCGAGGCGATGACGCTCATCGGCATCGGCCTGAAGGAAGTGCGGATCGTCGCCGACGACGAGGCCGCGATCGTCGAGGCGGTCAATGCGCTGAGGGAGCGCTACACCTATGTCTTCACCTCCGGCGGCATCGGCGGCACGCATGACGACATCACCGCCGATTCGGTTTCCGCCGCCTTCGGCCTGCCCTGCATCCACAATGACGAGGCGATGAGCCGGCTTGCCGCCCATTACGAGCGGCGCGGCATAGACTTCAACGCATCGCGCCAGCGCATGGCGCGCATGCCGGAAGGGGCAACGCTGATCGACAATCCGGTCTCCACCGCGCCCGGTTTCGTCGTCGGCAATGTCCATGTGATGGCCGGCGTGCCCAGCATCTTCGAGGCGATGCTCGACAATGTCATGCCGACGCTCAAGGGCGGCGCGCCGCTCGTCACCAAGACCGTGGAATGCCCTTTCGGCGAGGGCGACATCGCGGCGCGGCTCGGGGAAATCCAGAAAGCGCATCCGAAAACCTCGATCGGCTCCTATCCCCGCTTTTCGTCGGAAGGGTTTCGCACCCAGCTCGTCGTCCGGGCAAGGGCGGAGGCCGATGCGGAGGCGGCGGCCGCGGATATCCGCGCCATGCTCGAGGCGATGGAAGCCGGTTGATTCCCGTATCGCCTTACCCGAAAGGCGCGTTTCCGGCCTTCGCATTTTCTGGCATTAGGCATAGACTGTCGAAGCAGCAACGGCCGGCGCGTGAGCCGGCATGTCATACGGGTGGGAGCCAAGCCCGAGAGGAGTGTTTCAGATGACCTACAAGACCATACTCGCCGTCATGGAATCACCGACGCAAGCCGGCGGCTTCCTCGATTACGCCGTTGAAATCGTTCGCTCCTTCGACGCGCACGTGATCGGCCTCCATGCCGAGACCGTGAACCCGACGCCGATCATCGCGCCAATGGAAATCCCCGACCCGATCTCGATCCAGTCGCTGCAGGACATGGCCGAAAAGCGCAGCGCCGAGCTGGGCGAGATTTTCCGCAAGCGCGCGGAACGCGAGGGCCTCTCCCACGAGTGGCGCAAGATCGTCTCCGCCTCCGGCTTTGCCGGATCCTCGGTCATCGACAGCGCCCGCTCCTGCGATCTGATCATCGCCCCGCAGGTCAGCCCCGACGCGCCCGGAGACGCCCGCGCTGATTTCGAGAGCTTCCTGTTCGAAAGCGGCCGGCCCGTGCTGCTCGTGCCGCATGTCGACAAGGTGGCAAAACCCTTCAACCGCGTGATGGTCGCCTGGAACGGTTCGCGCGAGGCCGCGCGCGCCACATTCGATGCCCTGCCCTTCCTGAAAAAGGCCGGCGAGGTCGAGATCTTCTCGGTCAACCCGCATGACAGCAAGGATCAGGAAAGCGGTCTCACCGGCGCGGAAATCGCCGCGACGCTCGCCCGCCACGGCGTCAATGTGACGGCCACCAGCGCCCATGCCGACAAGGCGAAAGCGGCAACCATCATCGAGAACCGCCTGTCCGACAATTCCGTCGATCTGCTGGTGATGGGCGCCTATACGCATTCCAGGCTTTGGGAACTGCTGTTCGGCGGCGTCACCCGCACGCTGCTGGAATCGATGACGGCGGCGACGCTGATGTCCCGCTGATCCCAGGATCATCGATCTTTCCGGCGGCAGAAAGACCGCATGTCTTGCCTTTTGGCGATGAATGCGGCTAATAGCGATGCCCAACGGCAGGCCGTCGCCTGCCCCGGGCATCGCACAAGCGTTTTCATGTTCCCGGGGCCGGCCGGATGCCACTGGGCCGGACGGAGTTGTCGGCCGTCAAACCCTTTGCGTCACCCCTGTCCCGGAGCCTTTCATGTCCCTTCCCGAAAAAGCATTTCCCGTTTCCTGGGATCAGTTCCACCGCGATGCCCGCGCGCTAGCCTGGCGCCTGTCCGGCCTCGACCAGACCTTTCACGCGATCGTCTGCGTCACGCGCGGCGGCCTCGTGCCGGCGGCGGTGATTTCGCGCGAGCTGGAAATCCGGCTGATCGAGACGGTCTGCATCGCCAGCTATCACGACTATACGAGCCAGGGCGAGACGAAGCTTCTGAAGGGCATTTCCGAGGAACTGACGAAGACCGGCGGCGAAGGCGTGCTGATCGTCGACGACCTGACGGATACCGGCAACACGGCGCGGGAAGTGCGCGACATGCTGCCGAAGGCGCATTTCGCCTGCGTCTATGCCAAGCCCCAGGGCGTGCCGACCGTCGACACCTTCGTCACCGAGGTCAGCCAGGACACCTGGATCTACTTCCCCTGGGACATGGGCTTCACCTATCAGGAGCCGATCAAGAAGGGCCCGGCGCAGTAAGCCGAGCCGTTTCAGTTTAGCGCATCGGCTAGAGCGTCCTTTGTGCGTCTGAATGGATGCACGACGCTCTAAAGAAACAACAAACGCCCGACCAGCTTCCCTTCTGGTCGGGCGTTTGCGTCGCGCGGCAGGGGGGTTACCGCTTGCGGAGACGGGCGCGGGCTGCTGGCGCGAGATAGTGGGTCAGCACGGGTCCCGCGACCCAGGCGATCAGCAGCATCGCGGGCAGCAGGAAGATGCGTGCGTCATAGAGCGGCGGCACGGCGAGGATCACCGCAACAACCGCAGCGCAGCCGATGGCGATAACAATGTAAGCAAGAACGCGGGCAGGCAGGTTATCCATTGCAGTTCTCCCTTCGTGTTGCTGAATAAACGCCGCATGAAGAGAAGAGTTCCCGCGGGAGCCGCCGAAAAGTGTTCAGCCGCCGTTCCGCTCGCGCCTGAGCTTCTCCCACCATTGAAGGCGCTTGTTGATCTCGCGCTCAAAACCGCGTTCGGGCGGCTGGTAGAATTTCTGCCGGCCCATTTCGGTGGGAAAATAGTCCTGGCCGGAAAAGGCATCCGGCTCGTCGTGGTCGTAGCGATAGCCGTCGCCGTAGCCTTCGGATTTCATCAGCTTGGTCGGCGCGTTGAGGATGTGCTTCGGCGGCAGCAGCGAGCCGTGTTCCTTGGCCGCGCGCATCGCCGCCTTGAAGGCGGTATAGACGCCGTTCGATTTCGGCGCGGTGGCGAGATAGACGCACGCCTCCGCCAGCGCCAGTTCGCCTTCCGGGGAGCCGAGATAATCATAAGCATCCTTGGCGGCGTTGGCGATGACAAGCGCCTGCGGATCGGCAAGGCCGATATCTTCGGACGCCATGCGCACCAGCCTCCGGCCGAGAAACAGCGGATCCTCGCCCGCATCGAACATGCGGGCGAGATAATAAAGAGCCGCATCCGGATCCGATCCGCGCACGGATTTGTGCAGGGCGGAGATCAGGTTGTAATGCCCGTCCTGGCCCTTGTCATAGATCGGCGCGCGGCGCTGGACGATGTTCATCAGGCTTTGCGGGTCGAGCCGCTCGTCGGCGCGGGCGGAACGCCAGACTTCCTCGGCGAGCGTCAGGATCGCGCGGCCATCGCCATCGGCCATCATCACCAGCGTCTCGCGCGCGGCATCATCGAGCGGCAGCGCCCTGCCCTCGGCCTCTTCGGCGCGACGCATCAGCTCAGCGAGGCTTTCGGCATCATGGGAACGGAAGGTCAAGACGCGGGCGCGCGACAAAAGAGCCGCATTGAGCTCGAAGGACGGGTTCTCCGTGGTCGCACCGACGAGGATGATGGTGCCATCTTCCATAACCGGCAGGAAACTGTCCTGCTGGGCGCGGTTGAAGCGATGGATCTCGTCGACGAAGAGCAGCGTTTGCCGCCCGTTCATGCGCCGAGCGCGGGCTGATTCGAAGACCTTCTTCAGGTCCGCCACGCCGGAAAAGATCGCCGAGATCTGCTCGAAGGCGAGATCGGCCTCGCCGGACAGGAGCCGCGCAACCGTGGTCTTGCCCGTGCCCGGCGGCCCCCAGAAGATCATCGAGCCGAGCGAGCCTGAAGCGATCATGCGCGTCAGCGCGCCGTCCGGCCCGGTCAGATGCGGCTGGCCGGTCACCTCGCCAAGCGTCTTCGGCCTCAGCCGGTCGGCGAGCGGGCGCTTGTTTTCGATGTCCTCGGGGACGTGCGGGGCAAAAAGATCGTTCATCTGAATATCTGGTTTATCATCCTGCCGCCGCGATTGATGGAAAGACGCCAGTAACCGGGCTTCTCGTCCGCCATATTCTCAAGCGTCTCGGTGTTGTCGATCTGCGCGTCATTGACGGCAACGATCACGTCGCCCCTGGCAAAGCCGATCCGCTGGGCCGTGGAGCCCTGTTCGATATCGCTCACCACCACTCCATCATCGATCCCCGAAAGGCGCAACTCCTCGGCCACGCGCGGCGAGACGTTTTCCACCGTAAGCCCTGAAAAGGGCGATGAACCATCGATCACGCGGGTATCGCGCGGCGGGTCTTCCGGGGCCAGATCAAGCGGCAGGGCGACGTGGGTCACCTGCCCGTCCCGTTCGACCGTCAGGTCCGCGGTGTTGCCGATGCCGGCAACGGTCAGCCGGTAGAGCAGCGCATCGGGATGTTCGACCGGAATGTCGTTGACGGCGATGATGACGGAGCCGGTTTCAAGGCCGGCCTTCTCCGCCGGACTGCCCGGACGGGTGGCGGAAATGATCGCGCCGCGCGCCGCCTTCAGCCCCAGCGCCTCGGCGATATCGGAGGTGACCGGACCGAAGGTCGCGCCGACATAGGGCCGCTGGAAGCGCGTCTCGCCGTCTTCGGCCGCCTTCAGGAACACCTTCACCATGTTGGCGGGAATGGCGAAGCCGACGCCGTTGGAACCGCCGCCGGAGGAGAAGATCGCCGTGTTGATGCCGATCAGCTCGCCGTTCATGTTCAAGAGCGCGCCGCCGGAATTGCCGGGATTGATCGCCGCGTCCGTCTGCAGGAAGAAGCCGAATTCGCCGTCATTGACGGCATTGCGCGCGCGGCCGGAGATGATGCCGCTGGTCACCGTCTGGCCGACGGCGAAGGGGTTGCCGATGGCAAGCGAGATATCACCGACCTCGACATTGTCCGAATTGCCGATCGGCACGGTGGGAAAATCCTCGTCCGCCTCGATCTTCAGCACCGCAAGATCGTAGCGGTCGTCCTTCAGCAGCACCGTACAGGGAAATTCTCGACCATCGGCAAGGGCGACGCGCACGTCATCGGCCCCTGCGATCACATGATTGTTGGTGATCACCATGCCGTCGCCGGTGACGATCACGCCGGAGCCGAGCGAGGTCTGCCGCTCGGAGCGGCCCGGCATCTGTTCGCCGAAGAAGCGGCCGAAGAACGGGTCAGAGAAGAGCGGCGACATGCGGCGCTGGACCATGCGCTCGGCATAGACGTTGACGACGGCGGGCGCGGTTTCCTTCACCAGCGGCGCGTAGGAGAGCATCACGTCAGCCTGTGCCGCGGGCACCTGCCGCTCCTGTGCGAACACCTGATTGCCGGACAATGCCAGCGCAATCGAAAGCGCGCCGGCCACGGCGAAACGCCTTGACCTGACCCGCGCCCGCTGCGGCGCGGCGCGAACGCCGGTATCTGAAATCAGCGGCTCGTTCATCACATCCATTGGCATTCAGAATTCCTTCATGTGTCACGACATAGCCTTCCCGGCGCTATAGAGATGTTACGCCGGGCGGAGAATCAAGGCTAGAAAGCCTCTTTGGCCAAAGCATGATTTCGCCGTAATTGCTGCCGCATTTTCAAACCGGCAGGAAACCAGTGATGAGGAGATCAGAATGAACCGTAAGTCCTATCTCGCTTTCGGCGGCCTGCCCGCCGCCATGGCTCTTGCCCTGACGCTTTCGCTTTCCGCCCCCTTCGGCGGCAACGAGGCACGGGCCGCCAGCTTCGATTGCTCGGCCTCCGGCCTCAACGCCAACGAGAAAACCATCTGCGACAACCGTCAGCTCAATGATGACGACGTGAAGATGGCGACCATGTACACCATGCTGAAGGGCCTCTTCGCCATGGGCGTCTCCGGCAACATGGCCGACGACCAGAAGGCCTGGCTGAAAACCCGCGAAGCCTGCGGAACCGACGTCTCCTGCATCGAAAAGGCCTATGAGGTGCGCATCGGCCAGTTGCAGAAGCTCTATGACGGGATCGACAAGCCGCTTTGACGGCGGACATTGCGTTTGCACTCCAAAAGGTGGGGCACGTTAAATAGATATTGCGCCCCACCGAGCGCCTTCGAGAACGGTGAATTGTTATAAATGGCGCTGTGGATACACCTCATATCACAGCCGATCACGGCCCGGCCAGAAAACGCGAAATCAAGTCCGATACCAGATCCGGCCTTTCCATTGGCACGAGATGACCGGAAGGGAGCTCCGCGTAGGCTGAGTCCTGGAGCGCGGCCGCAAGCTTACGAGAATGGGAAGGCGCGACCATGTGATCATAGGTGTTGCCGATCACCAGGGTTCGCGCTTCGATTTTCTCGATGGTGTCGCTGACATCAAGTGATAGGTCGAGCGCAACTTGCCGCGCCATGCCCTGCCAGTCCTGTGTGTCGACAATATCCCCTGCGGCCTGAGAGACCCCATCGATGCCCCATGAAGACAATGCGTCAGGGCTGAAGCCCGTCAGCAAGATCAGTCGCGCCATCGCTTTACGATCCGTCTCAATAAGGTCACGCCAGAGTTCGAACTGTAGTTTCAAACGCGAATCCGTTTGAAGGAAGCCAGCAATCAGCACCAGATCACTCACGCGATCTGGATGATCGGCGGCTATACGGGCTGCTATCGCCGCACCAAGCGAGAACCCTACCACAGCAAAGCTTGCGATACCCGCATCATCGACAGCAGCCAGAACCTGGTCGGAAAGAAATTCCACGGTCAAGGCGCGCCCGTCGTCTTTGGTTTGTCCTGAGCCTGAATAATCAGGACGCAAAACCTGATAGTTCTTTGAAAGCGCTGGGGCGATTTCGCCCCAGTTGCCTTCGCTGTCGCCGCCGGTGCCATGGACCAGCACCACGGTCCTGCCCACTCCGTCCAGACGGTACGCAACGCGGCCGCCTCTAAAGGTTGTAAAATGCATCATGCAACTCCTTTGTTTAGCTGAGTTGCATATCGGGATAAACCCTGACAGCATTGTCAGGGTCAATCCCTTAGGAGGAAGCAATGCAAATTGGCGAGCTATCCACACGGACCGGCGTTTCCGTTCGAATGTTGCGCTACTATGAGCAGCAAGATCTGCTCTCTCCTGCCCGTCGAGCATCGGGCTATCGCGACTACAGTGCCGAAGATGAGCGCATCGTCAAAGCCGTCCGCACCCTGAGTGAAGCGGGGTTGAAACTGGAATTCATCCGTCGCTTCCTGCCATGTCTGAGAAGCAAAGGCCCACTCCTGCATCCCTGCCCGGACCTTATGGCAGCAATGGAACAGGAGATGAAGGCGCTTGAGGATCAGATTGCCAGATACCGCAAAAGCCGCGACATGCTTGGCGGCTACTATGAAGAGATGCGCACACACGCCTGATTGCCCGTGCAGGGCATATCCACTTTCCTTCCAATGCAGGCGCATCCAATTATACGAATACAAAACCCAACGCGCGGCCCCACATGTATCGGCGAAGAAAAAGGCGCGGCCCTCAGGGACCGCGCCTTCTGCATTCTTAAAACCAATCCCGCAGCTATTCCGGCAGGATCCGCACTGCGCCCTTGTCGGCGCTGGCGGCGAAGGCGGCGTAGGCCTTGAGCGCTGTCGTCACCTTGCGGCGGCGCGGTTGTTCCGGCTTCCAGCCCTTTTCATCCTGCGCGCTGCGGCGGGCTTCGAGCTCCGACGGCGAGATGCGCAGGTTGATGGTGCGGCCGGGAATGTCGATGTCGATCATGTCGCCGTCGCGCACGAGGCCGATGGCGCCGCCATTGGCCGCTTCCGGCGAGGCGTGGCCGATGGACAGGCCGGACGTGCCGCCGGAAAAGCGGCCATCGGTGATCAGCGCGCAATCCTTGCCGAGGCCCTTCGACTTCAGATAGCTGGTCGGGTAGAGCATTTCCTGCATGCCCGGCCCGCCCTTCGGGCCCTCATAACGGATGACGACGACATCGCCGGCCTTCACCTCGTTGGAGAGGATGCCCTTCACCGCCGCGTCCTGGCTTTCGAAAACGACGGCGGGACCGGAGAACTTCAGGATGCTCTCGTCAACGCCGGCCGTCTTCACGATGCAGCCATTGAGCGCGATATTGCCCTTCAGGACGGCCAGCCCGCCATCCTTGGAGAAGGGATGCTCGGCATTGCGGATCGCGCCCGACACGCGGTCGAGATCGAGCTCGGCCCAGCGGCGGTTCTGCGAGAACGCTTCCTGCGACGGCACGCCGCCGGGGGCCGCCATGTAGAAATTGCGCACGCTCTCCGAATTGGTGCGGACGATATCCCACTGGTCGATCGCATCGCCGATGGTGGCGGAATGAACGGTCGGGCTTTCGCGCTTGATCAGACCCGCCCGATCAAGTTCGCCGAGGATCGCCATGATGCCGCCGGCGCGGTGAACGTCTTCCATGTGGACGTCGTTCTTCGCCGGCGCGACCTTGCACAGGCACGGCACATAGCGCGACAGCCGGTCGATATCGTCCATGGTGAAGTCGAGTTCCGCCTCGTGGGCAGCCGCCAGAATGTGCAGCACCGTATTGGTCGAGCCGCCCATGGCGATGTCGAGCGCCATGGCGTTCTCAAACGCGGCCTTGCCGGCGACATTGCGCGGCAGGACATTCTCATCCTCCTGCTCATAGTAACGGCGCGTGATATCGACGATCTGGTGGCCGGCCTCGACGAAGAGACGGCGGCGATCGGCATGGGTTGCGAGCGTCGAGCCATTGCCCGGCAGCGACAGGCCAAGCGCTTCCGTCAGACAGTTCATCGAATTGGCGGTGAACATGCCGGAGCAGGAACCGCAGGTCGGGCAGGCCGAGCGCTCGATCGTCTGAACGTCGTCATCGGAAATCCGGTCATCGGCGGCGGCGACCATGGCATCGATCAGATCGAGCGCCTTCTCCTTGCCGTTCAGCACCACCTTGCCGGCCTCCATCGGGCCGCCGGAGACGAAGATCGTCGGGATGTTGAGGCGCAGAGAGGCCATCAGCATGCCGGGGGTGATCTTGTCGCAATTGGAGATGCAGACCATGGCATCGGCGCAATGCGCGTTGACCATGTATTCGACGCTGTCGGCGATGATCTCGCGCGACGGCAGCGAATAGAGCATGCCGTCATGGCCCATGGCGATGCCGTCATCGACGGCGATGGTGTTGAATTCCTTGGCAACGCCGCCGGCCGCCTCGATCTCGCGGGCGACAAGCTGGCCGAGGTCCTTCAGGTGCACATGGCCCGGCACGAACTGCGTGAACGAGTTGACGACGGCGATGATCGGCTTGCCGAAATCGCCTTCCTTCATGCCGGTCGCGCGCCAGAGACCGCGCGCGCCGGCCATGTTGCGTCCATGGGTCGTCGTTCTGGAACGATAGGCTGGCATGGGTCTTCCTTTCCAAAAATTTCGGGCGTCGGTACGGGAGCTCCTCTTCTCCGTACAGCCCTTTTCGGGCGAAAATCCGCCGTGTTGAGTGTGTCGTAACGCAATTCACGAGGCCTGTCACTATCGCTTGGGGCGAAAATGGTACTCTCCGGTACGGTTGTGTGCGACCTGACAATCTGCTTTCAACGGCCCATATTTCGTGCGAAAGTTCCGGTTGAGATGCCTATCTTGAGAAGCTTGGGAGCGGGCGATGAAGCGAGATTCGATCACTGTGCAGGCCATGTGGGATGACGAGGCACATGTTTGGGTCGCAAGCAGCACGGATATTGACGGGCTTGCCGTTGAAGCGGAAACGGTGGAACAGCTTCGCATCAAGGTGGTCGATGCCATCTCCGATCTTATCGAATTGAACGGAATGGCTTTTGACGCGAGAGAAATTTCCGTCCACATCCTGGCTGATCACATGGCAAAAGTGCCCAACCCAAGCTTCTAGCGCGTTGTGGCGGGCTATCTGCGCGAACTCAAAAGGCTTCTGACCGAGGCCGGATGCGAATATATCCGGCCCGGCAAAGGCGATCACGAAATCTGGCGCAGCCCGATCACCAACCGGCACTTCACCGTCGACAGCGGCACGAAGTCCCGCCATACGGCAAACGAGACGCTGAAGCAGGCAGGCCTTCCAAAGGCCTTCTGACCTCCCATGCACCGCACGCCTCTCACGCCCCGTACACAAAAATGTGGTTCAGATGTTTGTTGTGAAGGGTGAAACTATAGGCGATCTTCCGACGTATAGCGTCATGAATGCCAATTCGGGAGGCTGAGATCATGCCAGCATACAAACCGCCGCACATTCCGGCCTCTGAGATCACGCCGGAGCACGTATACCTGAAGCGCCGCACGCTTCTGGCCGCGGGCCTTGCCGCCGGCGCAACCTTCGTCACGGGCGCGGGCAGCGGCGAGGCGAACGCGGCGACGCTTTCGCAGGGAGAGGCGCTGAAGACGGTGCCCGGCCCCTTCCCAAAGCCGAAGCGCGCGGAAACGAGCTTCGAGGACGTGACCAACTACAATAATTTCTACGAGTTCGGCACGGGCAAGGCCGATCCGTCCAGGAATTCCGGCAGGTTCCAGCCCTATCCCTGGACCTTCGAGATCGGCGGCATGGTGCAGAAGCCGCAGACCGTCGATATCGAAACGCTGATGACCCAGTTTCCGCTGGAAGACCGCGTCTACCGCATGCGCTGCGTCGAAGCCTGGTCGATGGTCATTCCCTGGGTCGGCATTCCGCTGAAATCGATCCTCGACATGGCGGAACCCACCGGCTCGGCAAAATACGTCGCCTTCGAGGGCGTCGTGCGGCCGAAGGAAATGCCCGGCCAGAGCGGCTTCGGCCAGCCCATGCCCTGGCCCTATGTGGAGGGTCTGAGGCTCGACGAGGCCAACCACCCGCTCACCATCATCGCCGTCGGGCTCTACGGCAAGACGCTTTTGAACCAGAACGGCGCGCCGATGCGCCTTGTGGTGCCGTGGAAATACGGCTTCAAGGGCATCAAGTCGATCACCAAGATCACACTCACGGATACCCAGCCGCCCAACAGCTGGAACCTGCTGCAGCCGAGCGAATACGGCTTCTATGCCAATGTGAACCCGAACGTGCCGCATCCCCGCTGGAGCCAGGCGACCGAGCGCGTCATCGGCGAGGATGGCGGCCTCTTCGGCGGCAAGCGCATCGATACACTGATGTTCAACGGTTACGGCGACGAGGTGGCGAGCCTTTACGCCGGCATGGACCTTGCGAAATATTACTGATCCGGCGGCGCAGAACATGGCTCAGAAACCTGCCAGGAAATCCGGCGTCGCCTGGTGGCGCCCCGCCTCCGTCTGGGCGCTCTATGTCGTCGGGCTTCTCCCGGCGCTCTGGTATTTTTACCTTGGGGCGACCAACAATCTCGGCGTCGATCCGGTCAAGACCTTCGAGCACCTGCTCGGCATCTGGGCGCTGCGCTTCATCCTGCTGACGCTGTGCGTCACGCCGCTGCGCGATCTCGCGGGCATCAACCTCCTGCGCTACCGGCGCGCGCTCGGCCTGCTCGGCTTCTATTATGTGAGCTTTCACTTCCTGGTCTATATGGTACTCGACCAGCAGATGAACCTTTCCGTCGTGGTGGAAGACGTCATAAAACGGCCGTTCATCACCTTCGGCATGATCGCGCTCGTGCTGCTGATCCCGCTGGCGCTGACCTCCAGCAACTGGGCGATCCGGACCCTGAAGCAGAACTGGATCCGCCTTCACAAGCTGGTCTATGCCATCGCCGCGCTCGGCACGCTGCACTTTGCCATGGGCCGCAAGGTGATCGGCCCGGAGATCATGTTCTACATCGCCGTCTGCGTGCTCCTCCTCGGCTATCGCCTCATCCGCCCGAAGCTGATGGAGCGCAAACGCGCGCGAAAGAAGGCGGCGCGGATGCAGGCGGGCCTCAATCATGCGAAGTGATTTCCAATGACCGTCATTCTGATCGGCGGCACATCCCATGCCGGAAAATCGAGCCTTGCAGCGCGCATAGCCGGCAAGAGAGGCTGGACGCAGCAATCGACCGATATGCTTGCCCGCCATCCGGGGCGGCCGTGGCCCGAACCCCGCCCCGAGATTGCCGAGTTCTACAGCCAGCTCTCGCCGGATACAGCGCATTGGCTGCTGCTCGCACACCACGAGAACATGCGACCGATGATCGGGCGGGTCATTGGCGATGCACGCTCGCGAGGGCGGAACCTCGTGCTCGAAGGCTCGGCATTGAGGCCGGAATATATGGCCGACTGGGCGACTGAGACTGTGCATTGTCTGTTCCTGCATGCAGAACCCGACCACATAGCCGAACGGATTTATGCGAACAGTCGCTACCACGAACAAGCCGGGAGCCAGCGTGCCCTGATCGACGCCTTCATCACCCGCTCGCTGATCGACAACAATGCCGGGCTCGAAAGCGCCCGCAAGCACGGCATCAGAGTCGTTTCAGTCACGACAGACGTGGCAGCAACCGAACTTCTGGCAGGCCTCGCCCCCTGAAACCGTTCGGAAGGAGAACCACCCCATCGGGGCCAGACAGTCCGCGTCATGCTTTTGCCGTATAGAGACCGCTATTTTGCGGAGCGTTCCCGCAAACCGCAACAAAGGCCTTACGTGAACACAGCCTCGCCGCCATTCATCGGTTCACTCGATACCTGGCTCATGGACATCCGTCCCGCGCCAGGACTTACGGGCATCCGCCGCTTTGCCGTCGAGTTCCTGTTCTTCGGCCTCAAGGAGGCGCGGGCCTGCCTGTTTGCCGGCCTGTTCTTCGTTTCGATCTTCATCGTGCCGCGCGAGGGCGTCCTGGGACTTCCGCGCTATGACGTGCTGCTGGTCATCGCGCTTTCGATCCAGTTTTCCATGATCCGGCTCGGGCTGGAGACCTGGGACGAATTCCGGGCGATCTGCCTGTTTCACATCGTCGGCTTCGCGCTCGAAGTGTTCAAGACGTCCGGCGCGATCCAGTCCTGGTCCTATCCGGACTTCGCCTATACCAAGCTTTTCGGCGTGCCGATGTTTTCCGGCTTCATGTACGCCGCCGTCGGCAGCTATATCATCCAGGCCTGGCGCATCCTTCAGGTGCGCATCCTGCACCACCCGCCCTACTGGATGGCCGCTCTCGTGGCGCTGCTCATCTACGCCAATTTCTTCACCCATCATTTCATCGGCGATTATCGCTGGTATATCGCGGCGCTTGCGATCGGGCTTTACGCGCGGTCAACGGTCGTCTTCCGCCCCTATGACCGCGACCGGAAAATGCCGATGCTGCTCGCCTTCATCCTGATCGGCTTCTTCATCTGGTTCGCCGAAAACATCTCGACCTTCTTCGCCATCTGGCAATATCCGGACCAGATCGGCGCGTGGTCGACCGTACATCTCGGCAAATGGAGCTCCTGGACGCTGCTGGTGATCATGACCTTCACCATCGTCGTCTCGCTGAAACATATCCGGGAGAGCATCCACATTCCGCGCTGACGCCTGAGGGGCGGTCCGGGCGTCAAATTCAGAAGGCGATCTTCGCGTCGAGCGGCGAGAAGGGTTGAACGGCCGACAGCAGCGCCCGCGCCTGGTCGGCGTCGTGGTGCATCTGTGCGACGAGGGCCTCCAGCCCGTTGAACTTCAGTTCGTCGCGCAAGCGCCCGAAGAGCGAGACGGAACCGGTCTCGCCGTAGAGATCGCCCTTGAAATCGAAAATATAGGTCTCGAGCAGCGGCCGTCCGTCTTCCACCACGGTCGGGCGGCGGCCAAAGCTCGCCACCCCGTCATGCAGCGTGCCGTCCGGACGGCGGTAACGCACGGCATAAATGCCGGGGCGAAGCTTGGCGTCGGGATCGAACGCCATGTTGGCCGTCGGAAAGCCAAGCGTGCGGCCGAGTTTTTCGCCGTGGATCACGTCGCCGGACACCGTGTAGCGATAGCCGAGCAGGCCGGACGCCTCCACCACCTCGCCGCGGGTCAGAAGATCTCGGACGCGGCTGGAGGAAACGACCTCGGCATTCTCGTCGCGGAAGGCATCCATCAGCGTCACGCCGAAGCCGTGGCGCTTGCCGGCCTGCATCAGATAGGCCGGCCCGCCCTCGCGGTTGCGGCCGAAATGGAAGTCGAAGCCGGTGACGACCTCGCTCGCCGCCAGCCAGTCGAGCAGCACCGTGGTGACGAATTCTTCCGGCGAGCGCTGCGAGAAGGTCCGGTCGAAGGGATATTCGATGACGGCGTGATAGCCCATCGCCTCCAGCAGGCGCGCCTTCATCGGCGCCGGCGTCAGCCTGAAGACCGGCGCCTTGGGGTTGAACACCGTGCGCGGATGCGGCTCGAAGGTCAGCACCAGCGCCGGCACGCCGCGCTCTTCGGCAAGCGAGAGCGCGCGCCCCAGCACGCTTTGATGACCGCGATGCACGCCGTCGAAATTGCCGATGGCCACCACCCCGCCCTTCAGTTCGGACGGCAGGGGTTCACGAAATTCGTTGCGGTGAAATACGGTCATGTTCAGCTTCCAGGTGAATGCGGCCGACCTCAGGCGAGGTCGGGCATCCAGTATTTCGGCTCTGCGTTCCGCTCCGTCAAGAACCGATCGAGCGACGTTTCGTCAACCTTTCCGTCAACCGTGTAGTCGCCGGCATGGATGCCCTCGGCAATGAACAGCAGGTCGAGGCGATAGTCGAGCGCGCCCTTGACGTCGGTCGGCATACCGTCGCCGATGGCGAGGACGCGGGCCTTGTCTACGTCGCCGACAAGCGTACGGGCCGTCGCCATCGCCGCCGCGTAGATCGGCGTGTGCGGCTTGCCAGCAATGCGGGTCTCGCCGCCGAGCTCTTCATAAAGGGCGGCAAGCGCGCCGGCGCAGGGGATCAGCCGGTCGCCGCGGGTGACGACGAGGTCCGGGTTGGCGCAGATCAGCGGCGCGCCGCGCTTTTGGAAGCCGACAAGCATGTCGCGGTAGTCTTCGGGGGTCTCCGTTTCGTCGTCGAAGAAGCCGGTGCAGAGAATGCCCTCGGCCTCAGCCTCGCCAACCAGTTCCGCGCCTGTTCCGTCGATCAGGCCGGTGTCGCGCTTCGGGCCGAGATGGAAGAGCTTGCGCGGTCCCTTAGCGACAAGCGTCTTCGTCACGTCGCCGGAGGTGACGATCGCGTCATAGCTTTCATCATAGACTTCAAGGACCGCCAGTTGCTTGACGACGGCGGGGGACAGGCGGGGCGAATTGGTGAGCAGGATCACCGTCTTGCCGGCGGCGCGCGCATCCTTCAGCGCCTGCCGGGCCGCCGGAAAGGCCGCAACCCCGTTGTGGAGCACGCCCCAGACGTCGCAGAGCACGATGTCGTAATCGGCATAGAGCGTGCTGAGGGCGGGGATCGAACGGGGCATGGCGTGTCCTTCTGGCTTCGGGAGGGTGCTGCGGGCGGGTTTTGAAGCCCTAATGGTCATAACCAGCTGCCAATGGCAAGCCCCGCAAGCCCGGCGCCCAGCAGAAGCGGCACAACGCCGATGCGGAACGCGAAAAGGGCAATGGCGGCAACAAGGCTCAACAACAGCGACCAGACATGAAGGCTCGACCAGACCGGCCAGACCGGCCCGGCGTCGATCAGGGGCGGCAGGGCAAAGAGTTCGACGCGTCCGACATGGTCGAACATGACATGCAGCGCAAACCAGAGCGACAGGTTGGCGATGACCCCGACGATCGCCGCGCCGATGCCGGCCATCGCGCCCGAAAGCGCCGGGTTCTTTCTCAGATCCTCGATGAACGGCGCGCCGGCGAAGATAAAGACGAAGCTCGGCACGAAGATCGCCCATGCCGTGAGGAAAGCGCCGATCGTGCCCGAGATGAGGGGTGCGGCAAAGACCGGCGCGGCATAGGCGCCGAGAAAGCCGACGAAACAGAGCACGAGAACCAGCGGCCCCGGCGTGGTCTCCGCCAGCGCCAGCCCGTCGAGCATTTCGGCGGGCGTCAGCCAGTGATAGGTCGTCACCGCCTCCTGCGCCACATAGGAGAGCACGGCATAGGCCCCGCCGAAGGAAAACAGCGCCACCCTGACGAAGAAGCCGAAGATATCGGCCAGCGTCCCGGCTCCGCCGACAGCCGCCAGAACGCCGAGAGGCAGAAGCCAGACGATTGTCCAGACGGCGATCGTGGCGATCGCGCGCAGGCCCTTCTTCTGCCGCGCCGGTGCAGGCACTTCGTCTTCCGCGCCCGGATCTGCACTGCCGCGCATGAGGAAATAGCCGCCAATGCCGGCGGCAAGCACGACGAGCGGAAAGGCGACGCCGAAAACGAACAACGCCACGAAGGCAATGACGGCGAAAGCCACCGAGACCGGCCCCTTCAGCGACTTCCGCCCCATGCGCCAGAGCGCCTGGATGACGATGGCGAGAACTGCTGCCTTCAGCCCGGTGAATACCGCCTCGAGCCAGGATGTGTCGGCAAGGGCCGCATAAAGACCGGCAAGCCCGATGATGACGACGAGGCCCGGCACCACGAACAGCAGGCCCGCCGCCACGCCGCCGCGCGCGCCGTAGAGCAGCCAGCCGATATAGGTGGCGAGCTGCTGCGCCTCGGGCCCAGGCAGCAGCATGCAATAGTTCAGCGCGTGGAGATAACGGTCTTCCTTCAGCCAGCGCTTTTCCTCGACCACGATCCGGTGCATCAGCGCGATCTGGCCGGCGGGACCGCCGAAGGACAGGCAGCCGATGCGGGCAAACACCGCGACCAGTTCGGAAAAGCTCGGTTTTTTATCCTGAACGGCGTTGTCCGTCACAATCTCCTCGCATTCCGGGCGGAAATCATCGGCCAAGGGTTATCGACCGGAGGTAAAACCTGTATGAAGGCCCAATTCGGGCCGCGCAACGGGCTCCGGGCAGATGAAAAAAATCTTTTGCCGATTTCTTGACACGCCGTACCCCACCTCCTAAATCTCCTGCATTAGCACTCACCCAACGAGAGTGCTAACACTTATCCAGGCGGCTGCCTCAAGCGGCTGCGAATGTCATTTGATCGAGGGTACAGACAATGGCAAGCATTTCTTTCCGCCCCCTGCACGACCGCGTCGTCGTTCGTCGCGTTGAGTCCGAGGAAAAGACCAAGGGTGGCATCATCATCCCCGACACCGCAAAGGAAAAGCCGCAGGAAGGCGAAATCGTCGCCGTCGGTTCCGGCGCGCGCGACGAGAGCGGCAAGGTTGTCGCGCTCGACGTCAAGGTCGGCGACCGCGTCCTGTTCGGCAAGTGGTCGGGCACGGAGGTCAAGCTCGACGGCGAAGACCTTCTGATCATGAAGGAAGCCGACATCATGGGTGTCATCGCCTGATCGGCGGTCATCCCTGACGCTTACCATTCCATTCAGCCGGGCTTTTGAGCCCATAAAGGTTTGATAAACCAGGAGTTTTCAAATGGCTGCCAAAGAAGTCAAATTCGGCCGCACGGCCCGCGAAAAGATGCTCGACGGCGTCGACATTCTCGCAAACGCTGTAAAGGTCACGCTCGGTCCCAAGGGCCGCAACGTCGTTATCGAAAAGTCCTTCGGCGCTCCGCGCATCACCAAGGACGGCGTTTCGGTCGCCAAGGAAATCGAACTTGAGGACAAGTTCGAAAACATGGGCGCCCAGATGGTCCGCGAAGTTGCTTCGAAGACCAACGACAATGCCGGCGACGGCACCACCACGGCGACCGTTCTGGCCCAGGCCATCGTCAAGGAAGGTTCGAAGGCTGTTGCTGCCGGCATGAACCCGATGGACGTGAAGCGCGGCATCGACCTCGCCGTCGCCGAAGTCGCCAAGGAACTCGTCGCCAAGGCCAAGAAGATCAACACCTCGGCCGAAGTCGCCCAGGTCGGCACGATCTCCGCCAATGGCGAAAAGCAGATCGGCGAAGACATCGCCGCCGCCATGCAGAAGGTCGGCAATGAAGGCGTGATCACGGTTGAAGAAGCCAAGACCGCCGAAACCGAGCTGGAGGTCGTCGAAGGCATGCAGTTCGACCGCGGCTACCTGTCGCCCTACTTCGTGACCAACTCCGAGAAGATGGTTGCCGAGCTGGAAGACTGCTACATCCTGCTGCACGAAAAGAAGCTCTCCAACCTGCAGGCCATGCTGCCGGTTCTGGAATCGGTCGTACAGTCCAACAAGCCGCTCCTCATCATTGCTGAAGACGTCGAAGGCGAAGCCCTTGCGACCCTCGTCGTCAACAAGCTGCGCGGCGGCCTGAAGATCGCTGCCGTCAAGGCGCCTGGCTTCGGCGATCGCCGCAAGGCCATGCTCGAAGACATCGCCATCCTGACGGGCGGCACGGTGATCTCCGAAGACCTCGGCATCAAGCTCGAGAATGTTACCCTCGACATGCTCGGCACGGCCAAGAAGGTCTCGATCACCAAGGAAAACACCACGATCGTCGACGGCGCCGGCCAGAAGGCCGACATCGAGGCACGCGTTGCCCAGATCAAGGCCCAGATCGAGGAAACCACCTCCGACTATGACCGCGAGAAGCTGCAGGAACGTCTTGCCAAGCTCGCCGGCGGCGTTGCCGTGATCCGCGTTGGCGGCGCCACGGAAGTCGAAGTCAAGGAAAAGAAGGACCGCGTCGATGACGCCCTGAACGCAACCCGCGCGGCCGTTCAGGAAGGCATCGTTCCCGGCGGCGGCGTAGCCCTGCTGCGCGCTTCCGCTGCGGTCAAGTCCAAGGGCGAGAACGCCGATCAGGACGCCGGCATCGCCATCGTTCGTCGCGCTCTGCAGGCTCCGGCCCGCCAGATCGTCACCAACACCGGTGACGAAGCCTCGATCGTCGTCGGCAAGATCCTTGAGAACAACGACTTCAACTACGGCTGGAACGCCCAGACCGGCGAATATGGCGACATGATCGCCATGGGTATCGTCGACCCGGTCAAGGTTGTCCGCACGGCCCTGCAGGACGCAGCCTCGGTTGCCTCGCTGCTGATCACCACGGAGGCCATGATCGCCGAAGCGCCGAAGAAGGAATCGGCCGGCGGCATGCCCGACATGGGCGGCATGGGCGGAATGGGCGGCATGGGCGGCATGATGTAATCAGGCGACAGCCTGATTACGGAATAGCACGCCCATGATCCCAAGGGGTTTGGCGCGGCAAGCGCGCCAAACTGGCGGCATGATGTAATCAGGCGACAGCCTGATTACGGAATAGCACGCCCATGATCCCAAGGGGTTTGGCGCGGCAAGCGCGCCAACTGGCGGCATGATCAAATCAGGCGACAGCCTGATTACGGAATAGCACGCCCATGATCCCAAGAGGTTTGGCGCGGCAAGCGCGCCAAACTGGCGGCATGATCAAATCAGGCGACAGCCTGGTTGCCGAGCGCCCAGCTCGACTATTCAAATTTCGGAAAAGGCGCCTTTCGGGGCGCCTTTTTCTTTGCGCTTTCAAACGGAAAGACGACATCCGCCAAAAAACATGAGCAAACTTTAATATTCGGTTGCGGAAGGACCGGACACCTGCTGAAACTGATGATCTTCAAGGCAAGCTGCGAACAGGCATGGCGTTTCATTCCGCGTTTCGGGAACAGACCGCGCGTGCCCGCCGCCGCGACACAAAACATGCAGGGTGAACTCTCAAGATGAAAGCATATCTTCTGGCGCTTGTCGCCGCTGCGGCCGCGACGTCTGCTCAAGCCGCCGACACCATGGCGGTCCCGGTTCCGCAGGCACCGGCCGCCTACGACTGGTCGGGCGCCTATTTCGGGGCGGAGGGCGGTTATGGATGGCTTGCCGGCGAAGTGCCGAACGACCTCTTCACCGGCACCAGGACCGAAAGCGCCGATGGCGGCGCGGCCGCAGTCTTCGCCGGCTACAGCCATCAGCTCAATAACAACGTCGTCGTCGGCATCAATGGCGAATTCGGCTACAACTGGAATGACAATTCCTACACCGTCGTTTCGCCCTACCCGTTTCTCAACGGCCAGAGCGTCACTTTCGGTACCGAGTGGCGGGCGAGCGTAGAAGGCAGCGTCGGCTATGCCTTCGACCGCCTTCTGGTCTTCGCCTCCGGCGGCTGGACGGCAACGCGACTTCAGGGCTCCTTCTCGCTGACCGGCAGGAGCTATGACGAGGTCATGAACGGCTGGACGCTGGGCGCCGGCCTCGACTACGCGATCAGCGAAAACGTGTTCGCCCGGCTGAAGGCGAGCTACAGCGACTATGGCTCCACCGATATCATCTCACGGGCCACCGGCCTTCAGGGCCTGCCCGACAGCAAGCTCAGCCAGGCAAGCCTCGTGGCCGGCATCGGCTTCAGGTTCTGACCGCGCGGCGCCTCCAGCCCCACGGACACGAAAAAGGGCGGCCGGGCCGCCCTCTCCGGAGTCATGGTTCACCGATACGCGATCACGCCGCTTTCGCGTGCGCGTTCAGCGATTTCTCCGCAAGCTTGGAGAGCTCGAGATCGGCGGTCGATTCCTGCTCGAACGTTTCTTCCAGAAGCTTGACAACCTCCTTCTTGTCGAGCTGCTTCGCCCAGGCGATCAGCGTGCCGTAGCGGGCCATCTCGTAATGTTCCACGGCCTGGGCGGCGGAAATGAGACCGGCATCGAGAGCGGGCGTATCCTTGAAGTCCTCGATGATCTCCTCACCCTCCTCGATAATGCCCTGGATCGCCTCGCAGGTCTTGCCGCGGGCCGGTTTGCCGAGCAGTTCGAAAACCTGCTGCAGGCGCTCGATCTGGCCTTCGGTCTCTTCCCGGTGATTTTTGAAGGCTTCCTTGAGATCGTCGGACTGCGCGGCGCGCGCCATTTTCGGCAGCGCCTTCACGATCTGGCGCTCGGCGAAATAGATGTCTTTCAGCGTGTCGAGAAACAGGTCGTCCAGTGTCTTGGTCATGTTCAGATCTCCTCGTGTTGAAAGCGTGTTTGCTCTTGTGACGAAGAAACGCGGTGCCGCGCTAAACGGTTCCTCACAAAGAATGGGCAGCCAATGAAAAAGCGCGGCCGATTGACCGCGCTCTTGCCTGTTGACGTCTTCCTCGCCTTCCTCACGCCTCGGGCGGAACCGTGAAGCCCTTGACGCTGGCGGGACGATCCGAGCAGCGCTCGACCCAGGCCTGGACCGAGGGGAAATCGGCAAGGCCCAGTACATCCGCCGCATCGTAGCCGACCGACAGGCCGCGCACCCAGGGAAAGATCGCGATATCGGCGATCGAATAGGCCGAATAATCCTCGCCCATGATGAACTTGCGGTCACGCAGCCGCCCTTCCAGAACGCCGAGCAACCGGCGGACTTCCTTCTTGTAGCGCTCGACCGGATAGGGGTTGTTGGCGACCTTGTCGGCGGCATATTTGTAGAAGTGGCCGAACTGGCCGAACATCGGCCCGACGCCGCCCATCTGGAACATCACCCACTGGATCGTCTCATAGCGGCCGATCGGGTCGTTTGGGATCAGCCTGCCGGTCTTCTCGGCAAGGTAAAGCAGGATCGCGCCGGATTCGAACAGGCCGACCGGCGTATCGTCGGGACCATGCGGGTCGATGATTGCGGGGATCTTGTTGTTGGGGTTCAGCGACAGAAACTCCGGCGACATCTGGTCGTCCGTGCCGAAGGACACGCGATGCGCCTCATAGGGCAGTTCAAGCTCCTCAAGCGCGATCGAAACCTTCACGCCATTGGGGGTCGGAAGCGAATAGAGTTGAATGACGTCCGGGTCTTTCGGCGGCCATTTCTGGGTAATCGGGAAATCGGACAAGCGCGACATGGACGCTCCTGAAAATGTTTTGCGGATAGATGGCAGATGTGAAGTGCGGCAGAAATTCGCAAGCCCATGCTTGTCATTAAAATGGCAAAAAAGTGTCGTCCAGACCAAAAAATGACGATTCCACTGAATCGTCACCATATATCGATGGTTCAGTCGCACCCCTTGCAGCAAGGAGTTGCATCGCCTCTTATCGGCGCATCGTCGCGAGAATTTCGCCGATCACCGGATCGCCCTCATGTGATGGCTTCTTCGCGCGCACGAAACAGGCCTCCGATTTGAGGATCACGCCGTCGGTCAGAATTTTCAGGTGGTTGGCTCTGAGCGTCGAGCCGGTGGAGGTGATATCGACGATGATATCGGCCTGGCCGGCCATGGGCGCGCCTTCCGTCGCCCCGAGGCTTTCGACGATCCGATAGAGCTGGATGCCGTGCTTGGCGGTGAAGAACTGCTGCGTCAGCCGCCAGAATTTTGTCGCGATCGCCAGGCGGCGGCCGTGCCGGCTGCGGAATTCCGAGGCGACATCGTTCAGGTCCGCCATCGTGTCGACATCGAGCCAGATCTCCGGCACGGCGACGACCACATCGGCCTGCCCGAAGCCGAGGCGGGAGACGAACTCGACCCGGGCATCGGCGTCCGCCACGTTCTCGCGCACCACATCCTCACCGGTAACCCCGAAATCCACCGCGCCATTGCCGACCTCGCGCGAAATCTCGGAAGCCGAGAGAAAGGCGATCTCGATATCCGGGCGGCCGCGCACCTGGCCGCGATAGGAGCGGTCATTGCCGTTTGTCTCGACCGGAAAGCCCGCTCTTTCGAGCGCCTGTTCCGCGCCTTCCTTGATCCGGCCCTTGGAGGGCAGCGCAATGGTGACGGTCATCGTTTTCCTCCGGCTTTTTCTCGGGCGCGTTCGATCCGGTCGAGCCACAGCGAAAAGCCGACGGCGGGAATATGGTCGCTGGCGCCGAGCAGCGTCAGCAGACGGTCATAACGTCCGCCGCCCGCCAGAAGCGCGCCGCGCGCGCCGGCCTCGGCGATCTCGAAAACAAGCCCGGTATAGTAGTCCAGCGGACGGCCGAAGGCGGCGCGATAGGTGATCGCGGCCACATCGACGCCGGCCGCCTCAAGCGCCGCGATGCGCGCCTCGAACGCGCCGATCGCCGCGCCGATGTCGAGATCGAATTTCTTCGAAAAGGCCGCAAGCGCCGACGATGCGGCGTCAAGGCCGATTTCGAGCGAGAGAAAACTCGTCAGCGCCTCCAGCGCATCGGCATCGAGACTGGTGACGGAAAGCGCGAGCTTCTCCTTCAGTCGTCGCGCGATCTCCTCGGGGCTGCGGCTGGCATTGGTGGAATAGCCGGTAACCTGCATGGTTTCGTCGATATGGGCCACCAGCCCCGCCTCGTCGCCATCGGCCAGGTAGGCGGCAACGCGGCGGTCGAGGCCGGAGACCGGCTGCGGGCGTGCCAGCGTTTCCAGAAGGGCCTCGAGCCGGGCATGGTTGCCGAAGGCCTGGATCAGCCGCTTCTGCCAGCCGACGGGAAGACCGAGCGCCCGAACCACCGCCTCGAAGATCGCCTGGTCGCCGAGCGTGACGGCAAGGCGCTGGCCCGGCAGGCAGGCGCCGAGCGCGCCCCAGGCATCGGCAATGGCCCGCGCATCGGCGGCGGCGACATCGGCCGTGCCCAGATCCTCGATGCCGGCCTGGAAGAACTCGTCCGCCCCGTCCTCGCGCGCCTGGCGGAACACCATGCCGCAATAGGCATAGCGCATCGGCGTACCCGCATTTTCGGCGATGTGACGGCGGCAGACGGGAATGGTGAATTCCGGGCGCAGGCAGAGGCTCTCGCCGGTCTCGCTCTCGGTCATGAAGATGCGGCGGCGCAGCGCCTCGCCGGTCATGTCCAGAAACGGCGCGGCGGGCTGGATCACCGGCGTGTCGGTCAGATCCGTTTCGCGCGCGGCAAAGGCGGCAAGAATGGCGCCGGCGCAATCCGGCAGGCTGGTGGAGGGCATGGGTCGTCTCTACTGTTTGCCGCATCCGATGACCATCCTTTGCGGCAAAAGTCAACGATTGCGGCCGGGATCAGTCCAAAACCTGCATCAGTTCGATCCGGTTGCCGAAGGGATCGTAAACATAGGTCCGAAGGAAACCCTCAAGCGGCGCGTCCGGCGTCACCACATGACCGGCCTTTTCCACCGCCGCCGCAACCGCCGCGACATCATCGACCAGAAACGCCGGATGCGCCTTTTTCGCGGGCCGGAAATCCTGCTCGACGCCGAGGTGAATGCGCAATTCTCCGCGCTCGAACCAGCACCCGCCGCGCGCTCTCAGATTGTCGGGCTTTTCAACCTCCGGGACGCCAAGGACGCCGGCATAGAACGCCCGCGCCTCGTCTTCCCGGCCCTCGGGCATGGCGAGTTGGATGTGGTGGATGGATTTGAGGTGCATGAGGAAGATCGACCAAAACCGGGAAGGATCACAGGTTAAGCAGTCTTCAGTGATCGTGCCGGGCGCGCCATAGCTGGACGCCAAGAACAGCCAATGCCGGAACCAGCAGGATCAGCGGGATCAGCGGGATTGTTATGTAGACCTGTTCAAAGCTCATGGCTCACCTCATCGAAAGGATTGTCATCCTCGCAGCTATATGTAGCACGATTGCCAGAAAATAGCGACGGACGTCGAGGCCACCGATCCCCCTTGAAGGGACGGCTTGTCGCAGAAGGCTTTTCCGCACAGCCCCCAAGTCTTCTCGCCCCGGAGGGGAGAGATGTCGCGACAGCGACAGTGAGGGGGGAACCTATCCACGCGGACACCCTCACGAACGGAAATGCTGCTTCACCCTCACTGCCCCTGTCGGGGCATCTCTCCCGCAAGCGGGAGAGAGTATATGGAGCAAGATCCAAGGCCATCTGCAATAGCCCCGCCCTCACGAGGGGAGGTTGTGAGAGCCAACGCCTCCCCCACAGCGATCATCCCGCCCGCTTGCGATCCTCCGCCTGTGCGTCCAGCATCTGACGCACCCTTGCCACCAGATCACCCTCCGGCACGGTCTCCTGCGCCACGCGCGCCTCTCGCCATTCGGCATTGTCCTCGATCTCGCCGGACAAGCGCTTGCCCTCGATCAGGTCCTTGATCTGGACGGTGCCCTCGGCGCGCTCGTCGCCGCCCTGGATGATGGCGATCGGGCAGCCGCGGCGGTCGGCATATTTGAGCTGGTTGCCGAATTTCTTCCAGTTGCCCTGATACATTTCGGCGCGGATGCCTTCGCGGCGCAGTTCCTGCGTCATCTTCTGGTAGCGGCCCATGGCCTCGGCATCGCCATCCATAACGGTGACGAGAACCGGCTCGATCACCTCGGACGCGCCGAGCTTGCCGAGGTTTTTGAGTGCGGTCATCAGCCGCGACACGCCGATGGAAAAGCCCGTTGCCGGCACCGGCTGGCCCATGAAGCGCGACACCAGCCCATCATACCGCCCGCCGCCGCCGACCGAACCGAACACGACCTTTTCGCCCTTTTCATTGGTGACGTCGAAGAGGAGCTCGGCTTCGTAGACGGGGCCTGTGTAGTATTCGAGGCCACGGACGACGGTCCCATCGATCCTTATTCTTTCGGCACCATAGCCAGCTGCACGAACTAACGCCTCTACCGTTTCAATGCTCTTAAGACCTTCAGCGAACGTCTCGTTGATCTCAAATTTTGTCTTGATCGCAAGCAGATTGTTCATAAATGCGGAGTCGGCTTTATTCTTAAGCTTGAAGTTGAACGGAGGCTCCCCCCCTTCGCCATAGAACTGGACTTTCTGAACGTAGGCCATCCTATCCATTTCACTGCCATGAAGCAGGCTCATGATAGCTGTCAATTGCTCATCTTTGAGACCCGCACCTTGGGTGAAGTCGCCGCTATCATCTTTTCTTCCCGCTCCCAGAAGTTCCTCAACACCCTCCAGCCCCAATCGATCGAGCTTGTCGATAGCTCGCAAAACAACCAACCTCCGCGCAGCATTTTTTTCAGAAGCCAAGCCGATAGTATCCAGCAAGCCATCCCAAATTCGGCGATCGCTGAAGCGGATCACATAATCCCCGCGCGGAATGCCGAGGGCTTCCATGGTGTCGGCCATCATCATGCACATTTCGGCGTCCGTCTGGACGCCGGGCGCGCCGACGACGTCGGCGTCGAACTGCATGAACTGGCGGAAGCGGCCCGGGCCCGGCTTTTCGTTGCGGAACACATAGCCGGCGCGATAGGTGCGGTAGGGAAGCTGGATGTCGTTGAAATTTTCCGCGACATGGCGGGCGAGCGGGGCCGTCAGGTCGTAGCGGAGCGACATCCACTGGTCGTCATCGTCGGTCAGCGAGAACACACCCTCGTTCGGGCGGTCCTGATCGGGCAGGAACTTGCCCAGCGCATCGGTATATTCGAACAGCGGCGTTTCCACCGGATCAAAGCCGTAATTCTCGTAGACCGCCTTGATCTTCGCCGTCATTTCCTCGGTCGCGCGGATATCGGCGGCCGAACGGTCGACAAAGCCGCGCGGCAGGCGGGCTTTCAGCTTCTGCGGTTTCTTCTTCTTGTCGCTCATGGTTGACCTATCCGGAACACAGCTTCATTTTCCGGGCCCTGATTAACGGATCGCCGTGGGTCCGGCAAGCGCCAAGGCCATGCACGACACGCGCCACGGACCGGCGGTGGCCAAACGGAGGACCGATGGAGATTGAAACCGTATCGATGCCCGAGCTCGTCTGCATCGGCCTCAGCGTGCGCGGCGCGTGGCATGAATTGCCGCAAAAGGTTCCCGCAGCCTGGCAGCGGCTGTTCGCCGCAACAGGGGATGCCGAGCACTTTCTCGAAGTCTCGCGCAAGCAGCCGGACAGCGCCTATATCGAGTTTCTCGGCTTCCTGGCATCGCGCAAGACGGAGATACCGCCCGGTCTCGAACGCCATGTGGTTGCCGCCGGGCGCTATCTCCGCCTCCTTCATGCGGGGCCGCTTGCGGAAATCGCCGATGGCTTTGCCCGTCTGCACGCCCATGCCGCGGCGACCGGGGTAAGGCTCGGCGACCTCAAGCTCGATTTCGGCTACCGGCGCGGCCTGCCCGACACGCCGCATGAGCTCTATGTGGCCGTCGAGCAGGCGCCGCCGGCTCTGAGCGGACCCGCGCCCGGTTCGGCCGGCTGAGATGCGAGGCTGAAGGCCACCAGTTCGCTCGCCGCCTTGCTCAGATGCCGCTCCCTGTGGCTCAAAAGCTGGAAGGCGCGCGACGGCAGGTCGAAATTCACGCGCTTCAGTTCGCCCGAGGCCAGCCAGGGCGCCGCGACCGCGCCGGAGATCGCCGTCGCCGCATGGCCGGAGCGCACGGCGGACAGCACGGCCTCGTTTGAGGGCAGCACCATCACCACGTTGAGGTCTGCGGGCGCAATGCCGAAACCGGCCATGGCGTGCTCGAACTCAAAGCGCGTTCCGGAGCCCTCCTCGCGCAGCACGAAGGCCGCCTGCCGGGCGAGTTCGCCCGGCGTCACCGGCCGGCCATCGGCCAGCGGATGGCCGGGCGCGACCACCACCATCAGCGCGTCGTCGGTCAGGTGGCGCTTGGCCAGCAGCGGATTGTCGAGCGTGCCCTCGATATAGCCAAGCTCCGCCTCGCCGCCGGCAACGGCCTCGGCCACCGCCATGGTGTTGCCGATCGACAGCCTGAGTTCGATGCCCGGATAACGCGCGTGAAAGCGCATCAGCACCTGCGGCAGCCAGTAGCTGGCAATCGTCTGGCTGGCGAAGACCGACAGCGCCCCGCGCTCCAGCCCGCCAAGCTCGCCCAGCACGCGTTCGGCCGAGCGCACCCGCGCAAGGGTCGCCCGCGCCTCATCCAGAAATACCCTCCCCTCCGCCGTCAGCACGATGCCGCGCCCGACCCGGTCGAAGAGGGTGACGGAATAGAAGTCTTCCAGCTTGCGGATGGCGCTGGAAACGGCAGACGGCGTCAGATGCAGCGCTTCGGCCGCCCGCGTCAGGTGCTCGCGCTCGGCCACCGCCACGAACACAACCAGTTGCTCAAGGGTCATCATGGGATGAACATTCTCTTTTGCCGAACAAAACGTCAATTATTATTCGATGGAAGCCTATATTTGAGCATGACATGCTTTGCGCATCACAGGATTCCCCCCATGCGCATTGCCGTCGAAACCGAAAATATCCACCCCTGGACCGGACGCTTCATCTCGCTCGCGCCCGGCATTCTGCTCTCCTGCCTCGTCGCCCTGGCGGCCTTCGGGCTGGAAGCCGTCGAAGTTCACATAACCGAGCATCGTTTCGTCGAAAACCTTGTGCTCGCCATCCTCATCGGCACGGCCATCCGTTCGCTCGTCCACCTGCCGGCGGCGTTCAACCCCGGGATCCGGTTCTGCGAGAAATTCGTGCTGGAAGTGGCGATCGTGCTGCTCGGCGCCTCGATCAGCGTTCAGGCGCTGAAGGCGGCGGGCCCGGCTCTGGTGCTCGGCATTGTCTTCACCGTGATCGCCGCGATCGCCATTTCCTATGGCATCGGCCGCGGTCTCGGGCTGAAGCACAAGCTTGCGACGCTGGTTGCCTGCGGCAATTCCATCTGCGGCAATTCGGCGATCGCGGCGGCCGCCCCGGTCATCGACGCGGAGCCGGAGGATATCGCCTCGGCCATCGCGTTTACCGCCGTGCTCGGCGTCATCATGGTGCTGGCGCTGCCGCTTGCGCTGGTCGGCCTGGGCTTGACCGCGCCGCAATATGGCGTGCTCTCCGGCCTCACCGTCTATGCCGTGCCGCAGGTGCTCGCCGCCGCCCAGCCGGGCGGGGTGATCGCGGTGCAGACCGGCACGCTGGTCAAGCTCATCCGGGTGATGATGCTCGGCCCCGTGCTCCTCGCGCTCGGCATGACCGCGCGCGCCGCCGCCTCAGGCGCGGGCGCGAAGGTCAAGCTGAAGCATATCGCCCCGTGGTTCATCATCGGCTTCGCGCTGATGATGGCGCTGCGGTCTGCCGGCGCCATTCCGGAAGGGGTCGTTCCGCCGCTTGCCCACGCCTCCAACGCACTCACCGTGCTGGCCATGGCGGCGTTGGGCCTCTCCGTCGACATCCGCGCGCTCGGCCGCGCCGGCGGACGGGTGATCGCAACCGCCGTGCTTTCGATAGGCGTACTGACGGCAATCGCGCTCGGCCTGATCTTCGTGCTGCAGATCGGCTGATCAGGACGCCACGGGCCGCTTCAGCGCGGCCCTCAGCCGTTCCACCTCATCGCGGCAGCAGCAGCCTTCGATATGGTCGTTGACGAGCCCCATGGCCTGCATGAAGGCATAGACCGTTGTCGGGCCAACGAATTTCCAGCCGCGCTTTCTCAGATCCTTCGAAATCTTCACGGAGACGGGGGTGGTCGGATTCGCCCTGAGCGTTTCGAGATCGACCACCCTCGGCCGGTCCTCCGGTCCCGGTTCATGCGCCCAGAAATACGCGGCCAGCGAACCGAACTCGGCCTCCATATCGATGGCGCGGGCGGCGTTGTTGATCGTCGCCTCGATCTTGCCGCGATGGCGGATGATGCCTGCATCGGCAAGCAGACGTTGGACGTCCTTCTCGCCGTACCGCGCAACCTTGTGAAAATCGAAGCCGTCGAAACCGGCGCGGAAATTCTCGCGCTTCCTCAGGATAGTGAGCCAGGACAGCCCCGACTGGAAGCCCTCCAGGCAGATCTTCTCGAACAGCCGGACATCATCGGTGACCGGTCGGCCCCATTCCTCATCATGATATCTGAGATAGTCCGGCAGGTTGCCATGCCAGAAACAGCGGTCCCTGCCGTCGTCACCCGTTATCAACCCCGCCGTTTCGCTCACATGTGCCTCCTGATTCTTGTGGAACAAAAAGGAAACATGATTTCGGCGGGACGGCAAGGGCCGCGCCCTCGGCCCAACATGAAACGCAGCCGTCGCGGGCGTGACCGTTCACGAAGCCTTAACCAATTTATATTTTGTTATGGTTAACAACACGTCGCTTCTGGGACCCTCCATGCTTCGCCTCACCGCCCCAGCGGGAATGCTCCTGCTTGCCGCGTCATTTGCCGCTTCCGCCGATCGCGCGTCTGCCGAAACAGCGTTCTCCGTCTATGGCGGCTATCAGACCGCGCCGCATTCACCGATCGAGATCAATGGCGCTGATGCTTTCACCGCAGGCTGGGAGGGCCGTTCGTTCAACTGGCCGGCCTATTGGGGCGCGCGCGCAACCTACTGGCTCGACCGTTACAAGCAACCGAACCTCGGCATTGCGCTCGATTTCAGCCATGCCAAGGTCTATGCCGATGACGCCACGTTTGCCAAATCGGGCTGGAGCCATTTCGAATTTACCGACGGGCTCAACCTGCTGACGCTGAATGCGCTCTACCGCTTTCCGACAAAGGACAGCAAGTGGACGCCCTATGTCGGCCTCGGGGCCGGCATCAACGTGCCCCATGTCGAGGTCACCCGGCCATCCGGCCGCACCTATGGCTACCAGTTCGGCGGCCCGACCGTGCAGGCCCAGGCGGGCGTATCCTACAGTTTCGCAAAAAACTGGGACGCCTTCGTCGAATACAAGGCCAACTATTCCTGGGTCGACGTCGAGATCGACAGCGGCGACCGGATGAAGACCGGTATCCTCACCAATGCGGTCAATCTCGGCGTCAGCTTCCGGTTCTGAAACCAACTTTCCTTATGCCCGCGGCGGCTCGTCCGGCGGATCGGTCGGATCTGCTGTCGCGGCTGCGGGCGGGTGCGGCGGCGGGGTTTCGACCACATCGGCCTTCCGGCGCGCGCGCCGCGCCATCATGCCGTGGCCGCAAAGCGCCGCCATCGCGCCGAAGCCGAGCAGCACGACGATGATGTTCGCAATCCAGCCGAAGAACGGCAGGTAGTGCAGCAGCGACATCAGCACCAGCCCGCCGGCGATCGCCAGCAGGCGGTTGACGAGGCTGGTCTTGAGCGGCCTGATGCTGGTAACCAGCCACCAGGACAGAGCGTAGACCGCGAGCAGATAGGCGAGCGTCCAGAGGGCCGCCGTCGCCAGAATCACGAACGGGATCAGCGGAATGGCAATGAGCGTCATCAGCGCCAGCGGCACCGCTCCGAAGAGCGTCGACAGCGCAACGAAACCATAGCCGAGCGAGGCGAAGGGCCGGGTGATCAGCCGCGCCCGCGCCGCTTCCGTGCGCTGCGGGGCCAGCAGCAGGAACACAGTCGCCAGCGCCAGCATGAAGACAAGCATGGATATGAAGCTTGCGACCACGGTCGTGTCGGAGACGACCTCCGGCTCGGGCGCTTCTTCCGAGGCCGGTTTGGGCGTCAGCTTGCGGAAGGTCACCTTGTCGGCGGCAATCACCGTATCAGGAATGGCCACTTCGTCGGGCGCGTAATAGGTCAGCGCGCCGCCGATCGCGGCGTCCGGGCCGAAGGCGATCTCGTCGCCCATGATCCTGACATCGCCGGAAACCGCCGCGTTCAGCGTCAGGTCGCCGCTGCCGACGAGCAGACTGCCAGCGATCGGCGCGTTGATTTCGACCGAGCCGGCCGCCAACCGGGCATTGCCGCTGACGGCCGCGCGGGGTCCGATCTCGATATCCGCGCCGGCGGCCGAAAGATCGCCGGCGACCGTGCCGTCGATCTTGACGGAAAAGCCCGCTGCATAAAGGTCGCCGTTCACACTCGCGTTGGAACGAACCCTGGCGCCCGCCAGAAGCGCATCACGCCCGACGGAACCGTCAAGCCGCGCCGTCGCGCCGGCCACAAAGGCATTGCGCGGGCTGTCCTGGTTGAGCACGGTCGTCGTGCCGCTGGCATAGGTATCGCCGCCGAAGACCATGATCTTGTCATCATCCGCCATGGCCGCTGCGCTGCCAAGCGTCAGAACCGTCAATGCCGTCGCCAGTATGCGTGCTATTCCGCTCATGACCAAAGCCCCTCTTGCCCGTCAGTCGGTTCATCGAATGCGTCGCTACCGGTACTATCCCGCGTGTGAGGGCTTTCGTAAAGGACCAATGCGGCTCAAACCGCCCGGCATTTCAGCACCGCCGCCGCCAGCGCTTCCATGGTCTCGCGCCGTCTGTCAGATCGGCGCCAGCAAAGCCCGATCCGCCGCGCCGGCTGAGGTTCCGCAAAGGGCAGGATGGTCAGCGACGTTCGCGCGGTCTCCGCCGCCACGGCCATTTCGGGTATCAGCGTCATGCCCATGTCGTTCGCGACCATCTGCAACAGCGTGGTCATCGACGTCGCGCCGACATTGACGACATTGCGCTTCGGCTTGTGTTCGCAAAGTGCCAAGGCCTGGTCGCGCAGGCAATGGCCTTCCTCCAGAAGCAGCAGGCGATCCGCCTCGAGATCGGCCTGGGTCAGGGGCGAGGCGAGCACCGTTTGGTGATTGCGGGCGACCGCCATGAAGAACCGGTCGGCGAAAAGGTCCATCGTCTCAATGCCGTCGCGCTCGATCGGCAGCGCCGCCACCACGGCATCCAGCGTCCCCTCCTCCAGATAATCGAGAAGCTGGTCGGTGACGGCCTCCTTCAGGGCGACCTCCGCCTCGGGGTAATGACGCTTCAGATAGGGCACGAGTTTCGGGATCAGGTACGGAGCGACGGTGGGAATGAGGCCGATCGCCACCGGCCCCGCCAGCGGCCCCGCGGCCGGCCGGGCGGCGTGTTCCAGCGCGGCCATGGCGGCAAGCACGGTCCCCGCATGGGCCAGAACCCGCTCGCCCTCGCGGGTCAACAAGACCTGCCGGCGCGCGCGCTCGAACAAGGCGACGCCAAGCTCTGCCTCCATCTCCATAATCTGGGCGGAAAGCGCCGGCTGGCTGATATGCACCGCCTCCGCCGCCCGGCCGAAATGGCGCTCGCGCGCCAGTGCCTCGAAATAGCGCAATTGCTTGAATGTAATCATGATAGGAAAATCCTATCGTAAACTCCGGAAATCACAATTGGAAATTATAGAAACTTCGTGAGACCATCGCCATCACGAATAATGGAGGAAACCATGGCAGATAAACCGACCCTCACGACAACCGCTGGCGCCGCCGTGCCCGACAACCAGAATTCCATCACCGCCGGACCGCGCGGCGGGGTGATGATCCAGGATTACCAGCTGATCGAAAAGCTCGCCCACCAGAACCGCGAGCGCATTCCCGAGCGCGTGGTCCACGCCAAGGGCTGGGGCGCGTTCGGCACGCTGAAGATCACCGGCGATATCTCGAAATACACCAAGGCGAAGTGTCTGCAGCCGGGCGCGGAAACGCCGATGCTCGCCCGCTTCTCCACCGTTGCCGGCGAACTGGGGGCGGCGGACGCCGAGCGCGACGTGCGCGGCTTCGCGCTGAAATTCTACACCGAGGACGGCAACTGGGATCTTGTCGGCAACAACACGCCGGTGTTCTTCGTGCGCGACCCCTACAAGTTCCCGGACTTCATCCACACGCAGAAGCGCCATCCGCGCACCAATCTCAGATCGCCCAAGGCGATGTGGGATTTCTGGTCGCTGTCGCCGGAAAGCCTGCACCAGGTCACGATCCTGATGTCCGATCGCGGCATTCCGGTCGACCCGACCTTCATGAACGGCTACGGCTCGCACACCTATTCGCTGTGGAACGATGCCGGCGAGCGCTTCTGGGTCAAGTTCCACTTCAAGACCGAGCAGGGCCACAGGCACTACACCAATGATGAGGCCGAAACACTGATCGGCAAGAGCCGCGAGACCTACCAGGAAGCCCTCTTCGACAAGGTCGAGACCGGCAATTATCCGCGCTGGAAAGTGCAGGTGCAGATCATGCCGGAGGCAGACGCCGACAAGACCTCATATAATCCGTTCGACCTCACCAAGGTCTGGCCGCACGGCGACTATCCGCCGATCGACATCGGCGTGATGGAGCTGAACCGCAACGCCGACAATTACTTCGCCGAAATCGAGCAGGCGGCGTTCTCGCCCTCCAATATCGTGCCCGGCATCTCGCATTCGCCGGACAAGATGCTGCAGGCGCGCATCTTCTCCTATGCCGATGCCCACCGCTATCGCCTCGGCACCCACTACGAGGCGCTGCCGGTCAACGCGCCGAAATGTCCGGTCCATCACTACCACAAGGATGGCCAGATGAACTTCTTCGGCCAGAAGACCGGGGCGACGGATGCCTATTACGAGCCGAACAGCATGGGCGGCGCGGTCGAGGACAGGTCGGCGATGGAGCCGCCGCTTGCCATAGAAGGCGACATGGGCCGCTTCAACCATCGCGAGGGCAATGACGACTTTTCCCAGCCCCGGGCGCTGTTCGAACTCTTCGATGATGGCCAGAAGGCGCGGCTCTTCGACAATATCGCCGCCGCCATGGGCGGGGTGCCGGGCGAGATCATCGAGCGGCAGCTGGCGCTCTTCAAGCAGGTCCACCCGGATTACGAGGCCGGCGTGCGCGCCGCGCTGAAGGAAGCCCACGGCTACGAGGCCAACGCGATCTCGACGCCGGGAACGCCGAACGCCGCGGAGTAGCCGCATCCCCGGAGGGAATGATCAGCAGGCCGGCGCGAAACGTGCCGGCCTTATTTTCCGCGTTCAGACCGCGCCCTACCAGCTTGCCGCGACATGGGCGGGCTTCATCCGCGGTGAACGCGACAGCACCTTGCCGTCCATCTCGAAGCCCGACGCGACCTCGACAGCGCTGATATTGTCGAGCGAGGCGATGATATGGTTGGAAAGCGCGGTCGTCAGCGAAGCGGAAGCGCCCGGACGCTTCATCAGGCCGATCTGCACCGGCGGCAGCGGCGGAAAGCCGTCGGCCTGGGAAAGCACCCGCATGCCGTTGCGCAGCGCCGATTCCGGCAGGATAGAGATCGCCATGCCGGCGAGCACGGCAGAGGCCACGACGGTTGCCGACCAGCTGGTGAACAGCACGCGATAGTCCCGGTCCACGCCCTCGAGCGCGGCGATGGCGAGTTGCCGCCAGCGGCAGTCACGCCGCCCGACGGCAAGCGGAACGGGCCGGTCGACCGGCAAGGCGTGATTGGCGGACGCGACCCAGCACAGGGGCTCGGTGCGCACCACTTCGGAATCGCGCGTGCGCGGGTTGTGGGTAACCAGCGCCATGTCGAGCTCTCCCTGCTTCAGCCGCTCCACGAGATCGTTGGAATCCTCGCAGACGATATAGAGCTCGACATTGGGATGGGACTTGGCAAACCGGTTGATGATGTCCGGCATGTAGCGGTCGGCATAGTCGTCGGGCGTGCCGATCCGGATCGAGCCTTCGAGGCGATTATCATCGAAGGCGGCGATCGCCTCATTGTTGAGGCGGATGATCCGCCGGGCATAATTCAGAAGCTTGTCGCCCTCATCCGTCAGCCGCACCCCGCGACCGTCCTTGGTGAAAAGCTGCTTGCCGATCCTGTCTTCAAGACGACGCATCTGCATGGAGACAGCAGACTGGGTCTTGAAGACCTGCTCGGCAGCGCGCGTAAACGAGCCGTTGTCGACAATGGCGACGAAGGTCTGAAGCTGATCGATATCCAGAGGCGCAACCATGAAATCACCCATCAAGTCTATTGATGTTTGATATTAAAAACATTCGTTGGACTGATCAATAAGAAATCGCCATCTTGTCAAGCAACGAAACGGACATTCCGTTTGCCGGCAAAAACGCCACGCGCATGTTTCGGGTGGCGGCAGGGCAAAATTTTCGGTTTGTTCGTCAAAGGCCGGCAGCGACCGCGCGCAAGGGCGCGCTGAGAGGGTGGCTGCAGGATCTGTTCAAAGGGCCGCGTCCGGGCGGCCCGACCGAAGGAGGCGACGATGTCGTTGATTGAAAGAGCGTCTGACAGCCGGGCACTGGCGCACCGGCCCCACTCCCTGTTTGCAGGCCTTGCCGCGCTTCGCGCCGCGCTGGCGCGTTTCACGAAGAACCGTTCGGCCATCCGCTATATGGCTGACATGGACGATGCGCTGTTGAAAGACATCGGTCTCACCCGCACCGATGTCGAACAGGCCTATATAAGCTCGATCCGGGAAGACCCGATGGTGGACCTGAAGCGGGCCGCCTGCAACCGTTCGCAGCGCATGGTGATCTGACGAACCCTGTCGCCGGGCTGAAAGGGCATGACGCCTTGTTTGGCGCCGGCGGCGGGATTTGTGCACCGGGGTTCCGAAATCCTGGCTTTCCTCAAGTTTTGGCGTTGGTTTGACGGCCGTTGTCCCAACCGCGGCCCGAAGAAAAGCGTCATTTTCCCCGCAGGGTGGTTCAGCCTTCACTCTGCATTTTGCCCGGAAACTTTGGTTTCCGGGCTTTTTTGTGCCGGCCTCATCCGCCCTCGTCCGGCTGCCAGAGCTCGAGCGGATTGCCTTCGGGATCGTGGATGCGGGCAAAGCGGCCGACGCCCGGCATGTCCCACTCCGGATTGGTGATCACCGCGATGCCGGCCGCCCGCAGGCTGGCGCAGAGGCCCTCGAGGTCATCCACCCGCAGGTTGAGCATAAAGCCGCGGTCTTCAGGAAAATAGTTGGTATCAGCCGGAAAGGGCGCGAACACCGAAGGACCGGCCATCGTCTCCCAGATCCCGTAGGGCGCCGACCCGACGCCGAGATGTTTCACATACCAGGCGCGAAGCGCCTCCGGCTCGCGCGCACGAAAGAAGAAACCGCCAATACCTGTGACAGCCATCACCAAGCCTCCGCGTGAAGCGAAGACTATAGACCCGGAACGTCGAAAAATCTTCCGGCAATTTTTCGGGTTTCCGGCCTCAATACTGGAACTCGGCGAACAGCGGGTCGACCGATCCGTTCCAGCGGCCGTGATAAAGCGCCAGAAGGTCCTCGGCAAAGGTCGCCTTCTTGGCGATGATCTCGTCGAGCGTCATCAGGAAGACCGCTTCGCTCTGGCCGCTGGCATTCAGATTGTTGCGCGCCTTGAGACCCGCGCGGGCGATCTCGATCACCTCGCGGCCGACGTCAAGCAGCGAACGCCCCCCGATCTCGGCCTTCAGCGCAAGACGCGGAACTTCGTCTCGCAGGCGGTGAATGTCGGCGATCGACCAGTCGGCGGTCAGCTGTTCGGCGGCATCCATCGCGCCGGCGTCGTAAAGCAGGCCGACCCAGAACGAGGGCAGCGCGCAGATGCGCCGCCAGGTGCCGCCATCGGCGCCGCGCATTTCCAGGAAACGCTTCAGCCGCACATCGGGAAACAGCGTCGACAGGTGATTGGTCCAGTCGCCCATGGTCGGCTGCCATTCCTCGACCTCGCCCTTGAGCGCGCCGGCCATGAACTGGCGGAAGGTGATGTCGGTGCAGTCGCGATACCGCCCGTCGCGAATGATGAAATACATCGGCACGTCGAGCGCCCATTCGACATAGCGCTCGAAACCGAAGCCGGGTTCGAAGGCGCAGTCGAGCAGGCCGGCGCGGTTGTTGTCGGTATCGCGCCAGATATCGCCGCGCCAGGACAGAAGCCCGTTCGGTCTGCCCTCGGTGAAGGGCGAAGAGGCGAAAAGCGCGGTCGCGAGCGGCTGCAGCTTCTGCGACAGCGCCATTTTCCGGCGCATGTCGGCCTCGGAGGAGAAGTCGATATTCACCTGGATGGTGCAGGTCCTGTACATCATGTCGAGGCCCTGCGTGCCGACCTTCGGCATGTAGTTGCTCATGATGCCGTAGCGCGATTTCGGCATGCGCGGCGTTTCCGCGAGCGTCCATTTCGGGCTGCCGCCGACGCCGAGGAAGCCGATGCCCATCGGCTCGGCCACCGAGCGCAGCACCGCAAGGTGACGGTTCGATTCCCGGCAGGTCTCGTGCAGCGTCCGAAGCGGCGCGCCGGAGAGCTCGAACTGGCCGCCCGGCTCCAGCGAGATCGCGCCCATGCCGGACGGGTCGGCAAGGCCAATGATATTCTCGCCGTCCATGATCGCGTCCCAGCCAAGCTTGTCCTTCATGCCGTGAAGAACGGCGGCGATCGAACGCTCCCCCTCGTAGGGCACGGGGGCATTGTCCGCCTTGAAGAAAGGAAACTTCTCATGCTCTGTGCCGATGCGGAAATCCGCCTCGGGTTTGCAGCCGGCCTCCAGATAGGCGGCAAGTTCCGCCGTGTCGGTGATCGGCGTGGCGTCGGAAATGTCACGGGCCATGGAAGTTCCTCGATATCGTCTGCCGGCCAGGGCCGGGTTTTCCATCGCTATTGGCCCGGTTTGTCCGGGCGATCAAGTCAATTTCCTTGAATAAGGGATAAATGCACGGGGACGTGACAGGCTCCGCGCGCGCTTGGCTTTATTTCCAGTCGCCGATCGTCGCCTGGATGATCGCGAGAGCGGCGACGGCGGCCGTATCGGCCCTGAGGATGCGCGGGCCAAGCGGGATCGGCGTGACGAACGGGCTGGCCCGCAACATTGCCCGCTCCTCGTCCGAAAACCCGCCCTCGGGCCCGATCAGCAGCGCAAGCTTTTTCTCCTCGATCCGGCGAAGCGCGCTCAAGGGATTTTGATGCGCGTCCGCCTCGTCGCAGAAAATCAGCCGCCGGTCGGGCTCGAAGCCCTCCAGAAGGTCGGCGAGCTTCACCGGTTCCAGAAGTTCGGGAACGGCGAGAACGCCGCATTGTTCGGCGGCCTCGATGATGTTGGCCGCGAGCCGGTCGCTCTTGCCGGGCTTGCCCTGAACGTGCTGGGTCATCACCGGCTGGATGCGGCCCGCGCCCATCTCGACGGCCTTTTGCACCATATAGTCCATCCGCCCGACCTTCAGCGGCGCGAACAGATAGGTCAGGTCCGGCAGGGGCGGCTGCGGCCGGGTCTGTTCCACGGGCTGAAGCATGATCTTCTTGCGGGTCGGATAGGATATCCGCGCCAGCCATTCGCCATCGCGCCCGTTGAACAGCAGAAGCTCGGCGCCCTCTTCGGCGCGGATCACATGGGCCAGGTAATGGAACTGGTTCCTGTCGGCCTCGAAGGCCTCTCCGGCGGCAAGGCCGGCGTCGACATAGAGGCGCTGCAGGCGATAATTGGCGCGCATGATGGCTCCCGCGATTCGAATGCTCTCGCTGCGAAGCCTAGAGCGTCGGGCGAAAAAGTGGAATCCGGTTTTTCGATAACCCGACGCGGCAAAGGAAACAAACGAGATCATCGGGCGCTGCTTACCAAGCGCTCGATGATCTATCGGATTTCAGCGCCAATCAGAATGGCAGGCCGCCGCCTCAGCTCTCGATCAGGTTGATGAGCTCGATCAGCAGCGTCTTCAGCTCGCTTTCATGCACGAGTTCGGCCGCTTCCTCCGGCGACGTCCACTTGCGCGTGCGCTCGTCGGCCTCGGGATATTTCGACTTGGTCTTGCGCACGCGCAAGGGGTAGAGATCGACGACGCAGGGCACGGACGTGCCGTTGTCGAGCCGTTTCAGATAGGAATAATTTCCAAGCGGCTTTTCGCCGACCTTGCCCTTGATGCCGGCCTCCTCGAAGGCCTCCTGGGCGGCGACCTCGTGCGGGGCCTTGTTGGCCATCGGCCAGCCCTTGGGCGTGACCCAGCGGCCCGTGTCGCGACTGGTGATCAACAGCACCTCGATCGCGGTCTTTTTCTTGCGTCGCGTCAGCCGGTAGCAAAGCGCGGCATATTGCTGGCGGGTTTCGATCGCGTCCGCTCTTTCGGCCAGCGTCTTTTCTGATGGCATGTCCCGCGTGTTTCCTTCCGGCAGGGCGTCGGCAAAAGATGCAGACTCAAGCACAGTCCCCGCGAAATTGATAAAACCCGTTTCTATCATGGCTTGTCACCATGGAAAGGGCACTCCCGTGAAGCTTTTGTGAAATTACCGGCGCTTTTTGGCCGATCCATGCGCGGAAGAACAGGCCGCGACCGGCATCGCGGGAACTTTCGGCTTACATCGCCGTTTTTGTTTCAACCCAAGACGAGAAAAGCGCCGAAAGGACATACAATGCTTGAGTGGATCCTGATATTGCTGATCATCGCGGCGGTCGCCAGCCTTCTCGGCTTTCGCGGCGTGGCGGGTCTTTCGGCCGGCATTGCCCGCGTGCTGATCTTCATCGTCCTCGTGGTGATCCTGATTTCCCTGATCACCGGCATACTGATCGTCGCGTAAGCGCGCGCCTACGCCCCCCAATAGCTCGCGGGGGCGTAGAGCCTGGCCAGGAAATCGATAAACAGCCGCACTTTCTCCGGCAGGAAATTGCGGCTCGGATAGACCGCGAACAGCCCGACATCGCCCGGGCTCTCGTATTGCCGCAGCACCTGCACCAGCCTGCCGCTCGCAAGCTCCGGCCCGATATCCCAGGTCGAGCGCAGCGCGACCCCCATGCCGGCCAGAACCGCCTCGCGCACCACTTCGCTGGAATTGGTGACGAGCCGGCCTTCCGGACGAAGCGCGACCGGGCCATCAGGCCCTGACAGCCTCCAGTGCTCGCCATTATGGGCCGGCAGGCAGATGTGGCGGTCGAGGTCGGCGAGGTTTTCCGGCATCCCCATTTTCTCGATATAGGACGGCGCGGCGCACAGGATGCGCCTCACCGGCGCAAGCTTGCGCGCCACGAGCGAGCTGTCGCTCAGTTCGCCGATACGGATGGCGACATCAAAGCCTTCGGCGACGATATCGACAAAGGCGTCGTTCAGAAGCAGTTCGATCTCAAGCGACTCATGGGCGTTCATGAAGGTGGCAAGATGCGGAGCGATATGCATGCGCCCGAAGGATGTGGGCGCGGAGACCCTAAGCCGCCCCCTGACGGCGGCCGTGCGCCCCTCGACAAAGGCCTGCGCTTCCTCCGCTCCCGCCAGAACCGGCAGGATGCGTTCATAATAACCCCGCCCGGTTTCCGTCAGCATCACCCGCCGCGTGGTTCGCTGCAGAAGCCGCGCGCCGAGCGCCTCCTCCAGCCGCTTTATGCTTTTTGAGACGACGGCCGGCGAAAGCCTCAGCTCATGCGCCGCCTCCGTCATGCTGCCGGTCGTCGCCACGCGGGCAAAGATCTCGATATCGGTCAGGTTCATAGTGCCCGCCATTTTTGCCATTTCGGAACAAGTGTTAGCATTTGTCTTGCCAGAAGGCCAATGATAGAACGCGGGAGGAGACAGAGACGCCCTGGTTGCGTTTCGCGAAGATGCGGAGGTGAACCCTTGTCCGGCGCAATAGCGTTCAGCACGCCGAAGGCCGATATCCTGGCCCGGCGCGGCGCGATTATTTCCGATCTTCAGGCCATGCTGCCGAAGGACGCGCTGATTCACGAAGGGCGCGAACTGGTGCCCTTCGAGACCGACGGCTTCATTGCCTATACCCGCCTGCCGCTCGCCGTCTGCCTGCCGGAAACGACTGAGCAGGTGGCAAAGGTGCTCGCCTATTGCCACGAGAACGGCATTCCCGTTGTCCCGCGCGGCGCCGGCACCTCGCTGTCCGGCGGCGCCATCGGCCAGGAGGATGCGATCATCCTCGGGCTTTCGCGCATGAACCGCATTCTCGACATCGACCTGCCGAACCGCGCCGCGACCGTCCAGGCGGGCGTCACCAACATCGCCATCTCCGAAGCGGTGAGGCCCGAAGGCTTCTTCTACGCGCCGGATCCGAGCTCGCAGCTCGCCTGCACCATCGGCGGCAATATCGGCATGAATTCCGGCGGCGCGCACTGCCTGAAATACGGCGTGACGACGAACAACCTGCTCGGCGTGAAGATGGTGCTGGTCGACGGCACCGTGATCGACCTCGGCGGCAAGGCGCTTGATTCGGCGGGCTACGACCTGATGGCGCTCGTCTGCGGCTCGGAAGGCCAGCTCGGCATCATCACCGAGGCGACCGTCCGGCTACTGGCAAGTCCGGAAGGGGCGCGGCCCGTTCTCTTCGGCTTCCCGACCTCGGAACAGGCCGGCGCCTGCGTCACCGATATCATCGCCTCCGGCATCATTCCCGTCGCCATAGAATTCATGGACAAGCCGGCGATTGAAATCTGCGAGGCCTTCGCCAAGGCCGGCTATCCGCTCGACGCCGGCGCGCTCCTGATCATCGAGGTCGAGGGCTCGGAAGACGAGATGGAGGCGATGCTTGCCGAAATCGTCGCGATCGCCGAGCGCCACGGCGTGATGGCGATCCGCCGCAGCCAGTCGGCGACGGAAGCCGCGCTGATCTGGAAGGGCCGAAAGTCCGCCTTCGGCGCCACCGGCCGCATTGCCGACTATATCTGCATGGACGGCACCGTGCCGCTCAGCCAGCTTTCCTACGTGCTGCAGAAAACGAGCGAGATCACCGACCGCTACGGCCTGCGCGTCGCCAATGTGTTCCATGCCGGCGACGGCAACATGCATCCGCTGATCCTCTACAATATCAACGACCCGGAAGACGCCGCGCGCGCCGAGGAAGCGGGCGCGGAAATCCTGAAACTCTGCGTCGATGCCGGCGGCTGCCTGACCGGCGAACACGGCGTCGGCATCGAGAAACGCGACCTGATGCGCCATCAGTATTCCGACGTCGACCTTCGCCAGCAGATGGCGGTGCGCGCCGCCTTCGATCCGGACTGGGTGCTGAACCCCTCCAAGGTTTTTCCTCTGGAGGGACGGGATGACTGAGATGCTGACGCCTGAAACCGAGACGGAAGCCGCCGGCATCATCGCCCGCCATTTCGAGACGGGCGTGCCGCTTGCCCTTTGCGGCGGCAATACCCGGTCCGGCTTCGGCAATCCGCAGAGGGCCGAAACCACGCTTTCGTCTTCCGCGCTTTCCGGCATCGTCTCCTACGAGCCGTCGGAAATGGTGATGACGGCGCGGGCCGGCACCCCGCTTGCCGAAATCGAGGCGGCGCTCAGGACAAACGGCCAGTTCCTCGCCTTCGAGCCGATGGACCATCGCGGCATCATGAATACCGAGGGCACGCCGACGATCGGCGGCGTGTTCGCCGCCAATGTCTCCGGTCCCCGCCGCTTCGCGCTGGCGGGTGCTGCCCGCGACCATCTGCTGGGCGCGCGTTTCATCAATGGCAAGGGCGAGGCGATCAAGGCCGGCGGCCGGGTGATGAAGAATGTGACCGGGCTTGACCTCGCCCGGCTGATGGCGGGCTCGCACGGCACGCTCGGCTTCCTGACGGAAGTGACCTTCAAGGTGCTGCCGGCGCCGAAGGCGGCGACCACCATCGTCGTCTCCGACCTGACCGATGACGACGCCATCGCGCTGATGGCAGCCGCCATGGCGCTGCCGCTCGAGGTTTCGGGCGCCGCCCACCTGCCCTACAGCGTCCGCCCCGCCTTCCTGTCCGGCGCGCTCGAAGGCGACAGTGTCACCTGCCTCCGGCTGGAAGGCCTGCCGGAATCGGTCGCCGTCCGCGCCGAAAAGCTGAAGGACTATGCCGGCGCGATCGGTCCCGTCGCCGAACTGGAGGCGACGAAAACCGCCACGCTCTGGCGCGAGATTCGCGACGCCGCGCCCTATGCGGAAAAATCGCTGCGCCCGCTCTGGCGCGTCAGCATAGCGCCCTCGGAAGCCGCGAAGCTTGTTGCCGACATCCGCCTTGAGGCGGCCGTCGATGCGCTTTACGACTGGCAGGGCGGACTGATCTGGATGCGCATGGACGGCGCGCCGGAACCGGGCCGGCTGAGGTCCCTGATCAAGGCCCATGGCGGCGGCCACGCCACGCTGATGCGCGCGGACCCGACAGCACGGGCGCTGATCCCCGCCTTCGAGCCGCAGCCGCCGGCCATTGCCGCCCTTTCGGCGCGGATCAAGCAGAAACTCGACCCCAAGGGGATATTCAGCCCCGGAAAGATGGCGAAAGAGGAGATGGCAGCATGAGTGACCCGCAGACGACACCGCCCAAACGGTTTGGCGATGGCTGGATGGATCCGACCAGGAACAACGTCATCCTCATCTATATCCTTTATCTCGTCAGTTGCGTGATCTTCATTGCCGGCGTCATCGGCCTGATCTCGGCCTATATGAACCGCGACAAGGCCGAGGACTGGCTGAAGACGCATTACACCTGGGCGATCCGCACTTTCTGGATCGCGCTGCTCTTCTCGGCCATTTCCTTCGTGCTGACCTTCGTGATCATCGGCGTGTTCGGCTTCCTGGCCACCGCCGTCTGGGTCATCGTCCGCGTGATCATCGGCCTGCAGAAGGTCAACCGTTCGGAGCCGATCGAGCGCCCGCAAAGCTGGCTGGTTTAGGCGCATCCCATGCAGACCCGCTTCTCCCCCGAGCAGCTTGCCGATCCCAAGGTCGCCGAAGCCGAATCCATCCTGCGCAAATGCGTCCATTGCGGTTTCTGCACGGCGACCTGCCCGACCTATGTAACGCTCGGCAACGAACTCGACAGTCCGCGCGGGCGCATCTACCTGATCAAGGACATGCTGGAAAACGGGCGGCCGGCGGATGAGGAAGTGGTCACCCATATCGACCGCTGTCTCTCCTGCCTGTCCTGCGTGACCACCTGTCCGTCGGGCGTCGACTACATGCATCTCGTCGACCATGCCCGCGTCCATATCGAAAAGACCTACAAACGCCCCTTCATGAACCGCTTCACCCGCGCTGTGCTGGCGGCGGTGCTGCCCTATCCGGCCCGTTTTCGCGCGGCCCTTTCACTGGCGCGGCTCGGGCGGCCCTTTGCCGGGCTCTTCGGCTCGGTGACCGCGCTCAAACCCTTCGAGGCGATGCTGAAACTGGCGCCTTCGCGCTTGCCCGCGGCCTCCCCCGTCTCGAAACCCGCGACCCATACGCCCACTGCCGAGAAACGCGGCCGCGTGGCGCTGCTGACCGGCTGCGCCCAATCGGTGCTCGACCCCGCGATCAACGAGGCGACCGTCCGCCTCCTGACGCGGCTCGGCATCGAGGTGGTGGTGCCGGAGGGCGAAGGCTGTTGCGGCTCACTGGTCCACCATATGGGCCGCGAGGAACAGGCGCTTGCCGAGGCGCGCAGGAATGTCGACGTCTGGACGCGGGAGATCGAGAACGGCGGGCTCGACGCCGTCATCATCACCGCCTCCGGCTGCGGCACGACGATCAAGGATTACGGCCACATGCTGCGGCATGATCCGGCCTATGCGGAAAAGGCCGCCAGGGTTTCAGCGCTTGCGAAGGACATCACCGAATATCTGACGACGCTCGCCCTTCCCGAGCAGAAGCGCCAGGGCATCACCGTCGCCTATCACTCCGCCTGCTCCATGCAGCACGGCCAGCAGATCAAGGCCGGACCGAAACTGCTCCTGGAGGCGGCCGGCTTTGCCGTGAAGGAACCGGGCGAAGGGCATCTGTGCTGCGGATCAGCCGGGACCTACAACATCATGCAGCCGGAGATCTCGGCGAAGCTGAAGGCCCGCAAGGTGAAGAATATCGAGGCGACCAAGCCCGACATCATCGCCACCGGCAATATCGGCTGCATCACCCAGATCGCGTCGGGCACCGCCGTTCCGATCCTGCACACGGTGGAACTCATCGACTGGGCCTATGGCGGCGAGAAGCCGGACAAGCTGAAGGGCATGAAGCGCTCCGCCTGAACCGGCAGATCACCGCTGCCCGGACGACATCTGCCCGACGATCCAGCGGTCGAGCACCGACACCACATAGGCGATCTCGCCCTCGTCGAGCGGCCGGCCCTTTTCGATGCCGTGCCATTTCATCAGGCAACCCCGGCAGCAGGTGGCCGTTGCATGCTGGGCGAGGAAGGCCGGGTGGCCGCGCATCGGCGTCTGCTTCCCGTCATTGGCGGGTTCGGCCGGCGCAAGGCGCGTGCGGATGAAATCCTCGGCATGGGCGTTGACCTCTGCCCTGCCCTTTGACGCGGCATAGGCCCGGTCCTTCTCGGACAATGAAAAGCGGCTTCGGAATTTCGACCGCGACAGCCGGTCGAAAAGCGGATCGAGGTCAGCCATTCCGCCTCTCAGTTCAACCGGTCGCCGCTTTCGGTATCGAAGACATGCATGCGCGCGGCATCGAAGACGATCTTTACCTGCTGATGGCGCTCATAGGGGACGCGTTCCGGCGTCAGCAGCAGAACCTGGTCGCCGCCGGCCGTCATCGTGGCATGGGTCTCGGAGCCCGTGGTCTCGGTGAATTCGATCACCGCCTCGGTTCCCGCATCGTCAAAGGCGACATTTTCCGGACGTATGCCGATGGTGATCGCCGCACCGGCCTGAAGCCCGTCAACCGCCGGCAGCGGCCAGAGAGCCCCGCCCTTGCTGCGCAGACCCAATGCGCCATCCCGAGCCTCGGCCACGCCTTCAATGAGGTTCATGCCCGGCGCGCCGATGAAGCCGGCGACGAAGACATTCTGCGGCCGGTCGTAAAGCTCGAGCGGCGTTCCGACCTGCTCGATCACGCCGGTGCGCATCAGAACGATGCGCTCGCCCATGGTCATCGCTTCCATCTGATCATGGGTGACATAGATCATCGTCGTCTCGAGCCGGCGGTGCAGCGCCTTGATCTCGGCGCGCATCTGGGCGCGCAGCTTGGCGTCGAGGTTCGACAGCGGCTCGTCGAAGAGGAAGGCCTCCGGATTGCGCACCAACGCCCGGCCCATGGCGACGCGCTGCTTCTGCCCGCCGGAAAGCTCGCTCGGATAGCGCTCCAGCTCATCGGTCAGCCCCAGCATCTCGGCCGCTCGTTCGACCGCCGCATCGCGCTCGGCGCGGGAGATGCCGGCCATGCGCAGGGCGAACGCCATATTCTTGCGCACGCTCATATGCGGATAGAGCGCGAAATCCTGAAACACCATGGCGATGTTGCGCTGTCGCGGCTGCATCTTGTTGGCAACCTGGCCGTTGACCATCACCTCGCCCCCGGTGATCTCCTCAAGCCCCGAAATCATCCGCAACAGCGTCGACTTGCCGCAACCGGACGGGCCGACGAGAACGACGAATTCGCCATCTGCGATGTCGAGGTCAAGACCGTGGATGACCTGGCGCTGACCATATTTCTTGACGATGTTGCGCAGCGTGAGACTGGCCATTGTTCTTCAAACCTCCGGGGCGGACGCGTTTGCGATCCGCCTTACCGTATTTCCGCCGGGGATGAAATTGCCTGGCGCACGCGGCAGGCCGAAACCGAGACGTTTTTTTTCGCATGATCAGGAACCAATCGGCGCATTAGAACGTTTGAAAGTTCTCCAGATAAGCCGCGTCCCGATAAATGCGGCAGTCTGGGACAGGGTGCGACCCGCCCCGGCACAGGCAAACTGTGCCGGGGATGCCCCGTTAACGATGCCGCGCGGCGCATCCGTTCCAGTCATGCGGCATTGTCGCGGAGGTGAGGTGTTTTCAGCTGACTGCGAAATACGCTATGGCGCGGTTGCGACGCGCACCCCGTCGCGTTCCGCCGTCCCTTCGGCGAGCCACGCGCCAAGCGCCGCATTGACCGCGTCGGCCTGCTCGATCGGCGCGTTGTGGCCGGCCTCGGGGATCATGGTCAGGCGCGATCGGGCCGAAATCGCATGCATTTCCCGCGACAATTCCGGCGGCGTCACCGTATCCCGTTCGCCGCAGATGATGGTGACCGGGCCCTGATAGGCGGCAAGCGCGGAACGCCCGTCCTTTCGGGCGATAATGGCCGCCTGCTGGGAGAAGAATGTGTCCATCCCCATATCGACGCCCATGGCCACGAGATCGTCCATCAATGCGGGCGGCACATTGTCCGGACGGAAGCAGCACGCTTCGAGGCTCGCTCGATAGGCTCGCGCCATGCCGACCTGACGAGCCGCGATCATCGCGGCGCGACGTTCCACCGTGCGGCGCGCATTCTCGGGCTGGGCCGAGGTCGCGATCATCGCAACGCTTGTAATCCGTTCCGCATGTGTCTCCAGCAGACGGCAAAGGATATAACCGCCCATCGACCAGCCCGCCACATGCACCTTCTCCGGAAGCCGGCAGGCAATGATCTCCGCCATTTCGGCGATGCTTTGCGCCGCAAAATGCTCTTCCGGCACGATCACCTCATGACCGAGCGCCTCCAGAAACGGAATCTGCAACTGCCAGACCCTGCGATCGCACTGGAGGCCGGGGATCAGCATCACCGGCTGTTTTCCTCCCGCGCTCATGGCGTGTCCGCCAGGTCTTCGGCATGGTGACAGGCAACCAGACGCCCCGGGCCGATCGGTCTCAGCGGCGGCTTCGAAAGGCATCGCTCCGTCGCATGGGGACAGCGCGGCCGGAAATGACAGCCCTCCGGCGGGTTCAGCGGGCTTGGAAGCTCGCCCTTCAGCAGCCGCTCGCGCTGCCCCTGGGGGGCCGGTCGCGGCACGGCCGACAACAGCAGCCGGGTATAGGGATGCGCGCTTCCGGCAAAAAGGTCGTGGACCGGCGCCAGTTCGACAATCCGCCCCAGATACATCACGGCGACCCGGTCGGCGATGTGGGCGACCACCGAAAGATCGTGCGAGACGAAGATCAGCGTCAGGCCCATCTCCTGCTGCAGCCTGAGGATCAGGTTGATGATCTGCGCCTGGATGGAGACGTCGAGCGCGGAGACCGGCTCATCGGCCACGATCATCTCCGGGTCGAGCGCGATGGCGCGGGCGATACCGATGCGCTGGCACTGGCCGCCGGAAAGCTCATGCGGGTATTTGTCGAGGTGGTAGGAGGACAAGCCGCAGGCCGACGCCACGGCCTCGACGCGGGCGCCGATTTCCGCAGGACTGCCGTAGCGGTAGTTCTTCAGCGCCTCGGCAAGGATCACCCGCGCCGTCATCCGGGCATTGAGCGAGGCATAGGGATCCTGGAACACCATCTGGAACCGCCGCCGCGCGGCATGCAGGCGTGATGACGAAACGGCGTTCAGGTCTTCGCCGTCAAAGGCGATTGCGCCCTCCGTCGGCTTTTCCAGGTGCATGATCAGCCGGGCAAGCGTCGATTTTCCGCAGCCCGACTCGCCAACCAGGCCGAGCGTCTCGCCTTTTCGGATCTCCAGGTCGACGCCGTTGATCGCATGCAAAAGCCGGGGTTTGCCGAAGAACCCGGCCTTGCCGATATCATAGGCCTTGCTCACGCCTTCAAGCTTCACCTGCACATTCATTGCCAAGCCCTCACGATTTCATTGGCCTCAAGCGCCGCGGCGACATCGCCGGCATTGAGGCAGGCGGCGCGGTGACCTTTCCCGACCGCCCGATGCTCGGGCAGCACGGTTTTGCAGGCGGGCGTCGCGAAGGCGCAGCGATCGGCATAGATGCAGTGCTCCACCCGATGATCGAGACGCGGCACGGCGCCCGGAATTTCCTTCAGCGGCCTGCGATGGTGAAGAGCCCCCGACAGCGGCAGGGCCTCGATCAGCCCGGCCGTATAGCCATGGGCCGGCCCGCCGAGGATCGACGGCACCGGCCCCTCCTCGACCACGCGCCCGGCATACATCACCATCACCCGGTCGGCGGTCTCGGCAACGACACCCAGATCATGGGTGATGAGGATCACCGACATGGAGAGATCGCGCCTCAGATCCGTGATCAGTTCCAGGATTTCCGCCTGCACCGTCACGTCGAGCGCGGTGGTCGGTTCATCGGCAATCAGCAGTTCCGGATCGCAGGCAAGCGCCATCGCGATCATCACCCTTTGCCGCATGCCGCCCGAAAGCTCGTGCGGATAGGCGTTGATCCGGTTTTTCGCATCGGGAATGCGCACCAGATCGAGCATTTCCAGCGCCCGGACCATCGCCGCCTTTTTCGAAACGCCCCGGTGACGCGCGACGGTCTCGGCGATCTGCATGCCGATCGTGTGGACCGGCGTGAAGGATGTCATCGGATCCTGAAAGATCATCCCGATCCTGCCGCCGCGGATCGCGCGCATCTCCCGCTCGCTCTTTTGCAGCAGGTCTTCTCCGTCGAGCACGATGCTGCCGGAGGGATAATGCACGCCGTGGCGCGGCAGAAGCCGCATCACCGACATCGCCGTCACCGACTTGCCGCAACCCGATTCGCCGACAAAGGAGAGGATTTCGCCGCGGTCCACATGAAAGGAGACGTCGGTGAGCGCGTGGTGAATGCCCGCCTTGCCGGAAAAGGTCAGCGACAGATTGTCGACGGAAAGAAAGGTCTCGCCCATCACAATATCCCCCTTTTGGCCTTGCGCGGGTCGACCGCATCGGAAAGCCGGTCGCCCAGAATGTTGACGAGCAGCACCAGCAGCGAGAGCGCAAGCCCCGGATAGAGCATCAGTTCGGGATGCAGCCGGAACATGGACTTTGCCGCCGCCATCATCCCGCCCCAGCTCGGAATATCCGGCGAGACGCCGACGCCGAGAAAGGCGAGCACGGCAGAAGTGATGACGGCTGAGGCGCAGGCATAGGTCGCCTGCACCAGGACCGGGCCGAACATGTTGGGCAGCACATGGCGAAACACCAGCGGCAGGCCGCGCGTGCCGATCGAAACGGCGGCGGCCAGATAGGGCTGGCGGCGGATGCCGAGCACCAGCGCGCGCACGACACGCACCATGCGCGGTATCTCCGGCACAGTGATGGCGACGATGACGGCGGCAAGCCCCTGTTCCATAAGCGAGGCGAGCGCGATGGCGAGCAGCACGGCCGGGATCGACATCATCGCGTCGTTGAGACGCATGACGATGGCGCCGCCGAGATTTGAAAAGCCCGCATAGACCCCGATGGCAACGCCGATGAGGGTGGTGATTCCGGCAACGGCAAAGCCGACGGCCATGGAATTGCGGGTGCCGTAGATCAGCCGCGCGTAGACGTCGCGGCCGAGATTGTCGGTCCCGAGCCAGTGTTCTGCGGACGGCGGGCGGTAGCGCATGGCCGGATTGATCGCCATCGGGTCGCCCGCCAGAAGCGGCGCAAACATGCCGACCAGGGCCATAGCAACCAGCATCGCGAGCACGATCGTGACTTCGCGGTGGACCTTGAGAAAACGGAAACCCTCGCTGACGAGAAGCCGGGTTTCGGAGGCGCGGGCGCTCCTGGCAGTTTCTTCCATGATCGCCGTCATCCCCTCACCCTCGGGTCGAACAATGCGTAGCTCAGATCAACGATCAGGTTGATGAGGATCAGCGTTACGGAAAAGAACAGGATGATGCCCTGCACCACGGGATAGTCCCGGCGCACAATCGCATCGACGGTGAGCCGGCCGATCCCCGGAATATTGAAGACGCTTTCGGTTACCACCACGCCGCCGATGAGCGCGGCAAAGCCGATGCCGATGACGGTGACGATCGGCACGCCCGCCGTCTTCAGCACATGCACCGCGAGAATGCGGCCGGTGCCCATGCCCTTGGCCTTGAGCGTGCGCACGAAATTCTCCTGCAGCACTTCCAGAACGGCGGCCCGCGTGACGCGGGCGATGAGGGCGGCGAACACGAGCATCAGCGCAATGGAGGGCAGCGTCAGCGAGACAAGCGTTGCCCATATGCCATCCGACAGCGGCTTGTAGCCCTGGACGGGAAACCAGCGCGCCTTCACGGCGAAGAGATAGACCAGCAGATAGGACGTCGCGAAGACCGGCACGGAGAAGCCGGCAACCGAAAAGGCCATGATGATGCGGTCAACGAGACCGTTGGCCCTCCACGCGGCAATCGTGCCGAGCGGGATGGCGACCAGCACGGTCAGCGTCATCGTATAGGCGGCAAGCATGAAGGTCGGCTCGATGCGCTGGGCGATCAGTTCCGTCACCGGCTTGCCCGAATAGACGCTTGCGCCGAGATCAAGACGGACGGCATCGGAAAACCAGATGACGAACTGCGCCGGCAGGGACTGATCGAGATGCAGCCGCTGGCGAATCTGCTCCACCTGGGCGGGGCTCGCATTGTCGCCGGCGATCAGCAGCGCCGGGTCGCCCGGCGCCAGATGCACTAGAAGAAAGATGAAGACCGAGACCAGAAGCAGGGTCGGTATGGCCGCAGCCAGTCGGCCAAGAATATAAGCCGGCACGCGTTCCTCCCGGAAAGTGTGGTGCAAGACGGGCCGGGGTCACTCGCCTCGGCCCGTCATGATAATCAGTTTTCAGCGCGCGACACATTCCAGAAGAACGGAACGGGGCTTTCGATATAGCCTTCGAGATCGGTCGAAAGGCCCTGGCTCGGATAAACCTGGCCAAGCGGAACGTAGGGCACGAGATCATGCGTGACCTCCTGCATGCGCGTGGCCAGCAGCTTCTGCTCTTCCGGATCGCTCGTTGCCGCGAACTGCTCGCGCAGCGCCTGCAGTTCTTCCGAGCAGGCCCAGCCGAACCAGCCATCCTCACAGGCGCCGGCGACATAGACATTCGTCATCGGGTTGATCTGGTCGACATAGCCCCAGCCGGTGAAGAACAGGTTCCAGCCGCCGTCCGCGACCGGCTCCTTCGACGCGCGCCGGGTGGAAACCGTCGCCCAGTCGGCAATCTGCTCGTCGACGACGAAGCCCGCTTCCTCCAGCATCGGCTTCAACACGGAATAGGCTGCGTCCTGCCCGGCGATATCGGTCACATGCATGATGTGGACCGGCGTGCCGTCATAACCGGCCTCTTCAAGCAGAGCCTTGGCCGCCTCCACATCGCGGGTCAGCACCCGGTCGGTGTTGACGTCGCTTTCGAACGGCGTGTTGCAGAAGAAGACGGCCGCGCAGATCTCGTAGAGGTCGGTATTGTCGCCGTTCATCGCCTGCATGAAGGGCTCCTGCTCGAGCGCGAGCTGCAGCGCATGGCGGATTTTCGGGTTGTCGAAGGGCGGGTTCAGATGGTTGACGACCAGCTGCAGCGAATTGCCGGACTGAAGCGCCGGTTCGGCCACCGCCTCGTTCTGGCCTTCGAACAGCGGCAGCATGTCGGCCGGCACCTCTTCCATCCAGTCGATCTCGCCGGCGAGCAGCGCATCGATCGCGGTCGCCGTGTCGGGAATGTTGACGATCTCGATACGGTCGAAGCCCGCGACCTTTCCGCCTGCGGCCATGGAGGCCGGCTCGTCTCGCGGCACATATCCCTCGAATTTTTCGTAGGGGGCGATCGAGCCCGGCACCCATTCATCGACCAGCAGACGGTAGGGGCCGGAGCCGACCGGTTCGGTCACCGGGTTGCCCGGATCCTGTTCGGCCAGCCGTTTGGGCATGATCACCGGGATATTGGAGGAAATCTTGCCGATCGCCGGCAAGACCTGGGCCCAGGGCTCGGCCATGGTGATCACAAGCGTTTTGTCATCGGCGGCTTCGATGCTGTCCATCTTCGAAAACATGATCTTGCCGAGCCCGTCGACCTTGCCCCATCTCTGAAGCGAGGCCACGGCATCATCCGCCGTCACCGGACTGCCGTCATGGAAGGTCAGACCCTCGCGCAGCGTGATCGTATAGACGAGATCGTCATCGGAAATATCGACGCTCTCGGCCATCTGCGGGCGGACTTCGAAATTCTCGTCCAGCGCGAACAGCACGTCATAGATCAGATAGCTGGCGTTGCGGATGGTGTAGTTGGTCGTCGAGATCGGATCGACGGAATTGATATCGCCGTTCATGCGCAGACGAAGCACGCTGTCATCGGCAAAGGCCGGCGCGGCGGCGGACGCCAGGGCGGCGGCCAGAAACAAGGCGGATGTCTTCAATTTTCCCTCCCGAAACACGCAACCTTTCGCATCCTCCACGATAAGGTCGCCTTTATCCCCTATTTTTCGTATACTAAACACACGAAACGTTACGTATTTAACGTGGAATCAAACAATGATCAAGCCGATTCCGCTGAACACGCTGGCGATTTGAAAAAAACCGTGTAAACAGAGGGTATTGAATCAGGGGGAAAAATGGCCACAATCAAGGATGTAGCGAAGGCCGCCGGCGTCTCCGTAACCACCGTTTCCGCCACGATCAATGACAGCGCGCCGGTCAGCGCAACGTTACGCGCCCGGGTCAATGCCGCGATCGCGGCCGTTGGCTACGTGCCCAATCCGGTGGCACGGAACCTGCGCCTCGGCCGCTCGCGCCAGATCGGCCTGCTCGTGCCCGACATTGCCGCGCCCTATGCGGCCAGCATTGCCCGCAGCATGCAGGCGGCGCTCTCCGACAAGGGCTATTCGATGTTCTTCGCCTCCAACGGCGACGATCCCGCACGCGAACTGGCCGATATTGCGCGCATGAGCGACCATCAGGTGGCGGGGCTGGTGCTCTTTCCCACATGCCTCGGCGAGCGCTACGCGGAAAACATCATCCCCGCGCTCAGGCGCCCGACCGTGATCATCGACCGCATCATAGAAGGCGCGCCGTTTGATTGCGTCGTTGACGACAATGCGCTTGGCGCCCGCCTGATCGTTCACCACCTTCTGCAGCTCGGCCACCGCGACATTGCCGTGATCGCGGGCCGCACCGGCATTTCGGTGTCCGACGACAGGCTGGAAGGCACCCGTGCGGCGCTCAGCGAGGCCGGACACCCGGTTCCGGACAACTTCGTCTACACCCATCATCAACGCGAGGATCAGGCCTTCCGGGCCGCGCAGGATCTGATGTCGCGGCAGAACCGGCCGACGGCGATCGTGACGATCAACACGATGCAGACCCGCGGCGTGCTGCAGGGCCTGAAGTCGATGGGGCTGAAGGCGCCGGATGACGTCTCGCTGATTTCCTTCGACGGGCTGCATTTTTCAGCCGGATTCGATCCCGAGATCACCTCGCTCGATCAGGACATTCCGGCGATCGCCGAAGCCGCCGCCGGAATGTTGATCGAGCGGCTGGAGGCCGAGGACACGACCGCCCGGGCCACGCCTCCGCGGCTCCTGCGCCTGCCGTCGCGGCTGATCGTGCGCTCGTCCTGCCGCAGGCGCGGCTGACAGGCCGCGCAGAACGCAAAAAAAGGGGGGGGGGGGCAGAGCGGAAACCGCCCTGCCCCCTTTGATTCTCGACCCGTGGCTTTCGCCGTCAGGCCTTGTTCTTGTTGTAGACGTCGAAGACGACGGCCGCGAGCAGGACGAGGCCCTTGATCACCTGCTGGTAGTCGATGCCGATGCCCATGATCGACATGCCGTTGTTCATGATGCCCATGATGAAGGCGCCGACAACCGCGCCGACGATCTTGCCGACGCCGCCGGACATCGAGGCGCCGCCGATGAAGACGGCCGCGATGACATCGAGCTCGAAGCCGTTGCCGGCCTTCGGAGTTGCGATGTTGAGGCGGGCTGCAAAAACGAGACCGGCCAGGGCTGCGAGCATGCCCATGTTGACGAAGACGATGAAATTCAGCCGTCTCGTGTTGATGCCGGAAAGGGCTGCCGCCTTCTCATTGCCGCCGATCGCATAAACGCGGCGGCCGAAGGTCGTGCTTTCGGTGATGAAGGTGTAGATCACCGTCAGGATCGCCATGGAGACCAGAACGTTCGGCAGGCCGCGGAAGGAAGCGAGCTTCCACGAGACGAAGACCAGGACCGCCGCGACGATGATGTTGCGGCCGAGGAAGAAGGAATAGGGTTCATCCTCGATGCCGTAGGCAACATTGCGCGAACGGGCCCGCCAGGCGAGATAGACGATCGCGGCGGCGGCGATGATGCCGGCGGCAAGCGCCGTCATGTTCGGCTTTCCAACCCCGAAAATGTCCGGCACGAAGCCCGTGGACAAGAGCTGGAACGAGCTTGGGAAGGGACCGACGGACTGGCCGTTCAGGAGCCACAGCGACAGGCCGCGGAAGATCAGCATGCCCGCCAGCGTGACGATGAAGGACGGGATCTTCCAGTAGGCGACCCAGTAACCCTGCCACGCGCCGATCAGCATGCCGGCGAAGATGCAGGCGAAGATCGTGACGATGACCGGCACGTTCCATTGCACGATCAGCACGGCGGCAAGCGCGCCGATGAAACCGACGATGGAGCCGACGGACAGGTCGATATGCCCCGCCACGATGATCATCAGCATGCCAAGCGCCATGATGATGACATAGGAGTTCTGCAGGAACAGGTTGGTGATGTTGACCGGGCGCATCAGAACGCCGTCGGTCACGATCTGGAAGAAGGCGATAATGACTATCAGCGCAAGCAAGATGCCGTAGTCGCGCATTCTCAGCGTCAGGTAGGAGCGAATCGAGGGTTTGCTCTGGCCTGCATTTTCCTCAGGAGTATTCATCGTCATCTCTTTCTATTTTCTGACAATGAAGGACATGATGCGTTCCTGGCTCGCCTCTTCGGCGTTCAGTTCTCCCACCAATGCCCCCTCGTTCATAACGTAGATGCGGTCGCACATGCCGAGCAGTTCCGGCATTTCCGACGAGATCATCACCACGCCGCGGCCTTCGGCCGCAAGCTGGTTCATCAGGCTGTAGATCTCGAATTTCGCGCCGACATCGATGCCGCGGGTCGGCTCATCGAGGATGAGCACGTCCGGCTGGGTGAACAGCCATTTGGACAGAACGACCTTCTGCTGGTTGCCGCCCGAAAGATTGACCACGCGCTGGGCCACCGTCGGCGTGCGGATATTCATCGCCTTGCGATAGTATTCCGACGTCTTGGTCTCTTCCGCCGTGTTCAGCACGCCGTATTTCGAAACGCCCGGAAGGTTTGCGAGCGTGACGTTCTTGGTGATCGGCTCGTCAAGCACGAGCCCGAGCGCCTTGCGGTCCTCGGTCACATAGGCAAGGCCGGCGAAGATCGCCTTCGGCACGGTCGAGACATCGACCTGCTGCCCGCCGAGCCAGACCTCGCCGGAAATGTTGCGGCCGTAGCTGTGGCCGAAAATGCTCATGGCAAGTTCGGTGCGTCCGGAGCCCATCAGCCCCGCAATGCCGACGATTTCGCCGGCGCGCACATTGAACTTGACGTTCTTGATCACCTTGCGGTCGGTCTGCTCGGGATGCCAGACGGTCCAGTCCTTCACCGACATCAGCTCCTCGCCGATGTTGCGCTCGCGGTCGGGGTAGCGGTTTTCCATCGCCCGGCCGACCATGGCCTGGATGATCTTCGCCTCGCTGACCTCTTCCTTGTGGCAGTCGATATCGGCGACCGAAGCGCCGTCGCGAATGACGGTGATGCTGTCGGCGACCTGTTCGACCTCGTTCAGCTTGTGGGAAATCAGGATCGAGGTGATGCCCTGCTGCTTCAGTTCCAGAAGCAGGCTCAGGAGCTTCGCGCTGTCGCTTTCCGAAAGGGCCGCGGTCGGCTCGTCGAGGATCAGCAGACGCACGTCCTTCGACAGCGCCTTGGCGATCTCGACAAGCTGCTGCTTGCCGACGCCGATCTTTTCGACGAGGGTTGCGGGCGGATCCTTCAGCCCCACCTTGCGCAACAGTTTTTCAGTCTTCTGATAGGTATCCGGCCAGCTGATCACGCCGGACCTGGCGACCTCGTTGCCGAGAAAGATATTCTCGGCGATCGACAGTTGCGGAACCAGGGCAAGTTCCTGATGGATAATGATAATGCCCTTCTTTTCGCTGTCCGAGATACCGCCGAACGTCGCCAGTTCGCCGGCATAATAAATCTCGCCCTCATAGCTGCCATGCGGATAGACGCCTGAAAGAACCTTCATCAGCGTCGACTTGCCGGCGCCGTTTTCGCCCACAAGCGCGTGGATTTCGCCTTCTTCGACAGCGAGATCGACATCACTCAACGCTTTCACGCCCGGAAAGGTCTTTGTGATTTTTTTCATTTCGAGCAATGTTGTCATGACACCCTCACCCGGCTGGCGCCCGGCACCGCCGCCGACCGGAGCGGCCGGCGGCAGGCCCCACGCGAAGCTCTCGGGGTTACTCTTCGATCTGCTTCATCGTGTAGTAGCCGCTGTCGTCGACCAGGATCTGCTTCCAGTTGTCCTTGGTCACGGCGACCGGCTCCAGCAGATAGGACGGCACGACCTTGTCGCCATTGTTGTAGGTCGAGGTGTCGTTGATTTCCGGCTGCTTGCCCTCGGAAATCGCCTCGACCATGCCGACGGTGACTTCGGCAAGCTTGCGGGTATCCTTGAAGATCGAGGAATACTGCAGGCCTTCGATGATCGCCTTCACGTTCGGCAGGTTCGAATCCTGGCCGGTGATGATCGGCATCTTCATGTCGCCGGAGCCGTAGCCGAGGCTCTTCAGCGAGGAGATCGCGCCCATGGCGAGGTCATCGTTGGAGGCATAGACGCCGTGCAGCGGCTGCTGCGTGTAATAGGCCGAAAGCAGGTTGTCCATGCGCGCCTGGGCGGCAGCATTCGACCAGTTCAGCGTGCCGATCTTGTCCATGCCCATCTGGCCCGACGGGATGACGATGTCGCCGGAATCGATCAGCGGCTGGATCACCGACATGGCGCCGTTGTAGAAGAAATAGGCGTTGTTGTCGTCGGGCGACCCACCGAAGAGCTCGACATTCCAGGGGTGAACGTCGGGGAAGCGGGACTTCAGGCCTTCGACCAGGCTGTTGCCCTGAATGACACCGACCTTGAAGTTGTCGAAGGTGGCGTAATAATCGACATTCGGCGTGTTGAGGATGAGGCGGTCATAGGCAATGACCGGAATGCCCGCTGCTGCGGCATTGGCCAGCGGCGCCGTCAGCGAGCCGCCGTCGATCGCGGCGATCACGAGGACGTCGACGCCCTTGGTGATCATGTTCTCGACTTGCGAGAGCTGCGCGGGAATTTCGTTTTCGGCGTATTGCAGGTCGGTCTTGTAGCCGGCTTCCTGGAACTGCTGCACCATGGACGCGCCGTCCTTGTTCCAGCGGTCCAGACCCTTGGTCGGCATGGCGATGCCGACATAGCCCTTGTCGGCTGCGATCGCCGGCGCCGCAAGCGCCGCCACGGCCACGCTTGCGGCAGCAAGCATCGAGATAACGCTTTTCATGTCTCTCTCCCATTTGGAGGTCGAAGGCTTCCGGCCACGACCTCGACTTGAAACGTAATGCCATCGGTCGAAACGCTTTTCAGCGTCCTTCCGGCTCCTTCCGCGAGGCACCCGGCACTTGCCGGTTCTGGCCATCGCGGACGGGGGTGACGATACATCTTGAGGCACGTTAGTCAAATCAATTTATTCGATTGAAAACACTTTGTGCGCTGCAAAACATGTACTTTTTGACAAACGTCATATACTGTCATTTGTCGTTATTTTTCTCTTTAGACCGTACTTAAATCAGCAATCTCCGGCATGCTGCGCCTGCACAATTGCGCTTCGACCGGAAACTAGCAGCAAACGGCCGCGGAAACCAGAAAAAGGCGGAGCCCGCGCCCCGCCTTTTCTTTCATGTCCGGATTTATTCCTTGATCTGCTCGAGCGTGTAGTAGCCGCTCTGGTCGACCAGGATTTCCTCCCAGTTCGACCCGTCGACGGCAACCGGCGCGAGCAGATAGGAGGGCACGACCTTCACGCCGTTGTCATAGGTCGTGGTGTCGTTGATCTCCGGCTCGCCGCCTTCAAGCAGCGCCTCGACCATGCCGACGGTGACGCGGGCAAGTTCGCGGGTGTCCTTGAAAACGGTGGAGTACTGCTCGCCCATATTGATCGACTTGATCGAGGGCAGTTCGGCGTCCTGGCCGGTCACGATCGGCATCTTCTGGTCGCCGGAGCCGTAGCCGACGCCCTTGAGCGAAGACAGGATGCCGATGGAAAGCCCGTCATAGGGAGACAGGACGCCGTGGATGGTCTCGTCGGTATAGTTTGCCGACAGAAGGTTATCCATGCGCGCCTGGGCGACGGCGCCGTCCCAGCGCAGCGTGCCGACCTGGTTCATGCCCATCTGGCCGGAAACGATGTCGATCTTGCCGTCATCGATCAGCGGCTGCAGCACCGACATGGCGCCGTCATAGAAGTAATAGGCGTTGTTGTCGTCCGGCGAGCCGCCGAACAGTTCGACATTCCAGACCTCTTCGTCCGGGAAACGCTCCTCAAGGCCCTTGACGAGGCTGGAGCCTTGCTGGACGCCGACCTGGAAGTTGTCGAAGGTGGCGTAATAGTCGACGTCGCCGCTCTCCCGGATCAGGCGGTCATAGGCGACGACGGGAATGCCGGCGGCGGCCGCATTGGCGAGCGCGTTGGACAGCGTCGTGCCGTCGATCGAGGCGATGACCAGGGCATCGACGCCCTTGGTGATCATGTTCTCGATCTGCGACAGCTGGTTGGGAATATTGTCCTCGGCATATTGAAGGTCGGTGGCGTAACCGGCTTCGTTGAACTGCCGGACCATGGATTCGCCGTCGGAAATCCAGCGGGCGGACGATTTCGTCGGCATGGCGATGCCGATCGTGCCCTTGTCCTGCGCAAAGGCCGGCACCGCAAAGGATGTCACCGCCATTGCCGCAATGGCGAATGCAGATACTACGAGTTTCATCTCTCTCTCCCAATTCACGAAACGTGCGTTTCGTCTGCCCCCGCACCGGGCGCACCACCCGGCGTCTTCCGCCCTCCCGGCGGGCTGAAACGAAGCCGTGAGCGGGTCGCAGATCGCGTCTCGAACCTCGTTCAAGGGGCGTGGGGTGTCAAATTGAGAACGCCGAAGCAGATATACCAATTCTGCTATATGTCGACCGGGATGGACATTAACATTCTGGCGTAAATGACTTTTTCACGGCAGACACTCAATGTTAGTAGACACTTACTTATACTTTGGTCTATAGCTCCCCGGCCGCCTGCGCACCGACGGATGCACGGGCCTGCGGCCTTTCCGAGCCTTTTGTCTTTTTTGCGATTGATGCGCGCCCAAAGCTGCGCTAAACAACGCGGCAATGCGATCCCGCCAGGCGGGAACGCAAGGGCGCCCGTAGCTCAGCTGGATAGAGTGTTGGATTCCGATTCCAAAGGTCACAGGTTCGAATCCTGTCGGGCGCGCCATTTCCCCTCCTGATCCTGCCGCGGCAGTTCGGTTCCAACAGGAGCCGGCGTCGTTCGGTCTTCTTCGACTCACAATCTTGTGTGATGCCAGCCCCTTGCCGGGCACCGGATCGCGCCTAGCTCAATGGCGAGGACGATGTTCGCATCTCATGCCAGAGGAGGCCGCCCGTGACCTTTGCCTTTCCGAAGACCGTCGCGCTCGTTGCCGTAGCCGCAGTTCTGGCGCAGGCCCAGCCCGCACGCGCCCAAACGCCGCCGCTTGCCGTTGAGGAGATCGCCTCGGGCCTTGCCCATCCCTGGTCCGTCGAACCCCTTGACGACGGCAGCTTCGTGGTGAGCGAACGGCCCGGCCGGCTGAGCCTCATCGATGCCGAGGGCGGCGTACGCGAAGTCTCGGGCCTGCCGGAGGTCTACGCGGCAGGCCAGGGCGGATTGCTCGACGTGGCGCTCGATCCGGATTTTGCCGACAATCGCGTGATCTACTTCACCGCTTCGATCTCCGGCGATGGCGGTCAGGGCACTGCGGTGTTCCGCGCGACCCTTGATCGCGCGGCAGCGCAACTCGGTACGGTCGAGCGGATTTTCGCCATGAACCGGTTTACCGGCACCAACCGCCATTTCGGCTCGCGCATTGCCATTGACGAAGACGGCAACCTGTTCTTCGGGATCGGTGACCGCGGCGAGCGCGACCGCGCCCAGAACGCCGGCGATCATGCGGGCTCGATCCTGCGCATCCGCCCCGATGGTAGCGTACCGGACGATAACCCCTATGTCGGAGAAAGCGGCGCATCTGCCGAAATCTGGTCCATCGGCCACCGCAATCCGCAGGGAATCACCATCGACCCCGCGACCGGCATTCTCTATACGGTCGAGCACGGCGCGCGCGGCGGCGACGAAATCAACATCCCCGAGGCCGGCGCCAATTACGGCTGGCCGGAAATCTCCTACGGCGTGCATTATTCCGGGGCCGAGATTGGCCGGGGCACCCATGCGGAGGGGCTGGAACAGCCGCTCTATTACTGGGATCCGTCGATCGCGCCCGGCGCCATCGCCGTCTATCGCGGCGAGATGTTTCCCGAATGGGACGGCGACTTCCTCGTCACCGCCCTGAAGGACCGGCTGCTCGCCCATGTCGCGGTGGATGAAAACGGTGTGCCGACGGCGGAACACCGTCTGTTCGAAGACCGCTTCGGCCGGCTGCGCGACGTGAAGGTCGCGCCCGACGGCGCGGTGCTGCTGACGACCGACGAGGCGAACGGGCAGTTGCTCCGGGTCTACCGTCCCTGAACGACGATGCCAGATCATCGGGCGGTTAATCTGAACCGCCCGATGATCCATCTCTTTGTTTAGGCGCATCGGGTTATCGAAAAATCGGTAACCACCTTTCTTTCGCCCGATACTCTATTTCGCCTCGGAGGCGTTGCCGGCGTTATCGGCCTTGTTGGCCTTGTCCGCCGCATTTCCGTGCCGCCCGAGCGTCGTCTGCCAGGTCACCGGCCAGTTGGCGGCGCCGACATCCTTGCCGTCGCAGGCGCTCTTGGCGCGCTCATGGGTGAGGACGAGCGGATTGCCCGTCGCCTGCTCATCGAGGCTCCAGTAATGCGCCAGGCCGCAATCGCCGAGCCCGCGTCCGAGATAGACGGATGAAAGCTTGCGGTTATCGAGATCGAAATTGACATTGTAGACCGTGTCGAGGACGGTGATGCCTGCCTCGCTGACATTCGGAAACTCGGCCCGGTGGAATTCCTGGTCCTTGCCGACATAAAGCTGGTAGGGCTGGTTATAGGCCCCGGACGGCCCGCAGGGCAGGAGCATGATCGTGCTGGCGCCGGCGTTGAACCCGAAGGCATCGGCCTGATCGAGATGGGCCTCATCGGTGTAGCAAACGCTGTTTTCGTCGCTGAGATTTCTGAGGATCGACGGCGGCAGTTGCTTGTAAGTGTCGATAGACCAGACGCTGACGCTCTCTGGCGGCGCTGCGTCGCCCTTGTCCACCAGCGCGTCCGTGCGGCCCTTACGGCCCTGCAGGTCATCAACGAAACGGGCGCTGTCGGAAAGTCCGGCAAGCACGATGGTCGAGGCGAAATCGCCAAGCCCGCCGCTATAGGCGATCGTCGCGCTTTTGCCCGCTGTCATCTTCGCAAACAACGCCGCCAGCGCCGCCGGATCGCTGACGCCGAAAGTGCCGACGGCTTCGTCCTTGGCAAGATCAGCGATGGCGACGCCATAGGCCTCGACGCCGTCGATGCTGATGCGGAAGGCGCCCTTTGCATCGCCTTTCTGGAAGAAGCCGGGCGGAAAGGGCAGGCTGAGCGAAAGCGGCGCTGCGGGATCGGCGCTTCTGTGCCACTGGATCGCGGCAAGATCGGCATTGCCGTCCTGCGGCGTCGGCGGATTAAGCGAGATCGTGCAGACATAGGCATTGTCGCAGCTCACGGCCCAGTCGTCGATCTGGCGATATTCGAATGCGCCGGCGGGAACGAAGCCGAGAGCAAGGGCGAAGGCGGCAATCCGAAACGACAATCTGTGACGCATGGGCATCTCCCGGAAATCTCAATATCGCATCGCGCACCGTCGGCGCGCCCGTTCTCATCGGGGCTTCGCCATTCCCCTCCCCTACACCAGCTTCAGGCCAAAAAGCTAGAGCCGGGTAAGGCGCGGCTCCTATTCCTGGTCATCTTTGCACAGCGGAGCCCGAAGTTCGCCTCAGTATATCCGTGATCGATGTTCTTGGCAGCGCTTCGAATTGTCCGAACCAATACAGCTTCCGGCGCGCATTGGGACGCCTTCTCCATCGATTGTCAAAGTTTCGCTTGCCAAATTCGTGTAAACACCGCATTCTGATTGCGTTCGGGCATTTTGCGAGCACGGGAAGACCATATAATCTCATGCGCGCCGGAAACGCTAACTTTCCGGGCGGCCTTTGAAGGATTTGGCCTGTAGTCGTGTTCAGGTCGTCCGGAGCCGCGGTAATAAAGGTACCTTTCCTTAAAAATTCGAGAAACGCCTGCGCTGCCCAGAAGGGCAAAACGAGCATTGGAATACCGCCCATTTTCGTGCAAGCGGGGCGGTGAGAAAAGGACCTTGAAGTATGGCCGAGACTGGCACCGTGAAATTTTTCAATACCGATAAGGGCTACGGCTTCATCAAGCCGGACAATGGCGGCGCGGACATCTTTGTCCACATCTCCGCCGTGCAGTCTTCCGGCCTGACCGGACTGACGGAAAACCAGAAAGTCAGCTACGACACCGAGCCGGACCGTCGCGGCAAGGGCCCCAAGGCGGTCAATCTGCAGGTCACGGAGTAAGTTTCTCCGGCCGTTGCGCCGAAGGCCCTGCCTTCGGCCTGCGCGACACGCACAGGCGCTTCGAGGAGCGGCGCCTGGGCTTTTGGGCTCTCCGCACGCACGAGGGAGCCGCCGTTTTCTCCGCTGGCCATGGCCCCATGCGGGGAATGCCTTTTGGCGCTTGCCGGACGTGCGAATGTCGCTCGTTCCGGTCTTTGCCTGTCCTCCTCGCCCCCTTCAGGAGAACGCCGGCCAAGGCGAGACAGACAAGCGCCGGCCTGCCAATCAGAATCATCAGGCCGAGAATTCTGGCGCCGTCCATCCATCGATCTGCTCCGCGCTGTTGTGGAGCGACCATTTTCGCACCAACGCCGAACGGTTAAGTGCGAAAAACCCGGCCTTTCGGTCGCGTTTACCCTGTCGACAAACCCGCCCCCCTACGGACGTCATCCTCGGGCTTGTCCCGAGGATCTATCCACCGCTTCGCACGGACGGCGTTGGCGGCCCGTAATAGTTCGTTTAAAATGATATTTCACCCGATACGTTTGTCGTTTCGATACGTGCTTGGACCCTCGGGACAAGCCCGAGGGTGACGAAGGAGAGCGGGGTTTGCTTTGTCAGCAGACAAAAAACCCGGCCTTTCGACCGGGTTCTCATCATTCTCAGCAAGACGTCCGCCGCCTCAGCTATCGAGGAAGCTCCTGAGCTTGCGGCTGCGGCTCGGGTGCTTCAGCTTCCTGAGCGCCTTGGCCTCGATCTGACGGATACGTTCGCGGGTCACCGAGAACTGCTGGCCGACTTCCTCAAGCGTGTGGTCGGTGTTCATGCCGATGCCGAAGCGCATGCGCAGCACGCGCTCCTCACGCGGCGTGAGCGAAGCAAGCACGCGGGTCGTCGTCTCGCGCAGGTTCGCCTGAATGGCCGCATCGATCGGCAGAAGCGCGTTCTTGTCCTCGATGAAATCGCCGAGATGCGAATCCTCCTCGTCACCCACAGGGGTCTCGAGCGAGATCGGCTCCTTGGCGATCTTCAGCACCTTGCGGACCTTTTCGAGCGGCATGGAGAGCTTTTCGGAGAGCTCTTCCGGCGTCGGTTCCCGGCCGATCTCGTGCAGCATCTGGCGCGAGGTGCGGACGATCTTGTTGATCGTCTCGATCATGTGCACCGGAATACGGATCGTGCGGGCCTGGTCGGCGATCGAACGGGTGATCGCCTGCCGGATCCACCATGTGGCATAGGTCGAGAACTTGTAGCCGCGGCGATACTCGAACTTGTCCACCGCCTTCATCAGGCCGATATTGCCCTCCTGGATGAGATCGAGGAACTGCAGGCCGCGATTGGTGTATTTCTTCGCGATCGAGATCACCAGTCTAAGATTGGCTTCCACCATCTCCTTCTTGGCGATGCGCGCCTCGCGCTCGCCCTTCTTGACCATGTGGACGATGCGGCGGAACTCGGCGATCGAGATGCCGGTTTCGGTCGCAAGGCTCTGGATCTCGCTCCTGAGCTCCTTGATATCGGCGCCGTCCTGGCTGGCGAATTCCTTCCAGCCCTTGCCGGAAAGATTGCCGATCGACTTCATCCAGTTCGGATCAAGCTCGGCCCCGTGGTAATGCTGCAGAAAGTCGTCGCGCGAGACGCCGCGCTGGGTGGCCTTGCGCAGAAGCTTGCCCTCGTTTTCGACGAGGCGCTTGTTGATGTCGTAGAGCTGCTCGACCAGAAGGTCGATGCGGTTCTGGTTGAGCGACAGCGACTTCACAGCCGTGATCAGCCCTTCCTTCAACTCCTTGTAGCGGCGCTCCTGGGCGTTCGTCAGCGTGCCGGTGGCGGCCAGACGCGCTTCCACCTGCTGGTCCTGCAGCTTGCGCAGCTTGACATAGGTCTCGGCGATCAGGTCGAGCGTTTCCATCACCTGCGGGCGCAGTTCCGCCTCCATGGCGGCCAGCGACAGGTTGGATTCGTCCTCTTCCTCGTCGTCCTCCTCCGGCTGCACGCCCTCGCCGCCGACATCGGTGACGTCGTCGGAACGCTTCTTGCGGGCCTGTTCCTTTTCTTCCGCCTTCTTGCGGTCGGCCTCGATCTTTTCCGGGCTCTGGAACTGCGGCGCAGCCTTGGCCTCGGGACCGGAATAGGTGGTTTCCAGATCGATGATCTCGCGTAAGAGCGTCGTGCCTTCGTTCAGTTCGTCGCGCCAGATGATCAGCGCCTGGAAGGTCAGCGGGCTTTCACAGAGGCCGGCGATCATCGTCTCGCGGCCGCTCTCGATCCGCTTGGCGATGGCGATCTCGCCCTCACGCGACAGAAGCTCGACCGAGCCCATTTCGCGCAGATACATGCGCACCGGATCGTCGGTCCGGTCGGTCGGTTCCTTCTTCTTCGTCTGGGCAACGGCCGTGCCCGTCGTCGTCGCCACCTCCGTGCTGTCGCTGTCGGAATTGCCGTCGTCGTCGGAAGAATTGTCGCTATCGCCGCTGTCGCCGTCGTTGTCGACCTCGTCCTCATCCTCGATCACGTTGATGCCCATGTCGGACAGCATCGCCATCGTGTCCTCGATCTGCTCTGAGGTCACTTCGGAAGAGGGCAGGACGGAGTTCAACTCGTCCATGGTTACGAAGCCGCGCTTCTTGGCGGCCTTGATCATCTTCTTGACGGCATCATCGGAAAGGTCCAGAAGAGGGCCGTCGGTTCCGCCTTCGCGTTCGGTTTCGGCTTCTTCGTTTTCCTTGACTTTTGTTGCCATAGATTTTGCTTCCCTGACGCTTATGCCGTAGTTTCTCGAGCGGCATTACCGACAAATGATTAAGGACCTTTTTAGAGGTCCGTTCCGGTCGGCTTCAAAACTTCAACCATGAACAGGACAGACTTCACCGTCGCGGAGCCTGTCACCCCGGGTGAACACTGTCCAGATCATGAAATTGCGCTGCGTTGTGCCATTCTAACTGGTGATTCCCAGATTTTCGCCATCCGTCAAGCGTCAAAACGGGGATCGCGCGATTTCATATCGTAAATGCGCTCCAAAAGCCACCCGCGTGACGCTTCTTGCGATGTCCGGACCGATGCAGCCTTCCTGACGACCCGCGAGACTACATTTAGAACGAAGTGAAGGAAATACAAGGTGCGGCCAGGTCCGGCGCCCGAGAATCCTTCATCGGCGCGCCATGCTAACCCGTCGCGCCGGAGCGCCCGCCGCGGCCAGACATCAGTCCGAACCCCTCGATCTCCGCCTCCTGGTTGTCGATCCGGCTGATTTCGTTCTGTACCGAGATCAGCGCCGGCATCAATTCCTCGAGAAGCTCCAGATTGCCCTCCTCGGTCGCCTCGCCAAGCTCGCGCTCGAGCTCGGCCTTCTGGCGGGCAAGCGAACGGGCGCGATTGTGCAGCGACAAGGCCTGGCGATAGACCTCGCGCACGTCCTCAAGGGCGGCATCCGGCCCGGCGATCCAGCCGACATTGCGGCTGACATGGCTCTTGAGCTGACCGATCAAGGGCGCAAAGCCCTGATCCTCCAGTCTTTGATGAAGCTTTTCCCGGCCGGCGTCCGGTCGCGAGGCCTCGGCGAGAAAGACCGGCCAGAAGGCCCGCATCTCGGCCGCGTCGAAGGTCAGCGCGGCGATGCTGTCAAAATCCTCGCGCGCCAGTTCCGGGTGGGTCAGCAGGCAGAACACAAGCTGGCATTCGCGGAAGGTGAGCGCTGCACCGGCCGGGCGAATGCTCGCAAGCGGCGAGCGCGACAGCCGCTCGGAAGGCGAGAAGCCGCCGCCTTTCGGCGCTTCGAAGCCCCTGCCCCGCCCCTTGCCCGGAACGAAATTGCCGCCGCGCGGGCTGCCGCCGCGAAATCGCTGGAACAGCCGGTTGCGGAAATCCTGCTGGTAATGGCGGCGCACATTCTCGTCGCCGATGGTCTGCACCAGCTGGTTGATCCGCGCCTCGATCGCGGCGCGCCGTTCGGGCGTCGCGTTGTCATCACTGCCCGCCTCGCGCTCGAACACGGTGTCGGCAAGCGGACGCGCCTGACGCATGATCTGCTCGAAAGCCTGCCTGCCGCCCTCGCGCACGAGATCATCCGGGTCCTTTCCTTCCGGCAGATAGGCGAATTTCAGCGAATGGCCGGGCTTCAGCAATGGCAGCGCGACGCCTGCCGCCCTTTCGGCGGCGCGCTGGCCGGCACTGTCGCCGTCAAAGCACAGCACCGGTTCGCTGGTCATGCGCCAGAGAAGCTGAAGCTGGTTTTCCGTCAGCGCCGTGCCGAGCGGCGCGACCGCGTTCTCGATGCCGGCCTGATGCAGGGCGATCACGTCCATATAGCCTTCAACCGCGATCACCGTGCCGGCGCCGTCCGCGCCTGACAGCGCACGCCGCGCGCGGGCGAAGTTGAACAGAACATTGCCCTTGTGGAACAGTTCCGTCTCGTTGGAATTCAGATATTTCGCCAGCGCATCCGGGCGCATGGCGCGCCCGCCGAAGGCGATCACCTTCTCGCGCGAAGAAAGGATGGGAAACATGATCCGGTCGCGGAAACGGTCATAGGAAACGGCGATATCCGGTCCGTGGACGACGAGACCGCAGGCCTCGATCTCCCGCTTCTCCACGCCCTTGGCGGCCAGAAACTCCTTCAGCGCGTTGCGGCTTTCCGGCGCATAGCCGAGCCGGAACGTGTCGATCGTGCGGGCGGACAATCCGCGCTCGCGCAGATAGGCCCGCGCCCGCGCCCCGTCGCCCGATTGCAGCCGGTCCTGAAAGAAGCCTGCCGCAAGCTCCATCACATCGATCAGCGTGCGACGCTTCTCCTCGCGCTTCTGCGCCTGCGGATCGATTTCCGGCATCGGCAGACCGGCCATGTCGGCAATGCGCTGCACCGCTTCGGGAAAGCTCATGCCGTCAAGATCGGTCAGAAAGCGGAAATGGTCGCCGGAGACCCCGCAGCCGAAGCAGTGATAGCGACCCTTGCCGTCCTCGCAGTGAAAGCTCGGGGTCTTCTCGCCATGGAAAGGGCAGCAGGCCCAAAAGTCGCCGCGCCCCGCATTGGTCTTCCTGCGGTCCCACGTCACCCGCTGGCCGATCACATTCGAAATCGGCACACGGTCTCGGATTTCATCCAGAAATGATGACGGAAATCGCATCTGGCCCTCGTTTGCGCCGGTAATGCCGCCAGCCTGCGGGACAATCACCTTACGGCGCGACGCTTCCGTCTATCGTCGCCGAAGGGAGTTATCCCACATATCCACGGAAGATTTCCACAGCCCTCGAGCGTGGTGATTATTTCAGCATTTCCTTGACGACGCCGGAGGCCTTGGAAAAATCCATCTGGCCGGAATAGCGGTCCTTCAGCGTCTCGATGCACTTGCCCATGTCGCGCAGGCCCTGGGCGCCGGTCTCTTCGACGACGGAGGCGCAGACCTCGCGGATCTTTTCCTCGGGCAGCTGCGCCGGCAGGAATTCGCGGATCACGGCCATTTCCTCGCGCTCCTGGGCGGCGAGGTCATGACGCCCCTTCTCTTCGTAGAGCCGGGATGATTCCTTGCGCTGCTTCAGCATCTTCAACAGGATCTGGCCGATATCATCGTCGCTGACGGGGTCCTTCCCGCTGGCGCGATGGGCAAGGTCACGGTCCTTGATGGCGGCATGAACCAGTCGCAAAGTGCAAAAACGAACCGGATCGTCGGCTTTCGAGCTATCTTTGAGTGCAAGTGCGAGTTTGTCGCGCAACATCAACCTACTCCTGGCAACGCCAGTTTTTTTGAGAACCTTCGCCGACACATGTCGACAAGCGGCGGCGTTTACCGAAAACGAGGACTGCGATCAAATTAAAAAACGGGCTCGTCATATAATTTGAGCAGATGCCACAAGTCTGCACCGAGAGCAATTGACCCGCAAGCAGCGTTTGACTATTTTCCCGCGACCGCATCAAAAAAAGGTCTGCCCATCTCTCTGACCACCGGCTTATCGCCGGAGCGATGAGTGAACCCGTTCGTGCGGGTCATATATAAGCGCAGGGCAGGCCTCGTTCAATCGGCCGTGAGGCCGGCGAGGAACACGACAAGGATTAAGATGACGACCTCCTCCGCATGGATGACTGAAAAGCCGACGGCCGTTCTGGTTCTGGCCGACGGGACGACGATTTTCGGCAAGGGTATCGGCGCAACGGGCCGCGTGCAGGCGGAAGTCTGCTTCAACACGGCGCTGACCGGTTATCAGGAAATCCTCACCGATCCGTCCTATCTCGGGCAGATCGTGACCTTCACCTTCCCCCATATCGGCAATATCGGCGCCAATGGCGAGGATATCGAGGACCTGACGCCGGCGGCCCGCCGCGGCGCCGTGGGCACGATCTTCAAGGCCGACATCACCCAGCCCTCGAACTACCGTTCCGCCGGCCATCTCGATGCCTGGCTGAAGGCGCGCGGCATTATCGGCCTTTGCGGCATCGATACGCGCGCGCTGACGGCCTGGATCCGCGAGCACGGCGCGCCGAACGCGGTGATCGCCCATGATCCCGACGGCAATTTCGATCTCGATGCGCTGAAGGCGGAGGCAAAAGCCTGGGGTGGGCTCGAAGGGCTCGACCTTGCCGTGGTCGCCACCTCCGGCCAGTCCTCCAGATGGGATGAAACGCCCTGGGTCTGGAACGAGGGTTATGGCACGCTGGGTGAGGCGGATGCGAAATACCACATCGTCTGCGTCGATTACGGCGTGAAGCGCAACATCCTGCGCCTCTTCGCCGGCCTCTCCTGCAAGGTCACCGTCGTGCCGGCCAAGACCTCGGCGGAAGACATTCTGGCGCTCTCGCCTGACGGCGTGTTTCTCTCCAACGGTCCCGGCGACCCGGCGGCGACCGGCGAATATGCCGTGCCGGTGATCCGCGCCCTCATCGACAGCGGCCTGCCGGTGTTCGGCATCTGCCTCGGTCACCAGATGCTGGCGCTGGCGCTCGGCGGAAAGACCGTGAAGATGCATCAGGGCCACCACGGCGCGAACCATCCGGTGAAGGACTACACCACGAACAAGGTCGAGATCGTCTCGATGAACCACGGCTTTGCGGTCGATTCGGCGTCGCTGCCGGACGGCGTCACCGAAACGCATGTCTCGCTGTTCGACGGCTCCAATTGCGGCATCGCGCTTGCCGGCAAGCCGGTGTTTTCCGTCCAGCACCACCCGGAAGCCTCTCCCGGCCCGCAGGACAGCCACTACCTCTTCCGCCGCTTCATCAATCTGGTGCGCGAGAAGAAGGGCGAGACGCTGCTGGAAGAACGCGCCTGAGCGTCTGCAGTTTTTGAGAACGCTTCAAGGGGTCGCGTGTCGCGGCCCTTTCTTGTTGCGTGGGTGGCGTGAATAGGAATGCTTTTCGCGAGCGGCCTCCGCATCGGCGATCGCCTTGCCCTTTCGCCCGCCATAACGCCAGCTCCACGCCATCATCAGCGCGAAAACGGTAATCCACATCGCCTCCGAAACCACCAGAAAGACGCTGACCGGCATCAGCGGGATGATCAGCGCGCGCAGACACGCCTCGGCAATGAGCACGACCGCCCAGACAATCGTCATGAAGCGCATCAGCGCGCGATAATCCGGCGAGGCCGCATAAAGCCGGTTCAGGCTCTTGCGTTCCTCGGGGTCGCCTTCCGAGGCAAAATGAAACACCAGAGGACGCGGCATCAGCAGCGAGCCGGCAAAGACAAGCCCGATAAATCCGGTGATCAGCGAATTCTTCAGCAGCGCGAGATAGGGGCTGTCGAAATAGAGACTGCCGATCAGCGAGGCCAGCGTTGCGGCAAGCGTGATGACGCCGATCGCCGCCAGCCGGTTGCTGCGGACATAGGCCACGACAATCACCGCGATCGGAAAGACCGAGCCGAACGCCAGTGCGTGAACCGTCGAAAAATCGTAATGCTTGGCCAGAAGATAGGTCAGCCAGGGCAGGACAGCCCCGAAAATGATATCGTTGCGCATCGTTTTTCCTCCCGCCCGCGATGACAGGCCCGGCTTTCGCCAGCCCCGCCATTATCCGCCTGTTTTAGCGAAAACGAAAGGAAAAAGGCCCGTTTTGCCTAACCTTCCGCCCTCTGCAGCAGCCGCCAGTAGCGGATGCTGAGCATCACCGCCGCAGCCCCGAGGCCGCAGAGGAAGCCGATCCAGATGCCGATCCCGCCGAGGCCGGCGGGAAAGGCGAGCAGCCAGGCGACCGGCAGCCCGATGATCCAGTAGGCAATCAGCACCAGCACCATGGGGATACGGGTATCTTTCAGACCGCGCAGAAACCCGTTCATGATCACCTGCGCCGTGTCGAGCAGCTGGAACAGCGCCGCGATGACGATCAAGGGCGCGGCATAGGCGATCACGGCTGCCGCATCCGGCAGGCTGACATCGATGAACAGCGACGACAGCGCGCGCGGCGCGAAGGCAAAGGCCAGTCCGCTTGCAACGGCAAAACCGATCGCCACCACCATGACAATGGCGGAGGCACGCGTCACATTGGCCCGGTCGTTTGCGCCGTGGAACACGCCGACGCGCACCGTGGCCGCCTGGGACAAGCCCAGCGGCACCATGAAGGTGATCGAGGACAGCTGAATGGCGATGCCGTGGGCGGCCAGCGGCACAGTGCCGAACTGGCCCATCAGCACCGACGAAACGGTAAACATCGATACTTCCGCCAGAACGGAAATCCCGATCGGCAAGCCAAGCAGAACCACCTCCCTCAGCGCATGCCAGTCCGGTTTCCAGAAGCGGACGAAGAGCGCATAGCGGGCAAGCATCGCGTCGCGGCCGATATAGGCGACCAGATACAGGAAGCCAAACGCCTGACCGACAAAGGTCGCGATCGCCGCGCCGCGAATGCCGATCTGCGGCATCCCGAAGCCGCCGAGCACCAACCCGTAGGCGACCACGGCATTGACGACCAGCGTCAGCATCGAAACCCACAGAACCACCCGCGCGTGCCCCGTCGCGCTCACCAGCGAGCGCAGGACCTGGAACAGCAGCGCCGGGAACAGCGCGAAGCCGACGACAAAAAGATACTGCGCCGCCTTGGCCGCCACATCCGGCTCCTGACCGAACGCCAGAAGGATCGGTTCGGCCCAGAAGAACAACGGCAGAGACAAGACGCTGTAAATGATCGAAGCCCACATGCCCATGCGCATGGAGCGGCGCACGGCGACCTCATCGCCGCGGCCATAGGCCTGTGCGACCATGGGCATTACCGCAATGGCGAGCCCCATGCCGAAGATGAAGATCGTAAAGTAATACTGGGTCGCAAGGACAGCGGCCGCGAGATCCAGCGCGCTTAATTGTCCAAGAATGAAGATATCGGTGGCATTGATGCCCTGCTGGGCAAGCTGTGCGCCGATGAGCGGAATTCCAAGAGCAAAGGTTTCCCGGAAATGGGACAACCACGAATGACCGGCTGCGGACGCAGGAGGCATTGTGACAGACATGATTTCACCAGAGGCTGACACGCCGGGGCCAGACAATAGCGGGGCTCCGGCGGCCCGTCTCTCTAGCCTGTTTTTTAGGCAATTGCCAGTGTGACGGGCGGCCGAAGAGGCACAAACCTGCCCCGAAATCCTTCACGTTCGATCACAAGTGCGCGCAACCCGCAGCGTAATGACGGGCCATCACGAAATCGGATTGCCCCCATACCGATACGCCCCGCCGCGCTGCAAGGCGTGGCGGTAGGCCGGGCGGGCGTGGATGGCGACGAGATAATCGAGGAGCGCCTGCGGGCGCTGGTCGAAAGGGATGCGCTCCATGCCGACTTCCACGGGAAAACTCATCATGATGTCAGCGGCGGTGAAATCCTTGCCTGCGAACCAGCCATCGCGCTGAAGCTCGGCTTCCCAGAATGCGCCGTGGGTTTTGAGCTGCGGATCGGTGAGCTTCTTCATTACGCCGTTGGAGATCGCGTTCAACAGCGGGCGAAGGAGTTTCGGCCCCTGTTCGGGAATCTTCTGAAACACGAGCTTCATCACCAGGATCGGCATGGCCGAACCTTCCGAATAATGCAGCCAGTAACGATAGCGCAGCGCCGCATCGGTTCCGGGCGCCGGACGCAGCCCGCTGTCGCCGCCGTATCTGTCGATCAGATATTCGACGATCGCGGCACTCTCGGCAATGATCGTGCCGTCATCCTCGATCACCGGCGATTTGCCGAGCGGGTGCACCTTCTTCAGACTTTCCGGCGCGCTCATGTCCTGGCCGCGCTTGTAGGTCTTGATCTCGTATTCGACCCCGAGCTCCTCCAGCAGCCACAGGATACGGTGGGCGCGGGAATCTTCGAGATAATGAACCAAAAGCATTGGATACTCCTGAAAGAAGCCGGGCGACCCGGTCTAGATGGCTTTGGCCGAGACGGGATGCAAGTATTTACGCAGGATCGAACCCCGCGGATCGCCCCGCATTCAAAAAACGCTCGGGTATCAGGAAACGGTCAACGCCACCGCGCCTGCATAAAGGACGAGGATACCGGCGCTCTCGAAGCCGATTCGGCCCGGCCCCGCCTTCTGCCGCACGATCAGCCCCAGGAGCAGGATGGCGGTTGCCGAAAGACCGACAGCAAGCCAGATCAGGTCATCCTTGCCGATCGCCTGGTAGAGCGAGCCGTCACGATAGGCGACATCCGAGAGCGTCAGGAACAGCGTATCGAAGGTGTTGCCGCCGATGATGCCGCCGACGGCAAGCTGCAGCGCTCCGCGGCGGACCGCGGCAAGCGTCGTCACGAGTTCGGGCAACGAGGTGACCACCGCCGTCATCAGCGCACCGACGACCGAGGCGGAAATGCCGTAGCGATCCGTCAGCACGCCGGCAACGCCAGAGATCGCGTAGCCGGCAATGCCCATCAGCAGCATCAGCGCGCCGAAAACGGCGAAGATCGTGACATTGCCACGCGCGTCCTGTTGCTCTTCGTCCGGCGTGTCCGTGCGGGTCTCGCGCGTGCCGACCGGCCGCCACATCGGATCGTCGCGCACGCGCTTGGAGGCGATGACGCCGGCGATATAGATGCCGAACAGGATGAGCGAGAACGGGCTGACGGCGAAAAACGAGATGTCCGGCGAGACATAGGCGATCAGCGGGATGGACAGCAGCAGCACCAGAAGCGCGCCCTGGAAGAGATTGGAAAGATCGGCCGCCGCATGTTCCAGATTGATGCGGCGATAGATCATGTCGGCCAGCGCCAGAAAGGCCGTCTGCGCAGCAATGCCGCCCACGGCGTTGGAAAAGCTGAGCGATGCCCTGCCCTCGAACGCCGTCGTGATCGACACCACCGTGCCGGACAGCGAGGTGGCCGCCCCCAGGAGCAGGCCCCCGATCAGCGCCTCGCCGAGGCCGGTGCGATCGGCGATGCGGTCTGCCACGTCGGTGATCCGCACGCCGCATGCGAGGATAATCAGACCGGCGCCGGCGAAGATCGCCACCAGCCAGACGAGCGACAGGTTTTCAAAATTCATTCTGCTCTCCGTGTTGTTCAGGCAACGCGCCAGCCGGACCTTTGTTCAATCCGGCAAACGAACAGGCTGGCCGCGCTTGCCCTGCCGCGCGACATCGATTATCGTTCCCTTTATGTTCCAGAAGGGTGTGAAATCATGGTCTCCCAAACCGAAAAATATGCGGCATTCAAAGCCCTGCATGAAGCGGAAGGCGCATTCGTCATGCCGAACCCGTGGGATGCGGGAAGCGCGAAGATGCTTACCAATCTGGGATTCGGCGCTCTGGCGACGACCAGCGCGGGGCTTGCCTTTTCGCTTGGGAAACGCGACTCGGCTGCGGCGCTGACGCGCGCGGAGGTTCTCGAAAACGCACGCGCCATTGTCGAGGCAACTGACCTGCCGGTATCCGCCGATCTGGAGAACGGCTTTGGCGACCTGCCGGAGGATTGCGCGAAAACCGTCAGGCTTGCCGCCGCGACGGGTCTTGCGGGGGGCTCGATCGAGGACGCGACAGGCCGGGAAGACGACCCGATCTACGCTTTCGAGCCGGCCGTCGAGCGCGTGCGCGCAGCCGCCGAGGCCGTCAGGGACCTGCCCTTTCTGCTGACCGCGCGCGCGGAGAATTTTCTGTGGGGACGGCCTGACCTCGACGATACCATCAAACGCTTGCAGGCCTTCGAACGGGCCGGCGCCGACGTACTCTATGCGCCCGGGCTTCCCGACCTCAATGCCATCAAGACAGTCTGCGACGCGGTGAGCAAGCCGGTGAATGTCGTCATGGGGCTAAGCGGTCCTGTCTTTTCGGTCGACGCATTGTCGCGGGCCGGCGTCCGTCGCGTCAGCGTCGGCGGCTCCTTTGCGCGGGCGGCGCTCGGCGCGCTCAGGCAGGCGGCCGAGGAAGTGCTGAACGAAGGAACCTTCACTTACAGCCGTTCGGCGTTGCCGGATGCCGAGGCCGCGCGCCTGACGGCGGATCGACGCTGACCCTGCCATGGGGCCGGCGGACGGGCGCCTCGCTCTATTAGATCATCGGGCGATTAGTTGGCATCGCCCGATGCTCTAGTTTCTCTTTTTTGACGCATCGGGTTATCGAAAAACCGGATTCCACTTTTTCGCCCGATGCTCTAGCAGCGCAGGCGTTTCCCGCTGTGGCTCATCGCCGGGCGGATGGTCCCCGGCGATCATGGGCGGAGGGCTTGCGTTGCAAATAGGCCGGCGCGGCGGAAAGCCGACCGCCCACCATCCGATAGAGAATCGTCAGCCCGGCGGCGGCGAATACGGTCTGAAAAGCGAAAAGCGGCAGATATTCAAACATTGTTAACTCCCCGTTTGAGAGCATAACGCAACATGTCAGGAAAAGGTTCACATCCGGCCTGACGATTATCATCAAGACATTGCCGTTGACGGCTGTGTGATCGCGTCATTTTCGGGGTTCCGTTCGCCCCGCAACTTCCCTATAAGGCCCTCCTAGCCTAAACCTTCTGACGTCCCGCACCCGGCCCGGTTCTCCGTGTCGGTTTTTGATGCAGAATAAAACGACGGATACCGCCCATGCCCAAGCGCCAAGATCTCAAATCCATCCTCATCATCGGCGCGGGGCCGATCGTCATCGGCCAGGCATGCGAGTTCGACTATTCCGGCGCTCAGGCCTGCAAGGCGCTAAAGGAGGAGGGCTACCGGGTCATTCTGGTGAATTCCAATCCGGCGACGATCATGACCGACCCGGAGCTTGCCGACGCCACCTATGTCGAGCCGATCACCCCGGAAGTCGTCGCCAAGATCATCGCCAAGGAACGGCCCGACGCGCTGCTGCCGACCATGGGCGGCCAGACTGCGCTCAACACCGCGTTGTCGCTCAGGCGCATGGGCGTGCTGGAGCGCTACAATGTCGAGATGATCGGCGCGAAGCCGGACGCGATCGACAAGGCCGAGGACCGGGCGCTGTTTCGCGAGGCGATGGCGAAGATCGGGCTCGAGACGCCGAAGTCCATGCTCGCCAACGCGACCGAGATCAAGGACCAGCACCGCCAGGAGCACGAGGCCAAGCGCGCCGAACTGAAGAAGACGCTTTCGGGCGACGCGCTGGACAACGCTCTCGATGAGTTGGAGAACCAGTGGAACCTTGGCAATACCGACCGCAAGCAGCGTTACATGTCGCACGCGATGGCGATCGCCGCGCAGGCGCTCGACACGATCGGCCTGCCCGCGATTATCCGTCCGTCCTTCACGCTCGGCGGCACGGGCGGCGGCATTGCCTACAATCGCTCCGAGTTCTTCGAGATCGTCGAACGCGGCCTCGATGCCTCGCCGACCACCGAGGTGCTGATCGAGGAATCCGTGCTCGGCTGGAAGGAATACGAGATGGAAGTGGTCCGCGACAAGGCGGACAACTGCATCATCATCTGCTCCATCGAAAACGTCGATCCGATGGGCGTGCATACCGGCGATTCGATCACCGTCGCCCCCGCGCTCACGCTGACCGACAAGGAATACCAGATCATGCGCAACGCCTCGCTGGCGGTTCTGCGCGAGATCGGCGTGGAGACCGGCGGCTCGAACGTGCAGTTCGCCGTCAACCCGGCCGATGGCCGCCTCGTCGTCATCGAGATGAACCCGCGCGTGTCGCGCTCCTCGGCGCTGGCGTCGAAGGCCACCGGCTTCCCGATCGCCAAGGTCGCGGCGAAACTTGCCATCGGCTACACGCTGGACGAGCTCGAAAACGACATCACCGGCGGCGCGACGCCGGCCTCGTTCGAACCCTCGATCGACTATGTCGTCACCAAAATCCCGCGCTTTGCGTTTGAAAAATTCCCGGGCGCCGAAAACACGCTGACCACGGCGATGAAATCGGTCGGCGAAGTCATGGCCATCGGCCGCACCTTCCCGGAATCGCTGCAGAAGGCGCTGCGCGGGCTTGAGCGCGGCCTGACCGGCCTCGACGAGATCGAAATTCCGGGCATCGAGAACGGCGAGCCGAGCAATGCCATCCGCGCCGCCATCGGCACCGGCACGCCGGACCGGTTGCGCATGGTCGCCCAGGCAATGCGTCTTGGCGTCAGCCAGAGCGAAATCCACGAGCATTCGAAGATCGACCCGTGGTTCCTCGATCAGTTGCGCGCGATCGTCGATATGGAAGAGCGGGTGCGCGAGCACGGCCTGCCGCAGGATGCCGAAAACCTGCGCATGCTGAAGGCCATGGGCTTTTCCGACCAGCGTCTGGCAAGCCTCACACACGGCCGCCCGAAGGAAGTCGCCCAGCTTCGCAACAAGCTCGGCGTGCGCCCGGTCTACAAGCGCATCGACACCTGCGCCGCCGAATTCGCCTCGCCGACGGCCTATATGTATTCGACCTACGAAACGCCCTTCGATGGGGCCACGCGTTCAGAGGCCGGCATTTCGGATGCCAGGAAGGTCGTCATCCTCGGCGGCGGTCCGAACCGTATCGGTCAGGGCATCGAGTTCGACTATTGCTGCTGCCATGCCGCCTTCGCGCTGAAGGATGCCGGTTACGAGTCGATCATGGTCAACTGCAACCCGGAAACGGTTTCGACCGACTACGACACCTCCGACCGCCTTTATTTCGAGCCGCTGACCGCGGAAGACGTCATCGAGATCATGCGCGCAGAACAGGAAAAGGGCACGCTCGCCGGCGTCATCGTCCAGTTCGGCGGCCAGACACCGCTCAAGCTCGCCGAAGCGCTGGAAAAGAACGGCATCCCGATCCTCGGCACCGCGCCCGACATGATCGACCTCGCCGAAGACCGCGACCGGTTCCAGAAGCTCCTGATCAAGCTGGATCTCAACCAGCCGAACAACGGCATCGCCTATTCGGTCGAGCAGGCCCGCCTGGTGGCGGCCGAAATCGGCTATCCGCTGGTCGTGCGTCCATCCTATGTGCTTGGCGGCCGCGCCATGGAGATCGTCCACAACGAGGCCGGCCTGTCGCATTACCTCCTGGAAGTCGTGCCGGAACTCGTCACCGAAGACATCAAGCAGCGCTATCCGAACGACAAGACCGGGCAGATCAACACCATGCTCGGCAAGAACCCCCTGCTATTCGACAGCTATCTGACGAACGCCACCGAGGTCGACGTCGATTGCCTCTGCGACGGTCAGGATGTCTTCATCGCCGGCATCATGGAGCATATCGAGGAGGCCGGCATCCACTCGGGCGACAGTGCCTGCTCGCTGCCGCCGCATTCGCTTTCGCCCGAGGTGCTGGATGAACTCGAGGAGCAGTCCCGCGCCCTTGCGCTGGCGCTGAACGTCAAGGGCCTGATGAATGTACAGTTCGCCATCAAGGACGGCACGGTCTATATCCTCGAAGTGAACCCGCGCGCCTCGCGCACCGTGCCCTTCGTGGCGAAGACCATCGGCGCGCCGATCGCCAAGATCGCCGCCCGCGTCATGGCCGGCGAGAAGCTTTTTGATGTGATCGACTCCTATGGCGAGCGGCCGAATCCGCGCAAGCTGAACCATATCGCGGTCAAGGAAGCCGTCTTCCCCTTCGCCAAGTTCCCGGGCGTCGACACCCTGCTCGGCCCGGAAATGCGCTCGACCGGCGAGGTCATCGGCCTCGACAAGGATTTCGCCATCGCCTTCGCCAAATCCCAGCTCGGCGCCAGCGTCGACCTGCCGCGTGATGGCTGCGTCTTCGTTTCGGTCAAGTCTGAGGACAAGGAGCGCGTGCTGCCCGCCGTCAGGCTTCTGGTCGAACAGGGCTTCACCGTGATGGCGACCGGCGGCACCCGCGACTTCCTGGAGGAAAACGGCATTTCCGCCACCAAGATCAACAAGGTTCGCGAAGGCCGGCCTCATATCGAGGACGCAATCCGCAACCGTCAGGTCCAGCTGGTGTTCAACACCACCAGCAACGACAAGACGATCTCGGATTCGAAGTCGCTCCGCCGTGCCGCGCTGACCCAGAAGGTGCCCTATTACACCACCATGGCCGGCGCCATGGCCGCCGCCCAGGCGATCAAGGCGCTGAAACAGGGCCAGCTCGAAGTGCGCCCGCTGCAAAGCTACGCCTGAGCCTCGCATCAGTCTCAGACGCCTATGGAGGGCAGGCCCGGCGCCTGCCCTTTTCTTTGGGCTTGACGTATGGGTTTACCTTCTTTATTTATCCATCAGGTTAATTAACCGATAGGATAAATACAAGATGTCCGATCCGCTGACCCAGACGCTTTCCGCGCTCGCCGATCCGACCCGCCGCGCGATCCTTGCCCGGCTGTCCAAGGGCGAAGCGACGGTGAATGAACTGGCCGAGCCATTCAACATGTCGCTGCCGGCGGTATCCAAGCATCTGAAGGTGCTGGAGCGCGCCGGGCTGATCTCCCGCGGTCGCGAGGCGCAGACCCGTCCCTGCCGGATCGAGCCCGAGACGCTGAAGGCGGTCGATGGCTGGCTTTCGGACTACCGGGCGCTGTGGGAACAGCGGCTCGACCGGCTGGAAGCCCATCTTGCGAAAATTCAGAAGGAGGAAACGCCATGAGTGAGGAAATGCCCAACGCAAGCCTCGAAATCCACAACGAAAGACGCTTTCCGCAGGACCGCGATACGCTGTTTTCAGCCGTCGCCGATCCGGCAAAACTCGCACGCTGGTGGGGGCCGCACGGGTTTGAAAACCGCATCACGGCGTTCGATTTTCGCCCCGGCGGAAGCTGGCGGATCGTCATGACCGCCTCGAACGGCGATGAATTCGACAACCACTGGAGTTTTCTCGCGATCGATGACGGCCGCATGGTCCGCGCCCGTCATCACCTGCCGATGCATGATTTCATCCTGGAAATGCGGTTCGAGGATCACGCCGGGGGAAGCCGCCTTGTCTGGGTCATGGAATTCGAGCCGACCGAGGAAAACCAGGCCATGGCGCACTTCCTCAAGGCGGCCAACGATCAGAATCTCGACCGCCTCGCACAGTTTCTAAAGGGAGAAAACGATGACCGCTGAACTTGATCCCGCAAAAATCATCCGTCTGGAGCGCGTCATGGACGCCCCGCGCGAACTGGTGTTCAAGGCGCTTTCCGATGAGAAGCACCTCGACCAGTGGTGGGGGCCGGAAGGCTTCGTCAACGAAACCCACGCGATGGACTTTTCGGTCGGCGGGCTGTGGCACTACACGATGCACGGTCCCGACGGCAAGGACTGGCCGAACTGGATCCGCTACACGGAGATCACTCCTCCGGCCCGCATTGCCTACGACCATGGCGGCGAACGCGGCGAGCCCGCCCATTTCCGCGGCCTGATCCTGCTCGAGGACGAAGGCGGAAAAACCCGCGTTTCGCTGATCCTGATCTTCGAGACGGCCGAGGCCCGCGATGCGACCATAGATTTCGGCGCCGTCGATGGCGGGCGGCAGACGCTTGCAAAGCTCGAGCGCTACGTCGCCGGACTGGAGGCGTAGCAGGCGAAACCGGTGCGGCCAGGCCGATCCCGCCGCCGGCCATCTGTCATGAACACGCTACCCGGTCGTGCGATAAACGGGATTGACGACGATCAATTAGGTTGATATCAACTTAAATAGGCCACGATTTCCGGACTACCTTCAAGAGGAGAGCGACATGAGCAGCGAATTCGTCTGGTACGAACTTCTGACGACCGATACGGCCGCGGCCGAAGCCTTCTATAAAGACGTTATCGGCTGGGACGCCCGCGACGGTGGCATGCCCGATGTCAGCTACACGCTCTTTTCCGTTTCCGGCTTCGAGACCTATGCCGCCGGCATGATGGCCCTCAACGAGGAGATGCTGGCCCGCAATGTCCCGCCGAACTGGTCCGGCTATGTCTATGTCGAGGATGTCGACGCCAAGGCCGCCGCGTTTGTCGCCGAGGGCGGGAGCATCAACGTTCCTGCCATGGATATCCCCTCGGTCGGACGCTTCGCCGTGGTCTCCGACCCGCAGGGCGCGGTGATCTGCCTGTTCAACCCCATTATGCCGGAAGGCGGCATGCCGGAGGCGCCGCCGGCGAGAACGCCCGGCACGTTCGGCTGGTGCGAGCTCTACACCAGCGACGCCGAAGCGGCCGTCGCCTTCTACGAAAAAATGTTCGGCTGGAAGGAAACGTCAACGATGGACATGGGCCCGATGGGCAAATACCACCTCTTCGGCCCGGGCGAGGAACCGATCGGCGGCATCATGAAGAAACCGGACGACATGCCGGTTTCGGCTTGGGCCTACTACATCTATGTCGATGGTCTGGACGCCGCCATCGAGCGGGTGAAGAACGGCGGCGGACAGCTTCTCAACGGACCGATGGATGTGCCGGACGGCGCCGTGATCGCCCAGTGCCTCGATCCGCAGGGCGCCTATTTCTGCCTGGTCTCCGACAGCCGATAGACCAAAGCCTGCTCCTCCCCGAAATTGAAGAAACACAGCTTGCGCCGGAGACATCTCCGGCGCAAATTCCGTCTGCCGCTGACGCGGCCCAGGTTCGGAGAATCCCCCATGACTGAAATGGTCCCCGCAAAAGCCACGCGACGCGAATGGACGGGCCTCGTGGCCCTGTCCGTCGCCTGCCTTGTCTATTCCATGGATCTGTCGGTCCTGTTCCTCGCCATTCCCTCGATCGTGCGCGAACTCGAGCCGTCGGCCACGGAACTGCTCTGGATGAATGACATCTACGGCTTCATGGTCGCGGGCTTTCTCGTCACCATGGGCGGGCTCGGCGACCGGATCGGCCGACGCAGGCTGCTGATCCTGGGAGCCGCCGCCTTCGCCGCCGCTTCCGCCTTTGCCGCCTTTGCCCAAAGCGCGGGCATGCTGGTCTTCGCCCGCGCGCTTCTGGGGATCGCGGGCGCCACCATCGCGCCATCGACGCTTTCCCTGATCATGAACATGTTCCGCGACGAGGGCGAACGCAACCGCGCCATCGGCGTCTGGGGCACCGCCTTCGCGCTCGGCGGCCTTGTCGGACCGTTGATCGGCGGCGTCCTGCTGCATTTCTTCCACTGGGGATCGGTGTTTCTCATCAATGTGCCGATCATGGCGCTGCTGATTGCCTGCGCCCCCTTCCTGCTGCCGGAATACCGCTCCGGCGAGAGCCCGCGGCTGGACCTTGCCAGCGTCCTCCTCTCGCTTGCGACCGTTCTGCCGGTGATCTACGGCTTCAAGCACATGGCGATCTACGGCTTCGACGCGCCCTACCTTCTGCCGGTGGCCGCGGGGCTGATGTTCGGAGCGTTCTTCGTCAGGCGCCAGCGCGGACTTGCCGAGCCGCTGGTGGACCTGGCGCTGTTCCGCGCGCCGGCCTTCACCGTCTCCATGCTCGTCAATCTTTGCGGCGTGTTCTTCATCTTCGCCCTGTTCCTGATGCAGACCCAGTTCTTCCAGCTCGTGATCGGCCTGACGCCGCTTGAGGCGGCGCTCTGGGCCGCGATTCCCGGCCTGTTCTACACGGTCATGTCGCTTCAGGCCTATCGCGTCACCAATCATTTCGGTCCGGTGAGAACGGTCCTCGGCGGCCTTGTGATCTTTGCGGCCGGCGCCGCGCTGATGGGATTTGCCGCCTATGCGGAAAGCCTTGCGGGCGTTCTTTTCGCCAATGCCGTTCTCGGCGCGGGCTTCATTCCGGTGATGCTGACGACGACGGGCCTCATCGTCGGCTCCGCCCCGCCCGAGCGCGGCGGCGTGGCCTCGGCCATGTCGGAAACCAGCGCGGAACTCGGCGGCGCGCTCGGCGTCGGCATTCTGGGCAGCCTCGCGACGATGGTCTACCGGCTCGATATGGCAAGGGCCGATCTTTCGGACCTTCCCGCCGAAATTGCAACAGCGGCCGGCCAGACGCTTGCCGGCGCCGTCGACGGCGCCCGCGAGCTCGGATTGTCCGCTCCGCTCTGGCTTGCCACCGCCCGCTCCGCATTCAGCCTGAGTTTCGCGGTCTGCTCGGGCGTCGCCGCCGTCGCCCTCGTTCTCCTCGCACTCGCCGCGCAACGTATCTACGGCAGGCACGAGCCCCGGGTCGAAGCGACCGGCCACTGACCGTCTTGCAGGACGAAAATGCGACCCACGGATGCATGCACGCGTTTTGTCGCGCTTTCGATTTATCTGGAAATGGCGACCGCCCATCTGCTATAACGCGGATCAGGTTTGAAACTGGTTCCGGGGTCAACGCTCCGGAACCTGTTTCTTTTTCTGTGGCAAAACGGCCTGGGACTTCCTAAGTGGAGGGCTGTTTGTCTCACGACAGAACGCATGAACTGAAGAGGCGGCGGCGCGAAACGGCCTCCCATCGGGCCCGCCCGCCGCTTTGCCAATGACCGAAGGACAAGAATATGGTCGAAAAAGTACCGATGACCAAGGCCGGCGCGGAGAAGCTGAAGGAAGAGCTTCGCTGGCGCCAGCAGGAGGAACGTCCGCGCATCATTCAGGCGATCTCGGAAGCGCGCGCCCATGGCGACCTGTCCGAAAACGCCGAATATCATGCCGCCAAGGAGGCCCAGAGCTACAATGAGGGCCGCATCAGCGAGCTTGAGGACGTGACCACCCGCGCCGAAGTCGTGGATCCGGCCAAGATGACCGGCGACAAGGTTCGGTTCGGCGCGACGGTGAAGCTTGTCGACGAGGACACGGAAGAAGAAAAGATCTACCAGATCGTCGGCGACCAGGAGGCCGACGTGAAGTCGGGTAGGATTTCGATCTCCTCGCCGATCTCCCGCGCGCTCATCGGCAAGGAAGTCGGCGATTCGATCGAGGTCAACGCGCCGGGCGGCTCCCGCGCCTACGAAGTTCTCGAAATCCTGTGGCGTTGAGTCTGGCGGGAAGGCCATGCGCCATGCCCGCCAAACAGCCCATCCCCTGCCCGCGCCGGACGCTTCTCATCGGACGCCGATACCATGTCTTCTCTTTCGAACAGACCCGATGACGGGCTTCCGGAAGTCGGCCTTTCCGTCCTCACCTGGAAATCGCCGAAAACGCTGGAGCGCACCCTTCGTTCTCTCGGCCCGGTAAGCGATCTCTTCGCCGAGCGGAAGGTCGTCTGCCAGGAAGGCAGCCCGGAAGAGATGGAAATCGCCCGGGCCTTCGGGTTCGAGCCGGTCGCCACCGAGCATAATCTCGGCATCCAGGAGGGGCTCGCCCGTTGCGGGGAGGTCTTGTCCACCGAGCGCATCGTCATCGTCGAGGGTGACAACACGCTCGTCGGGAAAGACGGCGTACGCGACCTGATGATCCGTGCATTCCTGCTCTTTGATGCGCACAAGATGACCGCCTTCCAGCTCTCGGGGCGCAATCACACGCTTTCCAGCCGGTTCCTGCGCTACTGGAAAGCTGATGAACCGCTGAGGAAAACGCTGCGCGGCGTTCTGCGGCCGGGCGCGGCGCGGTTTCGCGTGCATGAATCCTTCGCCATGCCGACGACCCCCGCAAACGGAAACCGATACATCGCCAGGCTCGAAGACGAGCTCTACCTGACCCGGTCCGACTGCATCAGCTGGTCGAACCGCCCGTTCCTGACGAGCCGCGCGTTCTTTCTCGGCCCGCTGATGACGTTCGCCCGCCAGAACCCCGGCAAGAAGCGGGTCAACGGCTTGGCCGACCTCGAGCACCCGATCAACTGCCCGGCCAACCGCAAATGGTGGCGCGGCCTGCAGGCGAAGATCGGCGTTGCCTATCCCGGCCTGTTCGAACACGGTCGGCTCGAGCGGCCCGACGCCGACGAGAAGACGGAACTGTAGAACGCGCCTACCCGCCGAACCCTCCGTAGAGCCCGAGCGCGATGCTGAAGAGCGCCGAAAACTCCATGGCGGCAAGGGCAAGCACGCGATAGCCGTCATCCGAGCCGCGACGAAAACAGGCCGCCCCGAGCGCCGAGCCCGCATAGCAGAAGGGCGAGGAAATCAGTCCGAGCAGGATGATATCGAAGCCGAGGGTTCCGCGAACCGCCGCAGTCAGAAGCGCGAACGCCGCCATGATCGCAAACAGCAGGATCATCGAGGCCCGTTTTTCGCGCGGCGAGATGTCCCGCGCGAGGAAATAGGCGACCACGGGCGGCCCCGGCGCGGCCGCCAGTCCGCCGAACAGCCCGGACAGGAAACCGACCAGACCGGTCGACGCCGCGCCCATGTCGGATTTCAGCGAAAGCCCGAAAAACAGCACCAGCGCCGCCACGCCGGCAATCGCGCCGATGATGATCTGCGCCAGGTAAAGCGGCACGAAGCCTATGGCGATGAGCCCGATCGGCGTGCCGAGAAAGGCGGCGACGGCCAGAAGGAACACCGCCCTGCGATCGGCAAAGCCCAGGCACTCCCGCATGTCGAAGCTGCTGAGCACGATCTGGACCACCATCAGCGCCAGGATCGCGCTTTGCGGCGGCACCAGAAGAATGAGCAGCGGCATGGCGACCAGCGCCATGCCGAAACCGGCAAAGCCGCGAAAGAAGGCGCCGACCGAAAGGACCAGCGCAAAGCCGATATAGACGGGCAGGGAAAAGGCAAGTTCAGGCATCTGCCCGCCCGGGCCGCAACCGCCGCTTCCCCTTGCCCGCCGGCCTCATAGATGCGCGTCCACCTGGCAGGCCGTCACCGCGATCATGTCCAGCACATCCTCAGCCGAGCAGCCGCGCGACAGATCGTTCGCGGGCTTTGCCAGGCCTTGAAGCACCGGTCCGACGGCAGTGGCGCAGCCGATCCGCTCGGCGATCTTGTAGCCGATATTGCCGGCTTCGAGATTGGGGAAGATGAAGATGTTGGCTTCGCCGCCAAGCGGTTCGCCCGCGCCCTTTGCCCTGGCGATCTCGGGCACGAAGGCCGCGTCGAACTGCATCGGCCCGTCGACCAGAAGATCGGGACGGTTGAGTTTCACCAGCTTGACGGCCGCCTCCACCTTGTCGACCGAGGGGTGCGAGGCGCTGCCGCGCGTTGCGAAGGAGAGCATCGCGATCTTCGGCGTCTCCCCCGTCAACACATCGAAGGAATGGGCGGCCGCGATCGCGATCTTGCTCAACTCGCCCGGGTTGGGGTCGATCACGAGGGCGGGGTCGCAGAAGATGAAGGCGCCCTTCTTCGGGTGGTGCTCCGCCTCCATAAGCATCAGGAAAAAGCTGGAGACCAGACGCGTGCCGGGCGCAGGTCCGATCACCTGGATTGCCGTGCGCACCATGTCGGCCGTGGAATGATGCGCGCCGCCGACCGTGCCATCGGCATGGCCGGCCTTGACCATCAGCGCGGCGAAGACATGCGGTTCGCGCGCGATCCGCGCCGCGTCTTCCTCGGTAATGCCCTTGTGCTTGCGCAGCTTGAAATAGAGCGCGACCAGTTCGGACAGAAGCGGCGAGTTCTGCGGGTCCTCGGTCTCGATCGACGCCGGCAGCGTAAGGCCCAGCTGTGCGCAGCGCGCGGAAATCGTCTCGCCGTTGCCGACAAGAGCAATCCGCGCAAGCCCCCTCTCGACCGCCTTGCACGCCGCCTCCAGAATCCGGGGATCATCGACTTCCGGAAGCGCGATCTTCTTGTTGAGCCGCTTTGCCGCGGCCATGATCTTCTCAAGCGGTTTCATGCGTTCACCTCACGATCACAATAGTGCCCACCAGAACGATTGTGCCGATGAACAGGGTTTCCAGAACGATGAGCAGGATGGCCTGACCGCCGACCTGCAGCATGCTTTTGAGCGAGGTCTTCATGCCCACCGCCGCGACGGCGAAGAGCAGCGCCCAGCGCGAAATCTCGGCAAGCAGGCGGCCGAGCGCCTCGGGAACGAGGCCGAACGTGTTCGCCGCCGCCAGCACCAGAAAGGCGATCACGAAGAGCGGCAAGAGCGGCGGCCGGCCCGCCTCCGACACGTCTCCCGACATCTGGTTGCGAATGACGAGCGAGAGCACGAGAATGACGGGCGCGAGCATGGTCACCCGGATCAGCTTCACCAGCGTCGCCATCTCGCCGGCGGGAACCGATACGGAAAAGCCGGCGCCGACGACCTGGGCGACATCGTGGATCGTGCCACCCAGGAAGGTGCCCGACTGCAGATCGGTAAAGGCGAGCATGCTGGTCAGGATCGGGTAGAAGATCATGGCGATCGTGCTCAGGATCGTCACGCCCATGACGACGAAGATCAGATTGCGTTCCGAATCCTTGTCTTTCGGCAGGATGGCGGCAATCGCCATGGCGGCGGACGCGCCGCAAATGGCCACCGAACCACCGGAAAGCGCGCCGAAATGCCAGCTTCTGCCCATCAGCCGGGCCACCGCGACGCCGAAGAGAATGGTGCCGGCAACCGCCAGAACCAGAAGCAGCACCATCTGCCAGCCAAGCCCGATCAGCATGTCGGCGCTGATGCGCGCGCCCAAGATGGCAACGCCGAAGCGCAGCACCTTCTTCGCCGTCAGGTCGATGCCCGACGCCATGCGCGGATCTTCGGTGAGAAAATGAAAGGCGATGCCGATCAGCAGCGCCATCAGCATGGCCGGCGCACCGTAATGTTCGGCAAGAAACTGTGCCGCCGTCGCGATCAGCGCGCAGACCAGCAGCCCGTATTTGTTGATATCGAAAAACCTGCGGAGACGCGTGAGCGTATCGGCAGCCGGGCCATTATCGGCCATGCTCTTCCCTCCCCCGGAAGATCTTGGAAGGGCCGGAGACCGGCCCTTCCTCCTTGTGGTCTCAGGCGTCGGCGCGCATGTCGGCCGGGTCGATGCCGGCAACGGAAACCGGCTTCTTCATCGCATCGCGACGGAAGGGCTCGCCCAGTTCCTGGTTCAGGACGACCTCGATAAAGGTGGTCTTCTTCTCCTTCATCTGCCGCTCGATCGCCTTGTCGAGTTCGGCCGAAAGCGCCTCCATGGTGCTCACCTGCACGCCCTCGACGCCGCAGGCCCTGGCGATGTCGGCATAGCGCACATCGAGCGAGAGTTCGGTTCCCACGAAATTGTCATCGAACCACAGCGTCGTGTTGCGCTTTTCCGCGCCCCACTGATAGTTGCGGAAGATGACCATGGTGATCGCCGGCCAGCCCTCGCGCTTCAGCGAGACCATCTCGTTCATGGAGATGCCGAAGGCGCCGTCGCCGGCAAAGCCGATCACCGGCGTATTCGGCTGGCCGATCTTGGCCCCTGTGATGGCCGGAAAACCGTAGCCGCAAGGGCCGAAGAGGCCGGGAGCCAGATATTTGCGGCCCGCCTCGAAGGTCGGATAGGCATTGCCGATGGCGCAGTTGTTGCCGATATCGGAGGTAATGATCGCGTCCTTCGGCATGACCTTCTGGATGGCGCGCCAGGCCATGCGCGGGCTCATGCGTTCCGGTTCGCGGTTGCGGGCACGCTCGTTCCAGGTGGTGCCGACATCATCTTCCTCGTGATCGAGCGATGTCAGCTCCTGCGCCCAGGCGGACTTGGTATTGGCGATCAGCGCCTTGCGCTCGTCACGATCGACATCGCCCGCCGTGCCCGAGAGACGGTCGAAAATAGCCGTCGCAACCTTCTTGCTGTCGCCGACAATGCCGACGGTCACCTTCTTGGTGAGCCCGATGCGGTCGGGATTGATATCGACCTGGATGATTGCCGCATCCTTCGGCCAGTAATCGATGCCGTAGCCCGGCAACGTGGAGAAGGGATTGAGGCGGGTGCCGAGCGCCAGCACCACATCGGCCTTGGCGATCAGTTCCATCGCCGCCTTGGAGCCGTTATAGCCGAGCGGGCCGGCAAACAGCGGATGCGACCCCGGAAAGGCGTCATTGTGCTGGTAGCCAACGCAGACCGGCGCGTCGAGACGTTCGGCAAGCGCTTTCGAAGCCTCGATCGCGCCGCCGAGGACAACGCCCGCGCCGTTGAGAATGACCGGAAACTTCGCCTTGCTCAAGAGCTCCGCCGCGCGATCAACCGCTTCCTCGCCGCCGGCGGGACGCTCGAATTCGACGATGGCCGGCAGTTCGATATCGATGACCTGGGTCCAGAAGTCACGCGGCACATTGATCTGCGCCGGGCCGCAGGCGCGCTTGGCCTTCAGGATCACGCGGTTCAAGACTTCGGCGATGCGGGTCGGGTCGCGCACCTCTTCCTGATAGGCGACCATGTCCTTGAACAGCGCCATCTGCTCGACCTCCTGGAAGCCGCCCTGCCCCATGGTCTTGTTGGCGGCCTGCGGGGTGACGACCAGAAGCGGCGTATGGTTCCAGTAGGCCGTCTTCACCGGCGTCACCAGCGAGGTAATGCCGGGGCCGTTCTGCGCCACAACCATCGACATGCGCCCGGTGGCGCGTGAATAGCCGTCGGCCATCATCCCGGCATTGCACTCATGGGCGCAGTCCCAGAACGTGATGCCGGCGCGCGGAAACAGGTCGGAAATCGGCATCATCGCCGAACCGATAATGCCGAAAGCATGCTGGATGCCATGCATCTGCAGGACTTTGACGAAGGCTTCCTCGGTGGTCATTTTCATCGGGTTTCTCCTCTCCGAATTTTCGAAATCGTGTAGTCTGCGCCCTCAGGCGGAGCGCCGCGCGTCCTCGCGCACGAGATCGCTCAGTTTCTCGCCGATCATGATCGCCGGCGCATTGGTGTTGCCGGAGACGATCTCCGGCATGATCGAGCAATCGGCGACGCGCAGGCCCTGAACGCCGCGTACGCGCAGGCGCTCGTCCACGACGGCGCGTTCGTCCTGGCCCATGCGGCAGGTGCCGGTCGGATGGTAGATCGTTGTCGAATAGTCGCGCGCCCAGGCGAGCGTCCCCTCATAATCATCCATCGCCAGATCGCTGGAGGGCCGGAACTCCTCGGAAATCTTCGAGTTGAGCGGCGCCTGGCGGGCGATGCGGCGGGCAATGCGCACGCCTTCAACCACAGTTCGGCGATCCGTCTCGGTCGAAAGATAATTGGGATGGATCTTCGGATAGGTGCGCGGATCGGGGCCGTTCAGCACGATCTCGCCCCGGCTCTCGGGCCGCAGCTGGCAGACCGACATGGTGAAGGCGGAAAAGGGATGAACCCCCTCGCCCGGACTGTCCGCCGACCAGGGCTGGACGTGAAACTGGATATCGGGCGTTGCCACATGATCGCCCGTGCGCAGGAAGCCGGTCGCAAGGCTTGCGGCCATGGTCATGGGCCCTGCGCGGAAGAGCGCATATTTGAGCGCGATCCGTGCCTGGTTGAACAGCGACCGCACCTCGTCATTCAGCGTCGGCTCGTTGCACTTGAACACGAGGCGGGCCTGAAGATGGTCCTGCAGATTGCGACCGACATCCGGGGAATGGCGGACGACCTCGATGCCGTTCCTCTTCAGTTGCTCGGCATCGCCGATGCCTGAGAGCATCAGAAGCTGCGGCGAATTGATCGCGCCGGAAGACAGAATTACCTCGCGCCGCGCCGTGACCAGCGCCTCGCGCGTGCCGCCCGAAAGATAGCGCACGCCCGTGGCCCTGCCGTTTTCGATCACCACCTTCTCGACCAGCGCGCCGGTGACGACCGTGAGGTTCGGCCGTTTTTTAGCGGGTTTGAGAAAGGCGACGGCGGACGAACAGCGCCGCCCCTTGCGGGCCGTCAGCTGGAAATAGCCGACGCCTTCCTGCGTGGCGCCGTTGTAATCGGGATTGAAGGGGTAACCTTCCGCGGTGGCGGCCGCCACCCAGGCATCGCAGATCGGCCGCTGCAGGCGCATGTTGGAGACGGAAAGCTCGCCATCCGTGCCATGATATTCATCCGCGCCGCGCTCCTGGCTCTCCGAGCGCTTGAACAGCGGCAGCACGTCCTCCCAGCTCCAGCCGGCGTTCCCCATCTGCGCCCAGCGATCGTAGTCCTCCTTCTGGCCGCGCACATAGAGCAGGCCGTTGAGCGAGGACGAGCCGCCGAGCACCTTGCCGCGCGGCCAGTCGAGCGAACGGCCGTTGAGGCCCGGGTCCGGCTCGGTCTTGTAGCACCAATCGACGGATGGATTGTGCATCATGCGGAAATAGCCGACGGGGATGTGGATCCAGGGGTTCCAGTCCGAAGGCCCGGCCTCCAGCAGCACGACGCGCACGTTCGGATCCGCGCTCAGCCTGTTGGCGATCACACAGCCGGCCGAGCCCGCGCCGACAATCACATAATCCGCTTCCAGCCGCTCCATGAGCCCCCCTCAAGCCCTGAATTGACACAACGCAACGAAATTCCCTTGCAAGGACAGTCGATATATGATTGAAATCGATACTGCAAGTCTCATTTTTTCAGAGGGAGGGAAGAAATGACGGGACTGAATGAGAAACTGCGTGGCATTTCGCGACGCGATCTTTTCAAGCTTTCAGGGAAATTCGGATTGAGCTCGACGCTTCTGGCGGCAAGCTCGATGGCGGGCGTGGTAACGCTGCCGCGCCTGGTACAGGCGGTCGAATCGACCTATGAGAAGCGTTTTTCCAAGGAGCCGAAATACACGCTGAAATACGGTGCATCCGGTTTCAACGAGCGCAACCTGCTGATCGAGCGCGCCGGCTGCCTGGAATTCGCCCGCGACCTCGAGGAGCGCACCGACGGTCTCGTCCGTGTGGAGTTCATCGGCGACAACCAGATCTGCGGACAGCTGAACTGCGTCGAGAAGACCCAGCTCGGCATTATCGACATCTATGCCGCCTCGACCCAGAACTCGGCCGGCGGCGCGCCTTACCTGAACGTGCTGGACTATGCCTACATGTTCCCGGGTCGGGCTTCGCAGTATCACTTCCTGTACAGCCCCGGCTCCCAGCGCATTCTGCGTGATCCGCTGGAAAAGCGTCACGGGCTGAAGTTCCTGTTCTCGCATTGCGAACTGCGCGGCATCCAGCTTGGCCTCAAATATCAGGACAAGCCGACGGTGACCAAGCTGGAGGAGCTTTTCGGCACCAAGAACCGCGTGACCGGCACGCAGCTCGGCCGCATCGCCATGCAGCTTCTGAACCTCAATCCGGTTCCGATCGCCTGGGAGGAAACGCTCGACGGCCTGAAGCAGGGCCTGATCGACGGCGCGGAAACCTGGGCGTCTGCCGTGGCCTACGCCAACATGTCGCCGGTCGTCTCGCAGTCCGTCGACCTCAAGTTCTTCTGCGGCACGGAGCATACCTCCATGTCCTCCAAGGTGTTCGACAGCTTCGAACCGGACGTGCAGGACGCGGTGATGGAATCGTCCTATCTGACGCAGGTGCAGATCCAGGCGGCGAACGAGGCGGCGCTGGTGAAGACCGTCGGCTTCTCCGATCCGCAGCTTCCGGGCACCATCTTCGACGAATACAATGTGCGTCCGGCATTCCTGCCCGACGACCAGATCAAGATGGCGGAAGAAATGTGCTCGCCGGAATATAATCCCGAGCCCTGGGCACAGTGGCGCGAGCGGCTCAACAACTGGGCCGGCGGCATTGACACCTATGCGGAAATCAGCGCCATCGCCCGCGAAGTGCCGGCCGACATGAAGCCGGAGAATGTCGAACCCCGTCGCTGGTGGAAAAGCTGATCGCTGATCGGCCATGAAATGAAGACAGCCGGCATTCGGGAGGGATGCCGGCTGTTTGCGACTGCCGCCGCCTGCCCCCTGGGGCGGAAACCGGCGAGAACATTCTTTGGGAGGAGATGACGTTGGTGACGTTGTTGAACGAAGCCTGGTCGATTATCGCGGCAATTCCGAGCTGGGATTCCTGGACGATAAGCGAGACCCTGGGCACGAATGGCGCCTGGCTGGTGGGCCTTGTCGTCACGCTTCTCGGCGGCCTCCTGGTTGCCGTTCTCTATGCGCGCTTTCCCGCGCTTGAAAATCACTTCGAAAAATCGGTGATGATCTGGTCCTATCTGCTGATCGCCGCGATCATCGGCGTCGAGGTCGTTCGCCGTTTCGTCTTCTCGGTGCAGGCGCCCTGGTCGACGACGCTGCCGCCCTTCCTGTTCCTGATCATGAGCTGGGCGGGCTGCGCCTATAATCTGAAATTCCGCAATCACTTAAGTTTTGCCGAGTTCCGCTCGATGATGCCGCGGACGTTCCAGTTCGCCTGCCTCGTCATCGATGCCGTGCTCTGGCTCACCTTCTCCTGGGTCGTCGTCGTCACCTCGACGCGGGTCGTGTTCAACTCCGCGGCCAATTTCCAGATCCTGCTCGGCACCGACAATGTCATGCAATGGTGGCTGCTCATCTCCGTGCCCATCAGCTTCATCCTGATTGCCGGACGGGCCATCGAGAACCTTGCTATCGACTATCGCAAATACAAGAACGGCGCCGATCTCATTTCCGCGTCGACGCAATTCGGCGATTGAGGAGGCCCCATGTCAGACTCTCTTCTGGTTACCCTGATTTCGCTCGGCGCCACCGGCTTCTTCCTGACCGGCGTTCCCGTGCTCCTCGTCATCGGCCTTTGGGTGATCGGCATGAGCATGATGCTCGGCCTGCCGCTCGACAATCTCGGCTCCGCGCTGTCGGATGTCTTTACCGACGGTTTCGCGCTTCTGGCCATGCCGCTCTTCATCCTCACCGGCGACCTGATCAACCAGTCCGGCATTGCAAGGCGCATGTCCGACTTCGCCTATTCCTGCCTCGGCTGGCTGCGCGGCGGTCTCGCCATGGCGGCGATCGGCGCCTGCGGCCTGTTTGCCGCAATCTCCGGTTCGAATTCGGCGACGACGGCAACAATCGGCGCCATGTTGCACCCGGAGATGAAGAAGGGCGGTTATGACGAGCGCTTTTCGGCGGCGACGGCGGCTGCCGGCGGCACGCTCGGCATCATCATCCCGCCATCGATCATCTTCATCGTCTACGGCTTCCTGATGAACCTGCCGATCTCCGATCTCTTCGTCGCCGGCATCATTCCGGGCCTTCTGATGGGGCTTTCGATGATGTTCTTCTGCTGGCTGATCTGCCGGAAGAACGGCTGGGGCCACATCATCGCGCTGGAGCCGTCCCGCATCCTGAAGACCGGCATCGGCTCCTGGCTCGGCTTCTTCGCCATCGGCATCGTGCTCTGGGGCATCTACACCGGAAAATTCTCGCCGACCGAGGCGGCTGCCGTTACCGTCGGCTTCTGCGTGCTTGTCGGCTTCCTGTCGCTGCCGTTGCACCGGATGATGGGCTCCCCTTCCGAAGACCGTCCCCCGAACGAGCGCGGCTACGCGGAAATGCTGGTGGTGCGCGGCTTCACGCCGATCGACATCCCGTCAATCACCCTGCGCTCGGCCCAGATCACCGGCATTCTGGCGCCGCTGATCGCGATTTCGGTGGTGATGCAGCAGATCCTTTCGGTTCTGGGCGCCGAACAGGCGATCGGCGATTTCGTCCGGTCCATGGGCGGCTATTATCCGGTGCTGTTCACGGCCATGGCACTGGTGTTCATCACCGGCATGGTGCTGGAAAGCCTGCCGACGACGATCATCATGGCGCCGATCCTGGCGCCGATCGCCGCCTCCATCGGCGTTGATCCGATCCAGTTCGCCGTGGTCTTCCTGATCGGCGCATCGATCGGCTTCATCACCCCGCCCTACGGTCTCAATCTTTATGTGGCCTCGGGCGTTACCGGCGTGTCCTATTTCCGCATACTGCGCTATATCTACCCCTATATCGTCGCGCTGATTGCGGTGTGGGTCCTCGTCGCGCTTGTCCCGTCGCTTTCGACAATGCTAATCCCGCAGCGATGAGCCGGCGTTTCGCCAGATGAGATGAAAAGCGTTTGAGAGACGATATTGGACGATCAAGCCAGGGACGGACAGATACCGACAAACCTCCGCCTTCTGCTGGTGCTCGAAGCACTGGCGGAAGCCGGATCGCCCGTCACGCCGACCGAGGTGAACCAGAAGCTCGGCCTGCCGAAGCCGACAATCCACCGGCTGTTCGCCACGCTTGAGGCCGAAGGCTTCATCCAGCGCGAGATCGACGGGCGCGGCTATTGCCCCGGCCGCAGGCTGCGCGTCATGTCGGCGGGCATTCTCTCCTCGCTCAGGATCAGGACCGCGCGCGTGGCGATCCTCACCGAGCTTGCCGAGGCGATCAACGAGACCTGCAACATCTCGTTGCCGGATCTCGACGCCATGGTTTACCTGGAACGCGTGGAAACCAAATGGCCGCTCAGGATCCAGCTTCCCGTCGGAACGCGCGTGCCGTTCTACTGCACAGCCAGCGGCAAGATGTATCTGAGTTCGCTCGAGCGCAAGCATCTGGAAAACTACCTGCGCGCGACCGAACTTGCGCCGCGCGCGGCCAACACCATCACCGCCCCCGGCGATCTCGTCGCCGAACTCGACCGGGTGCGTGCGCGCGGCTATGCGACGGACAATGAGGAATTCATGGACGGCATGATCGCCGTCGCCGTGCCGATCCGCGACAGTTTCGGCCGTCTCGTCTCCGCGCTTTCGTTTCACGCGCCGTTGCAGCGGCTTTCGCTGGACGAGGCGATCAACAATGTCGACCGCCTGAACGCCGCCGCCGACAAGCTCTCGGCGCTGATCAGCAAGGCCGATCTCTGACGTGAAGGCCGGCGGCCCGTTCGCACGCCATAAGCCAGAACGACACAGCCGCCGCCCCTCGGGGACGACGGCTGAGCCACGGCGCACACCGCTTGATTTCAGCAATCAGTTGTTCGGGTTGCCCATGCCGCGCGGCATCAGCGGCTGCTGGCCCTGGTTGCCGGCCGGGCCCTGGGCGAAGGGCTGCTGCGGACCGGCTCCGGGAACCGGCAGTTGCGAAACCGCGACCTTGCCGTCGCCGTCGCTGTCGAGATACTGAAAGTGGCGCTCGAACATCGGACGTCCGACCTCGACCTGGAAGGCCTCGAACTCGTCCAGCGAAAGATAGCCGTCGCCGTTCTTGTCATACTGGCCAAGGTCGCCCATCATCTGCGGGCCGACCGCCGGGCCTGCGCCGCGCGCGCCATTGCCGGGCCCCGTGCCGGGACCGCGCATGCCGCCGGGCCCGAAATCGGCCTGCGGGCCGCCGCGCTGGCCCTGCATCATGCCGCGGCCATAGGCGCCATCGTCATTGCCGCGCATCGCCATTCGGCCGGGGCCCCTTTCGCCCTGGGCGAAGCCATTCTGGTCATAGCCGCGCTGCATCATGCCCTGGCGGCCGCCGGGGCCTCTTGCTGCGCCCTGCGGGCCGTCGCAATCGGTCATCATCTGGCGGGGCCCCTGGCCGCGACCGCCCCAGCTGTCGTCGGGACCGGCCGCGAGGGCGGGAACGGCAGCGCCGCCGATGAGTGCTGCAACCAGTCCTGCTGCGAAGATTGTTCTGCGTTTCATGACATCGCTCCTTTCGATCTGTCGATGCCGCCAATCTGACGCTCCTCTGTCGCAGCATGATGCCGGGATGGCGCTTTATTGTATCCATTGGTCGCAGGGCTCTCAGCCTGATACAAAACGTGACACAGTTTTGCGCAACCGGTCGCCCGGCTGGGCTATGGTGAGACCATGAACAACGAACCGCACATCCTGATCGTCGACGATCACAGGGACATCCGCGATGCCGTGCAGACCTACCTGCAGAAGAACGGCTACCGGGCGACCGCCGTGCGCGATGCACAGGAAATGGACGAGAAGCTGCGCGGCGGCAGTTTCGACCTGATCGTGCTGGACGTGATGATGCCGGGCGAGGACGGCATTTCCGTCTGCCGGCGTCTCAGCGCGGAGGGCAGCGTGCCGATCCTGATGCTGACCGCGCTCGGCGAGGAGACCGACCGGATCATCGGCCTGGAGGTCGGGGCGGATGACTATCTGCCGAAACCGTTCAACCCGCGCGAGCTTCTGGCCCGCATCCGCGCCATCTTGCGGCGCGCGGAGCGCCAGCCGAAAATCCCCGGCGCGCCCGCCGGCGAAAGACTGCGCTTTGCAGGCTGGACGCTCGACACGGACACGCGCCGCCTGATCGCCGACGACGGGCGCGAGGAGGTGCTGACGACGGCCGATTTCCGGCTTCTGACCGTACTTCTCGCGCGCCCGCGCTTCGTCCTGAGCCGCGAACAGCTTCTCGACGCCACCTCCGGACGCAGCGCCCATGTGTTCGACCGCACGATCGACAACCAGATCAGTCGCCTGCGCCGCAAGATCGAGCCGGATCCGGCAAGCCCCGCAATCATCGTGACGGTGCGCGGCGGCGGCTACTCGCTCGCCTGCGACGTGGAGCATGTGTCGTGAGAGCGCTTCTTCCCCGCACCCTGCGCGGCCAGATCATCGCGCTCATCGTCGTGGCGCTGGCGATCGCTCAGGCGCTGACGCTCTGGCTCTTCGTCGACCAGCGCGCGCTCGCCGTGCGCTCGGCCCTTGCCATCGAGGCGGCGGACCGGGCCGGCAGCACGGCGCGCCTGCTGGAAGATGCGCCGCAGGATCTCCGATCCGAGATCCTGCAGGCGGCAAGTTCCTCGCTCGTGCGCTTCACCATCGGCCCGACGCCGCTCGTCACGGGCGAGACCGGCAATGCGCCGAACTGGATCGAGCGGCGGATCCGCGCCGTCCTCGCTACCGACGATCCGCGCGCCGTCCGCGTCGATCTGCACACCGAGCAGCCGCGCCCGCCGCCGCGCGCCGGGCCTGCTCCAGGACAGGGCCAGATGCATGGCATGGGCCAGATGCGCGCCCCGCCCGGCCAGCCGCCGGTGAGCACGACGGCGCTCGATCTTTCGATTGCGCTTGCTGACGGAAGTTGGCTCAATGTCACCTCCCGCTTTCGCGACCCGCCCTATCAGTGGGTATGGTCGGAGGCGGTGCCCTTTGCGCTGACGGCGGGGCTTCTGGCGATTGTCCTGTGGTTCGCCCTTGCAAGGCTGACCGGGCCGCTACGCTCGCTTGCCGGCGCCGCCGACCGGCTCGGCCGCGGCGAGGACGTGGAGCCGATTGCGCCCACCGGGCCCGAGGAAATGCGCCGGCTTGCCCTCTCCTTCAACGACATGCAGGCCCGGCTCGACCGTTTCGTGCGCGAACGCACCCAACTGCTCGGCGCGCTCGGCCATGATCTGCGCTCGCCGCTGACGGCGCTGAGGGTCCGCGCGGAGATGGTGGATGACGAGGAGACCCGCGAGCGCATGATCGCCACGATCGAGGAAATGCGGGAGATGGTGGAGGCCACGCTCGCCTTCTCGCGCGGCATGGCGATGAACGAACCCGTCGAGACGGTCAGCCTTGCGGGTTTCATCGGCGGGCTTGCGAGGGAGTTCGACGAAACGGGACTGGCCGTGACGACGGGCGAGATCGACGATGCCGAACTCAGGATCCGGCCGCTTTCCATGCGCCGCGCGCTGCGCAACCTGATCGAGAACGCCGTGCGTTACGGCGGTCGCGCCGCGGTGTCAGCAAAGAAGCAGAACGGTTCGATCGTGATCCGGATTGATGACGAGGGTCCCGGCATTGACGCCCGTGAACTGGAGCGGGTGTTCGAGCCCTTCGTGCGGCTCGAGACATCGCGCTCTCGCGAAACGGGCGGGGTCGGCCTCGGCCTCTCGATCGCCCGCGCCGCCGTCATCGCCCACGGCGGCGGCATCACCCTTGAGAACCATCCGGAAGGCGGCTTGCGGGTGACCGTCACCCTTCCGCGCGAACAGACAGCCTGATACATCGCGCGAGCGGACCGCGCATTTATCTTTTGCGCGATCGTCATCAAAAATACACGTTATAGTTTAATTATCCCAAAAAAGCACCGGTCAATCTCCGATGGTCAGCAAATTAAACTTGATCTGGTACCGCAACCATCTTATGAAAGTCTTATCTTACCAAAAACAACCGAGATGCACAGCCGAAGAAGAATTGTTTTTCTGTCCGCCGCAAAAGGAGCCTGTGTAAACAAACGGCCAATCGCAGATTATTTTTATTTCGGCGCCGGGGACGCGCCGCAGACTACGACGATTCTCATTTGTATTTCTGTCGTCGGTCCGAATATCCGCAGGATTTTCGTGCCGGCGTATTCGATAATTCGTAAATTTACAGACCAGAAAAATCGACTATCAATAAAAAGATTGTTTCATGAGACTTTTTCATTGCACCTATTGTGGGCACAAGCTCCGCTTCAGGCAAACAGCGTGCTCGCAATGCTATCAACCAACGCCATACTACAACCGTCTTCGCTTTTGGCTCATACTGGCGCTGGCGGTGCTGGCCGCAGCGGCGGCCTTCGCGCTGTCGCTGGTCGTCTAGCGCATCAATAGGTTTGAGCGACCGGCCGTGACGCCGGGTGGCGGGGATCGCCCCGCTTGCCTCGGGTTTATTTTATACTCATAATACCCGGATGCAAACCAGGACAAGACAGGTCATCGCCGCGATCGAACGATGGACGGAGCGGAAGATCGCGAACGCCGAACCGGGCGAACGCCTTCCGACCATACGGTATCTGATGCGGGAATTCGGCACCGCCCAGCGCACTGTCGAGGCCGCGCTGAAACCGTTCCTCGAAGACGGGCGCCTCGTCGCCCGCCCCGGCGCCGGCATCGTCGTTGCCGAAAATCCGGTGGAGGCCGCGCGCGCGGACTATGCCGCCGACCTGCTGATTCTCTATCGCAACTCTGACAGCCGGCTGGCGCGGGTGACCCTGCAGGAGGTCGCGGCACGGCTGAAGGCCTCCGGCTCCTCGGTGCTGCAGCTCGGCTTTTCGGGCGATGCCCAGGCGATCGATGTGCTGGAACGGATCGGGCGGTTCCGCACCTGCCTCATCCAGGTCAACTTCGAGATCCTTACGGTTGCCTTTCTGGCGGCGCTCCACAGGCAGGCCGACCACATCGTCATCGACGGCGTATCGGCAACCGGCATCGACGTCGATGCGATCGGCACCAACTGGCGCGAGGCGCTGTCAATCGCCTTCCGCGCCGTTCGGGAAAACGGCCACGAGAAGATCGCCTTCCTGACGTCTGCCCATCACGCCCGCCAGATCGCCATGGCGCGGCGCGAGTTCGAGCTGCTCGGCAGCGCGCTTCCCGACCCTTCCCAGCGCTGGCTGATCGAACTCAACGCCCTTCCCGGCAGCTACCAGATCGACGATATCGCCATGGCGATCGGACGCCATGCAGACGACAGGGGCCGGCTCCCCTTTACAGCGCTCATCGTCTGGGGCGTGGTCGAGGGCTTCATTCTGGAGCGGGCGCTCTCCGAACTCGGCCTGGAAGCCGGGCGAGACCTCAGCGTCATCATGCTCGGCAGTACGGACTTCCAGTCGGAACATCTCGGTCGCTTCGATGTGGTCGGCAACAGCCACGCGGAAAAGCTCGCCGTGTTCGAGCGGATCATCGCGGAGCGGATCGCCGACAGACCGCACGAACCGCAGACCCATTACCTTCCGATCTCCCATGTGCGCCATGGCTCCGTCATCGATCTGTCCACCGATTGAGTACATATGATATTGTAGCCATATATATACTCAAATAGCATCCGATGCCGATGACAATGATCAAGTCCAGAGGCGTTGCATGCTCCACGAGCCGGTCCAGCAAAAAACAACAGGCGTCGCCATTATCGGCGCGGGCGAGCGCGGCATTTATTATGTCGGCTCCCGCATGGCCGAGATTGCCGGCGAAACCGGCTTTCGCGTCGTTGGCGTGTTCGACCGGCTGCAGGACCGCGCGGGCTATGCCGCCGACCACCTGAACGCGCTTTACGGCAAGGCCGGCGTGCAACACGCCGTGCGTGTCTTTGCAAGCCTGGAGGAGGCCGTCTCTGATCCCGCCGTCGACCTTGTGGTGGTCACCACCCATACCAATGCCCACCGTGCTCCGGTGGAAGCCGCCATCGCCGCCGGCAAGCGCGTCTATCTCGACAAGCCGATCTCGGTGACGCTTGAGGATGCCGAGGCCATTCTGGCGGCTGAGCAGAAGGCCGGCCAGCCGATGCTGATGGCCTTCACCCGGCGCTATGAAAAGCCCTGGGTGGAGACGGTGAAGCTTGCCCATGAAGGCCGCGTCGGGGACCCGCAGATGATCCTTCTGCGCTCGGTCATTCCCTATACCCGCTATCTGCAGCTCTGGCACCGCAAGCAGGCGCTTTCGGGCGGCGCGCTCAACGACAAGTGCTCGCACCATTTCGACGTGCTGAACTGGGTCGCCGCATCCACGCCGGTTTCCGTCACCGCTGTCGGCGGCCGAAGCAATGTGTTTCCGCCCGATCCGAATGCGCCGGAACGCTGTTCGCTCTGCGACCGCGACTGTCCCTATCGCCGGCACGAAACCCTCGTCGACCGTTTCGAAGGCGCCGGCGCAGTCGCCAATGCAAGCTGGAGCGAGGCGGCGTTGATCGAGGACCGCAACGACACCTGTGTCTACCAGCCGGGCGCGGATATCGACGACCACGCCATCGTCACCATCCGTTACGCGAATGGCGTCACGGCCTGTCTGTTCTTCGCCATCTTCGGCCCCTGGGCGGAGGATCAGGAAACGCTCGAGATCGTCGGCTCCTCCGGCCGCATCCGCATGGAGCGCCATTCCGGCGAAATCGACATCGTCGAGGATTACGGCCGCAAGCACGGCACGCTCGGCTTTACCAATCCGGACCGAACCTCGACCCATTTCGGCGCCGATCTCGAACTCGTCAGGACGCTTCGCCGCTTCATGGATGGCGAAAACCCGCCGGTCGGAATCGAAGACGGGCTGGCCTCGCTGCGCCTCGTGCTCGCCGCGCAGAAATCGATGAAGAACGGCGGCATGCCGGTGGATCCGGCAACACAGGAATTTGCCCGATGACCAGACGCTTTCCCGAACGCCTGACCCCGCTCGCCAACCGGTTGGGCCTGCAGCCGTTTTATGGCGACATCCATAACCACTCGGCGCTGTCCTATGGCCATGGTCGGCTGGAGGACGCGCTGGCGCGGGCCGCACTGCAGCTCGATTTCGTCTCCGTCACCGGTCACGCCGCCTGGCCGGACATGCCGGTCGACGTGCCGGAGGTGGCTCATATCGTCGACTTCCACGTCAAGGGTTTCGCCAGGCTGAAGGCCAACTGGAAGGGCCATTTCGAGACGCTTTCGGCGTATGACAATCCGGGACATTTCGCCGTTTTCCCCGGCTACGAAATCCATTCCTGCGCACATGGTGACTACACCATCGTCTACGCCGATCTTGACGTGGCGGAGCCGGAACTGGCCGACACGCCGGAAGACCTGAAGTCCGCGCTGACGGCCGCCAAGGGGGACCGCGCCGTCGCTTTCCCGCATCACATCGGCTACCGGCAGGGCGCGCGCGGCATCAACTGGGACACGTTCGATCCGGACCTTTCGCCCTTCGTCGAGATGTTTTCCATGCATGGCTGCGCCGAGGAATCGGAATCGGAGCGCTCCTATCTGCATTCCATGGGGCCGGTGAACGGCGCCTCGACCATGCGGGCGGGGCTGAGGCGCGGCGCGGTCTTCGGCATTGTCGGCAATACCGACCACCACTCCGCCTTTCCCGGTTCCTACGGCCATGGCCGCATGGCGGTCTATGCCGGGGCGGACGATCGCGACGCAATCTTCGCGGCCATGCGCGCGCGGCGCACCAATGCGCTGACCGGCGACAATATTCACCTTCTGACGGCAATCGGCGACACGGTTCAGGGCGGCATCACCGCCCCTTCGGACAAGGCCACACTCGATATCGAGGCCATCGGCGGCGGTTTCATCGACGTCATCGACGTCTTCCGCAATGGCGCGCTTTTTGCCCGCATCTCGCCGGAACTCGAGCCCGCTCCGGTAGACCCCGGCGACGGCGCCACGACGGAGACCATTCTCCATGTCGAACTCGGCTGGGGCGCGCGCGGCAAGAGCCACGACTGGGCGGGAACGCTCAGCCTCGAAGGCGGCGAGATCCTGAGCGTCGATCCGCGCTTCCGCGGCGCGGAGATCGTCTCGCCGCTCGAAGGCGAAGACGAGGCGGCGGTGCTGCCGACGCTTGGCCTCGCCGACGGCAAGGTGACCTTTTCCGTCACCGCCGCGGCCAACCCCAACAACGTCACCTCGGCAACGCAAGGCTTTGCCATCCGCCTCAGGACGAAGCCGGGTGCGCGGCTGAAGGCCGCGCTTTCCGGCAAACCACTGGACATCGCGATCGACGACCTTTTCGAGGGCGCGGTCTCGGGCAATCTCGGCCCGATCGACAGCCCCGCCTACCGGTTCCACGCCCTGCCCCGCCCGCATCAATGGCAATGGCAGGGTGGCCTGGCCCTCGGCGCGTTTGAGGCCGGCGAGAACATCTATGTGCGACTGCGCGAGAAAACCGGCCAGATGGCCTGGACCTCGCCGATTTTCTGCAGAAAGGAGGCGTAATCGGACCAGTCAGACTTCGCGGGTCTTCGGACCGGCGTGAACCAGGCAATCGGGGCGGAATATCGCCGGATTGCCATCAGAAAGGAAAGGCCGACCGAAACGGGCGGCATTCCAACAAGCGGGAACTTTTCAAAACCGGTCCGCACAGCGACCGGAGGGAGAACTGGCAATGAAGCATTTCAAGACATTCACCGGCGTTCTGCTCGCCGCAAGCGCGCTGATGTCGGTTTCGGCCGGCGCCGTCGAACTCAACATCGTCCACGGCGCAATCGGCAAGGACAATGAGGTCCTGCGCAAGGAGCTCGACCGCTATGAGGAGATGACCGGCAACACCGTCAACATCGTCTCCATGCCGGAATCGACCACCGACCAGTTCGGCCAGTACAAGCTCTGGCTTTCGGCCAAGTCACCGGATATCGACGTCTACCGCATCGACGTCATCGGCGCGCCGCAGCTCGCCAGCCATTTCGTCGACCTGACGGAAGCGACCGCCGATATCATCGACCAGTTCGTGCCGGCAGCCGTCGAATCGCAGACCGTCGACGGCAAGCTCGTCGCGCTGCCGATGTTCCTCGGCGCGCCGGCACTCTACTACCGCAGCGACCTTCTGGAAAAATACGATCAGCCGGTGCCCGAAACCTGGGAACAGATGACCGAGACCGCGCAGATCATCATGGATGGCGAGCGGGCCGAGGGCAATGACGACATGTGGGGCTTCGTCTTCCAGGGCGCGCCCTATGAGGGGCTGACCTGCGACGGCCAGGAGTGGATCTATTCCTATGGCGGCGGCCGCATCGTCGAGCTTGACGGCTCGATCGCCATCAACAACCCGGAAGCGGCCGAAGCGCTGAACATGGCGAAGTCCTGGGTTGGCACGATCGCGCCGCAAGGCGTTCTCAACTACATGGAAGAGGACGCGCGCGGTGTGTTCCAGTCGGGCAACGCCGTCTTCATGCGCAACTGGAACTACGCCTATGCGCTGGCCGATGGCGAGGATTCCCCGGTCAAGGGCAAGTTCGACGTGACCACGCTGCCGGTCGGCGGCGAGGGCGACAGCTCGGCCGCGACGCTGGGCGGCTGGCATCTCGCCGTTTCCAAATATTCGCCCAATCCGGACGAGGCGATCGAACTGGTGAAGTTCCTCAACAACTTCGAAAACCAGAAGGAACGCGCGATCGAAACCTCGCGTCCGCCGACCGTGACCGCCGTCTACGACGATCCGGAAGTGGCCGAGGCCCAGCCCTTCATCCCGCGCTGGAAGCCGGTCGTGCTCAACGCCCTGCCGCGTCCTTCCGCCGCCACCAAACGCAAATATAACGAGGTCTCCTCGGAATTCTGGACCGCCGTGCATGATACGCTTTCGGGCGACGGCACCGCCGAGCAGAACCTCGCCAAGCTGGAAGCAAAGCTGAAGCGCCTGCGCGGCAACGGCTGGTAAGATCGGCCGGCGCCGCGCGGCAAACGACCGCGCGGCGCCGTCTCAACCAATGACAAGAAGGGAACGGAACATGGCAGAACCGGTCGAAAAATCGACCCTGTCACAACAGCGGGTGATGTCCGCCTGGGTCTTCCTGGCGCCGATGCTCGCGGTGCTTGCCGTGGTCGCGGTCTATCCGCTGGTCAAGACGATCTATTTCGGCTTCACCGACGCATCGATCGATTTTCCCGGCCAGGCGCAATGGGTCGGCTTTCGCAACTATCTCGAATATCTCGATTATGGCGGCGGCGAAGGCGAATATTACGGACTTCTGGCCGATCCGGACTGGTGGCGGGCCGTCTGGAACACGCTGCGTTTCACCTTCTTCTCGGTGCTGTTCGAAACCATTTTCGGCATGATCATCGCGCTCGTGCTCAACACCCAGTTCTTTGGCCGCTCGCTGGTGCGCGCCGCCGTCCTCATCCCCTGGGCGATCCCCACCATCGTCTCGGCCAAGATGTGGGCCTGGATGATGCATGACCAGTTCGGGATCCTGAACGACATGCTGATGAAGCTGCATATCATCTCGGAGCCCGTCGCCTGGACCGCCGATCCCGATACCGCGATGCTTGCCGTTTTGATCGTCGACATCTGGAAGACCACGCCCTTCATGGCGCTCCTGATCCTTGCCGGCCTGCAGATGGTGCCGAAGGACATGTATGAGGCGGCAAAGCTCGACGGCATTCATCCCGTCCGCGTGTTCCGAAAGGTCACCTTGCCGCTGATCATGCCGGCGGTGCTGGTGGCGATCGTGTTCCGCGCGCTCGATGCGCTGCGCGTCTTTGACATCGTCTATGTGCTGACCCCCAACAACGCCAATACGGCCACCATGTCGGTTTTCGCGCGCGAGAACCTGTTCGATTTCGATCGCTTTGCCTATGGCTCGGCGGCCTCCACGCTGCTGTTCCTGATCATCGCGCTTCTGACGATCGGCTTCATCCGCGCCACCCGCATGAACCTTGGAGGCGACAGATGACCGTCCCCGCACCGATCAAACGCCTCGCCTTCTATGCCCTGGTTCTGCTTATCCTCGCCCAGGCCCTGTTTCCCTTCTACTACGCCATCCTGACGTCGCTGGAAAACGGTCAGGCGCTGTTTGAGGTGAACTATCTGCCGAAGGCGCTGACCTTCGCCAACTACGAACACATGCTGACCGACGGCGTATTCGGCCACCAGATCTTCAATTCTGTGTTCGTCGCCACCGTGGTCGTGATCTTCTCGCTGTTCCTCGGCGTCACCGCGGCCTTTGCCTTGAGCCGCATCCGGTTCAGGGGACGCGGCATGCTGCTCTTCACCATTCTCTCGGTGTCGATGTTTCCGCAGATCGCCGTGCTCTCCGGCCTGTTCGAGCTGATCCGCGCCTTCGGCCTGTTCAACTCGCTCTGGTCGCTGGTGTTTTCCTACATGATCTTCACCCTGCCCTTCACGGTCTGGGTGCTGACCACCTTCATGCGCGACATGCCGATCGAGATCGAGGAGGCCGCGATCATGGACGGGGCATCGTCCTTCACCATCATCCGCCGCATCTTCCTCCCGCTGATGTGGCCGGCAATGGTGACGACCGGGTTGCTCGCCTTCATCCATGCCTGGAACGAGTTCCTGTTCGCCCTCACCTTCCTCTCCACCGACAGCCAGCGCACCGTGCCGGTGGCGATCGCGATGATCTCAGGCCTTTCCGAGTTCGAGGTGCCGTGGGGCAATATCATGGCGGCGTCCGTGATCGTCACCGTGCCGCTGATCGCGCTCGTCCTCGTCTTCCAGCGCAAAATCGTTTCCGGCCTGACCGCCGGCGCCGTGAAAGGATAGTCTCATGGCCTCCATCGAACTTAACAAGATCTGCAAGTCCTTCGGCCATGTCGAAGTGCTGAAGGATATCGATCTCACCCTCGAAAAGGGCGAGTTCATCGTCTTCGTCGGCCCGTCCGGCTGCGGCAAGTCCACGCTGCTGCGCCTGATCGCCGGGCTTGAGGATATCTCCGGCGGCGATCTGATGATCGACGGCGAGCGCGTGAACAACGTGCTGCCGGCCAAGCGCGGCATCTCCATGGTGTTCCAGTCCTACGCGCTTTATCCGCACATGACGGTCTACGAGAACATGGCCTTCGGTCTGGAACAGGCCAGGCTCAACAAGGCCGAGGCCGACAAGCGCATCCGCGAGGCGGCCGAGATGCTGCAGATCACGCCCTTTCTCGACCGCAAGCCGCGCCAGCTTTCCGGCGGCCAGCGCCAGCGCGTCGCCATCGGCCGGGCGATCACCCGCCAGCCGCGCATCTTCCTCTTCGACGAGCCGCTGTCGAACCTCGACGCGGCACTCCGGGTCGATACCCGGATCGAGATCGCCGCACTCCACAAGCGCATGAAGGGCGTCACCATGATCTATGTGACCCATGACCAGGTCGAGGCGATGACCCTTGCCGACCGCATCGTGGTGCTGAACGCCGGACGGGTTGAGCAGGTCGGCACGCCGATGGAGCTCTACATGAAACCCGCCAGCCGCTTCGTCGCCGAATTCATCGGCTCGCCGCGCATGAATGTGATCGAGGGCGAGATTGCTGACGGGTTCGGCGCGGCGGCCTGCGGCATCCGCCCGGAACATCTCGCGATTTCGCGAGAAGATGGGCGCTGGTCCGGGAAAGTGCTGCTTTCAGAGGAACTTGGAAGCGATACCTATATCCATGTCGAAACCGAGAATGCCGGCATGCTGAATGTCCGCGCGCCGGGCGCGCAGGATTTCGAAGCCGGCGAGACGGTCTTCGTGACGCCGGATGAGACGGCGCTTCACCGCTTCGACGCTGCCGGCGCGGCGATCTAGGAGACCGGCATGAACAGCAGACCATCCGAACCGCCGCGCCCGATCTGCGTCATCGGCAATGCCAATCTCGACCTCGTCACCGGCAGCGTCGCCGATTGGCCGGAATGGGGAACGGAGGTGTTTCTGGACAAGTCCGATTTCCGCATCGGCGGCTCGGCGGCCAATACCGCGCTCGTGCTGCAGCGGCTCCGCCACCCCGTCGGCCTCGTCTCGGCGACCGGCAGCGATGCGGCGGGCGCGATGATCACCCGCCAGTTTGCCGGCGCGCTGGACAGGATCGCGACCCGGCCCGGCCCGACATCGATGTCCGTCGGCATCTTGCAGAAAGGCGGCGAGCGCAGTTTCTTTTCCACCAACGGTCATCTCGACGGGCTCGATGCCGCCTTCTTCTCCGCCGCCCTGGAAGACTGGCCGCTTGCAGGCGCGATCGCGCTGGTCTCCGGCGGCTTCGCCCTGCCCGGCCTGATGGCGGAGCACACGGCCTTCCTGCAGCGGCTGAGGGCACGCGGCGCAACGATCGCCATCGACCCCGGCTGGCCGGGCGACGGCTGGACCGATGCCGCCATCGCCAGTGCCCGCGCATGGATCGGCCTTGCCGACCATATCCTGCTGAACGACAAGGAAGCGCTCGGCCTTTCCGGCGAAAACGCCGTCCATGCCGCCTGCCGCGCGCTCGCGCCGCATATGCGCCCCGATGCCGCGCTGGTGGTCAAGCGCGGCCCCGAGGGCGCTGTCTGCTACCGGCGCCGCAACTATATCATCGAACAAGCCCGCCCCCTTGATGTCATTGACACGGTCGGCGCGGGCGACGCCTTCAACGCGGGGTATCTCAGCGCCGTCGCGGAAGGTGCCTCCGAGCGCGCGGCGCTGAGGCGCGGCATCGATGTCGCCTCCGCCGTGATCAGCGAATTTCCCCGCAGCAGCTCTGCGATCGAACGGAGCGATGTCTCATGCGCAATATCCTCCTCCTGATCGCCGACGACCTCGGCCGGATGACGGGTTGCTACGGCGAGACGGCGATCGCGACGCCCAATATCGACCGGCTTGCCGAAACCGGCACGCGCTTCGACATGGCCTTCACCTCGACCGCCTCGTGTTCCGCCAGCCGCTCGGTGATCTATACGGGGCTCCACACCCATGAGACCGGGCAATACGGCCTCAACCACGACCACCACCATTTCATGACCTTCGATCATGTGGACACCGCGCCGGCGCTTATGAACGCAGCCGGCATGAAGACCGGGATCATCGGCAAGGTTCATGTCGGTCCGGATGCGGTCTATCCCTGGCAGGTGCGCGCGGAGAGCTGGGAACGCGACGTGCGTTGGGCGGCAGACCGCGCGGCCGCCTTTTTCGACAGCGCCAAGGCTGAGCAAAAGTCCTTCTTCCTCACCATCGGCTTCATCGATCCGCACCGGGATGAAACCCGCGGCGGCTTCGGCAATGACCGCGCCTATCCGGGCGTCGAGGATCGCATCTTCGCACCGGAAGACGTCACCGTGCCGCCCTTCCTGACTGACCTGCCGGAAGTGCGCCAGGAGCTTGCCGACTATTACCGTTCGATCTACCGCCTCGACCAGGGGGTCGGCATGGTGCTGGATGAACTGGAGCGCTCCGGCCTTGCCGATGAGACGCTCGTCGTCTTCCTCTCAGACAATGGCTCGCCCTTCCTAAACTCCAAGACCACGCTCTACGATGCCGGCGTGCACCTGCCGCTGATCATGCGGATGCCCGGCGGCCGTGCGGGCATCGCCAATCCCAATCTGGTCTCCTTCACCGATATCCTGCCGACCTTTCTCGACTGGGCGGGCCACGCGCCACCGCCCGGGCAGCGCAAGGGGCGCTCGCTGCTGCCGATCCTGGAGGCCGGGACGCTTGAGGACGACTGGCAAGCCGTATTCGGCTCGCATACCTTCCACGAGGTGACGAATTACTGGCCGACGCGCTTCATGCGCACCACCCGCTACAAATACCACCGCAATGTCGCCTGGCAGCTCGATTTTCCCTTTTCCGGCGATCTTTACGGCTCGCTGACCTGGGAGGGCATCCGCAATCAGGACCCGGCAATGATCGGTGGTCGCTCGGTGAAAGACTATGTCCGCCGTCCGCCGGAGGAGCTCTACGACCTGGAGGCAGATCCGCACGAGGTCAACAATCTGGCCGGCGACCCGGCTCATCGCGACCGCCTGCTTGAGATGCGGGCCGCAACGGAAGCCTGGCAGCGCGAGACCGGCGACCCGTGGCTCTACCGCGACGGCGTGTCGCTCCGGGCCATCGAGAAACATCTTGAGGCCGGCATGGCCATGCCCGACCGGTTCGACTTCGACCCGGACAATCCGGGCTCTCGCTAGCCGATCCGATTTACAAAGCCATTGCTTTGAAAAGGTGGGGCCGCTATACGGGTCGGGTGACACTCAAGACCCGATGAAGCATGGCACGCGACACCAATCCCCAGAACAGCACTCCGAGCGCCGGGTATACGACCCGCAGCGCCGGCGACCGCATTCTCATGCAGCTGAAAATGCATGGCGGGCTGACGGCGGCCGAACTCGGAAAGCGCCTCGGAACCACGGGCGAAGCCGCGCGCCAGCAACTGGCCCGGCTTGCAGAAACGGGGCTCGTTGAGCCCGAAAGCCAGCGTTCCGGCGTCGGCCGCCCGCGCCAGGTGTGGAGCCTGACGGCAGCCGGCGAGGCGCATTTTCCCGATACCCATGCGACGCTGACGGTGGAGCTTCTGGAGAGCATTCGCGCCGAGCTTGGCGAAGCCGCGCTCGAGACGGTGATTGCCGCGCGCGAACGGCGCACCGGCGGCCTTTACAGGACCGCGATGGACGGCTGCGACAGCCTGGATGAAAAGCTCGCCGTGCTGACCCGGCTGCGCTCTGCCGAGGGCTATATGGCGGACTGGTACGCGGCGGAGGACGGCACGCGCCGTTTTGTCGAGCATCACTGCCCGATCTGCGCTGCCGCCACCGCCTGCCAGGGGTTCTGCCGCTCGGAACTCGCGATCTTCCGCCAGCTTCTCGGCCCCTCCGTCGACATTCGCCGCGACGAACACATCGTCAAGGGCAGCCGGCGCTGCACCTATGTCGTCAGCGAGACGCGATAGAAATGGGAAAGGAAAGCTGCATGCCTGCCGGAATTCGCGAGGCGCTGGAAAAACAGGTGACCGAGGGCAAGGACAACGCGCTCTGCCGGCTGACGCTCGGCCGCATTCTGGCCGGCGAAGACCGGCTTGACGAGGCGATCGCGCACCTGACCCGCGCGCTTGAACTCGACCCCGATTATTCCGCCGCCTATTCGGCGCTCGGCAAGGCCTACCAGCGCAACGGCGAAAAGGCCCGCGCCATCGAGACCTTCGGGAAGGGCGCCGACGTCGCCACCCGCAAGGGCGACCTGCAGGCCGCCCGGCAGATGCAGGTGCTGCACCGCAAGCTGAACAAGGGCTGACGTTCAGCCGAGCCCCCGATAGCCGCGACCGTGCCAGATCAGCGGGGACGCCCCCTCCTCCCGCGCGATTTCGGCGATCGAGCCGGCGAAGAGCACATGCGTGCCGGTATCGATCCGGCCGATCACATCGCAGTCGAGCGCCGTCATCGCGCCCGCAAGCTTCGGATTGCCGGAGGGCCACGCCGTCCATGTCCCGCATTTGAAGCGGTGGGCGGGCGCGATGCGACCGGCAAAGGCGTCCGCCACGGTCCATTGCGTCGCCGCAAGCATGGCAAGCGAGAACGCGCCCTTTTCCGCAATCAACCCCGCCAGATGCGCGCCTGCGTCGATCGACACGAGAATGGAGGGCGGCGCGCCGCTGAGGGAGAAGACGGCGGTCGCGGTGCGGCCGGAGCGCCCCCCCTCAGTGGCCGCCCCCACGATGCAGACGGTTGCGGCAAGCGAGGCCATCGCATCGCGGAAGTCCTGTTTGTCGATCGGCGGGCGGGCCGGTTTTCCAAGCGGCATCGGACGCGTGCCATTTGCGGCAAAGGCATCGACCGTCATGCTCCCTCTCCCGTTTTTTCGAAGAAGAGGCCGCCGCAGTCTTGGGTAAAAGCATAGGTCATCGGATCAGCGAACGCCGCGCCTGTTCAACAAAGGCGCGGCACCCGTCCTTTCATCAGCCGAGATTGGCTTCGGCGAATTCGTAATTGGCGAGATGATCGAGGAAGTTGCCGACATAGTCGGGGCGGCGGTTGCGGAAATCGAGATAGTAGGAATGCTCCCACACATCGAGGCCGAGCAGGACCTTGCCCTCGCCGGTTGCGAGCGGATTGGAGCCGTTCGGGGTCTTCGCTGTCTTCAACTTGCCGTCTTCGCCCAGCACCAGCCAGGCCCAGCCGGAGCCGAACTGGCCGACGGCGGCCGCCTTGAAGGCGTCCTTGAAGGCATCGACGGAGCCGAAATCTTCCATAATCTTGGCTTCCAGACGACCGGGGATGCCGCCGCCATTGGGCGAAAGCGCGTTCCAGAAATGCAGGTGGTTCCAGTGCTGGCCGGCATTGTTGAAGACCGGGGCGAGATCGGCCTTGTCCTTGGAAAAGGCAATGATCTCTTCCAGCGACTTGCCCTGAAGATCGGCATTCTTCTCGACGAAGCCGTTGAGCGTCGTCACATAGGTCTGGTGGTGCTTGCCGTGATGCAGTTCCAGCGTCTCCTGCCCCATGCCGCGGTCGGCAAGGGCGGAATGGGCATAAGGCAGAGCGGGCAGTTCAAAAGCCATTTTGTTTCTCCCGTGATTGCGCGCCAAAGCGCGCCGGTTTATTTAACAAGCAATGCCTTTGAAAATCATCGCCGCAAATATGTCAAGCGATGACTTGGAAAATTGAAGGGAGGCGCGCCGAAGACGCCCGCGACAAAACAATCTCCCCCCTTGAGGGGGAGATGTCGCGAACGCGACAAAGAGGGGTATCGGGCATTGGCCGCCAATTCCGTGCTTTGGGAAAAGTCTCACCCCCCTCTGCCCTGTCGGGCATCTCCCCCTCAAGGGGGGAGATCGATGACCGCGACGCCAGCGCCTCGCCGCCGTCAGGACATAGAAAGCGAACAGCCGGATGCCGCCGAAGGCCAAAACGAAACGCGCAAGAAAAACCAATGCAGCAAACACCCATCACCGAAGCGGTGATCCGCATGGTCGTGACCGAATTCTACGCGAAGGCCCGCAAGGACGCGCTCCTCGGCCCGGTCTTCAGACGCGTGGTGCCGGACGAACACTGGGCCGCGCATATCGCGACGATCACCGATTTTTGGAGCTCGGTCTTCCTGAAGACCGGCCGTTACCAGGGCCGGCCAATGCCCAAACACCTCGCCATCCCGGAGATCTCGGACGACCATTTCCGGCGCTGGCTGACCCTTTTCGGCGAGACGGCGAAGGAGGAATGCCACCCCGAAACCGCCGCGCTATTCAAGGAGCGGGCCACGAAGATTGCCAATGCGATGCGGATCAATATCGCGATGCAAAGGGGCGAGGATTTGGTGGGGTTGGGGGGACTATAGCGGCAAGCTCTGTACAGAAGGCAACACGAGTTATCCATCAAAAAATAAATCGTTCAGAAAAGTACAAAAACAATTATCATTCATCAAAATCTAAAAATGTATAAATATAACCACCGTGAAATGCTGCATAACTATCTTCTTTGCATCCTTCGGTCCTATGCCATACTCCGGGGTTCACTTCAGAAGACAGTATTTCCCCTCCAGATTTCACTTTCAAAGCCATACTTTCAGAGGGCAGTTCGTCCCCAGAACGAAAAAACAAACCATCTCTGAAGAGAGCATCACTTGCGCGTCCCTTAGTAACAAATCCGTCGCGGCTGACGACATATCCAATCCGTCTTCGGCTTAGCGCGACCCACCGATATGCAGCTGCCTCTTTTGAGACAAAAAGCAACTCGGACAATTCACAGATAGCCTCGTAGGAAAAAAGGTGTCTCTCGTCAAAATCACGCACGATATCCGGAGGCATAAGAACATGTGCAGCAAAAGCATTAGCTTCCCGCTCTAAGTCGTCGGACTGAAAATCATTTATATTTTCTGTCGAGCATCTAAATGACCTTCTTAACTTCCTATGACCAATAAAATGTCCAATCTCGTGCGCAAATGTAAAATTCCTTCGCGGTCTGTATAGAACTCGACTATTTACTGCAATAATCCAAAAGGATTCGTCATTTGGCCTCAGCATCATCCCCTCAAAGGAATCAAATTCATCCAACTTTACAGCGCATCTGTCACCGTCCGAAGAAGGTAGGACGATTTCTCGAAATATAATATTTAAATCAATCCTCTTGCTGTCTGGCCCATATTCTCTCCATAAAGTTATTATCCTATTGGCTTCCTTTAGGAGTTTCACCATCGTTCTCTGTGTCCGAAATGCCGAAAAGCTTGTCTAGATCACGCTGAGAAAGACCGCGATTTATTGCTCCTCTTGCCAATGCTATTCGTACCTGACGGTCGTTTGGCTCAGGTGAAGAGTCATCTATTAGGTACTCTGCGGAAATATCAAGAACATTTGCGAGCTTAAGAAGGAGCTCGCCCGAAGGTTTGGCCGGTTTTTTGTTCTCCAGTTGCCAAATATACGCTTTACGCGAACCCACCTTTTCTGCGAGCTCATCGAGCGTAAGGCCTAATTGCTGCCGCCGGCGGCGCAGCTTTTCCCCAAATTCCACAGACATGTCCGAAAAACCTAATTTTCCATTTGACAGTATCACAACTGCTATACTAATTCTAGTATCGCAGTTGTGATACCAACGCATCCCGCTGCTATATAGCAAACTGAACCGAAGACAGGAAATACCATGTCACGATACTACGTTAACAAAAACGCCCAGTCCAACGGTGACCACGAGGTTCACCGTAGCGACTGCAGCTATCTTCCTCACTCCGAGAACCGCGTATTTCTCGGAGAACACGCTTCGTGTACCTCTGCCGTTCGCGAAGCGAAAACATACTACCCGCAGTCGAATGGGTGCGCATTCTGCTCGCCCTCATGTCATACCAGCTGAAAGGGCACGAATATGGCGACGAATCCTCCCAAGGGTGATGGCCACCGAAATGGCGCTGTAAAAGACCGTTCACAAGTGTTTAACCCTCGAACAGACACCTGGACGAAGCGCAACTCAGATACCGGACGCTTTATGGACGGGAAAAAGGACGGGACGCCCTTTAAGGGTGTGAGACGCGAAAAATGAGAGTGATACGGCAAGCTCGATATTACTAGCGAGCTTGCCGTCACATGCGATGCTTATGTCTGGCTTCTACCCCCGAAACGTCCCGTTCCGCGGAAAGCCTTTGGGCGCGATCCTTCCGGCGGTGGCGCGGTCGCCGCGCCATTCCATCAGTTCGTCGACGCTGCGGGTGTGGGTGCGCCCGGCGCTGTCGGTCCAGGTGAGGCCGTCTTCGAGCGCGAAACATTTGGCATCCGACAGGCCGCCATCCTTGTAGCGCTGCAGGCGCACGCCCTTGCCGCGCGCCATCTCGGCGATCTGCGACAGCGGGAAGACGAGGAGCTTGCGGTTCTCGCCGATGACGGCGACATGGTCTCCGGTCGCCGGCGTCAGCAGCTTCACCTCCACGGGCATCGTCACATTCATCACCTGCTTGCCCTTGCGGGTGTTGGCAACCATCTGGTCTTCGTCGATGACGAAACCGTTGCCGGCGGTCGACGCGATCAGCATCTTGCGGCCGGGCTCGTGCACGAAGGCGGTGACGACGTCCTGGTCGGCATCGATATCGACCATGATGCGCAGCGGCTCGCCATGGCCGCGCCCGCCCGGCAGCTTGTCGGCGCCAAGGGTGAAGGCCTTGCCGCCGGTGGTGACGATCAAAAGCTTGTCGGTGGTCTGCGCCGGGAAGGCAAGCTTCAGGCTGTCGCCATCCTTGAACGACAGGCCGGAGGCATCGACATGGCCCTTCAGCGCCCTGACCCATCCCTTTTCCGAGATGACGATGGTGACCGGCTCCTTCTCGATCATCGCCTGCTGGATCGCCTCGACATCGGTCTCCGGCGCATCGTCGAAGGTGGAGCGGCGGCGGCCGAGCTCGGTGGCCTTGGCGAAGGTCTTCTTCACCTCGCCGATCTCCCAGGCGACCGTCTGCCACTGCTTGTCCTCGGAGGCGAGCAGCGCCTCGATATCGGCCTTTTCCGCCGTCAGCGCGTCGAATTCCTTGCGGATCTCGATTTCCTCGAGCTTGCGGAGCGCGCGCAGCCGCATGTTGAGGATGGCTTCCGCCTGCACGTCGGTGATCTCGAAACGTTCGATCATCACCTGTTTCGGCTCGTCCTCCTCGCGGATGATGCGGATCACCTCGTCGAGGTTCAGATAGGCGACCAGAAGGCCGCCGAGGATTTCCAGCCGACGGTCGATCGCCGCAAGCCGGTGGCGCGAGCGGCGCTGCAGCACCGCGCGGCGGTGGCCGAGCCATTCGGTGAGAACATCGACGAGGCCCATCACCTTCGGCACCTTGCCTTGGGAGAGCACGTTCATGTTCATGGAAAAGCGACTCTCCAGATCGGTGAGCTTGAACAGCGATTCCATCAGCAGCGCGGGGTCGACGGCGCGCGATTTTGGCACCAGCACGACGCGGATATCTTCGGCAGATTCATCCTGGATATCTTCCAGAAGCGGCAGGCGGCGGGCGATCAAGAGTTCGGCGATCTTCTCGATCAGCCGCGACTTCTGCACGCCATAGGGTATTTCGGTAACGACGATCTGGTAATTGCCGCGCCCGAGGTCTTCCTTCTCCCAGCGCGCCCGCACCCGGAAGCCGCCGCGCCCCGTCCTGTAGGTTTCGACCATGGAGTCGAAATCCTCGACGATGATGCCGCCGGTCGGAAAATCCGGTCCCTGGATCATGTTCGTCTTCGGCCCGTCGGCGTTCGGAAGCGTCAGCAGGTCTTCGACGGTCGCATCCGGATGCTTGATCAGGTGGATCGCCGCCTCGCACAGTTCATGCGCGTTGTGCGGGGGAATGGAGGTCGCCATGCCGACGGCGATGCCGGTGGAACCGTTGGCGAGCAGGTTGGGGAAGGCGCCGGGCATCACCACCGGCTCCTCGTCCTCCTCGTTATAGGTCGGGCGGAAGTCGACGGCATCCTCGCCGATGCCTTCCAGCATCAGCGCCGCCACATCGGTCATGCGCGCCTCGGTGTAGCGCATGGCCGCCGCACTGTCGCCGTCGATATTGCCGAAATTGCCCTGGCCGTCGACCATCGGATAGCGCTGGGCAAAGCTCTGCGACAGGCGCACCAGCGCATCATAGATCGAGGCGTCGCCATGGGGGTGGAACTTACCCATGACATCGCCGACGATGCGGGCGCACTTCTTGTAAGCCGACCCCGGGCGCACCCCGATCTCGCTCATGCCGTGGATGATGCGGCGGTGCACGGGCTTCAGCCCGTCGCGCACATCCGGCAGGGCGCGGTGCATGATCGTCGACAGCGCATAGGCGAGATAGCGTTCTTCCAGCGCCTTGCGCAGGTCCACGGCATCGATGTGGTTGTCGCCGTCATCCGGCGGAAGAATTTCGTTTCCCATAGGGGTTGTGTTAGAGGATGCAACCGGCTCCCGCAAGGCGGGAAGGCGGCCAATCCCCTGAAAATAAGGGCCTCCGGCCACAAAACCCGCCCCTGCGCCGGGCGAGCCGATGGCCTGCGGCCACATCTTTTCTGGCACAATTGCATTTCAGTCTTATATGCCGAATAACGTCAACGAGAATCAAACCAATCCCGGGAGTGACACCATGCACAAAGCGCCTTTCCGCCACCTTCTTCTCGCCGGCAGCGTCCTCGCAGCGATGTCGGTTCCCGCCTTCGCGCTCGATGGAGAGGACATGCTCGCCAAGCTCAATGCCGCCTCGAAGGCGCAGGGCGGCGTCACTTTCACCTATGACGATGTCGAGGAAGGCCCTGACGGCGGCCTGACGGTCTCCGGCGTGGTCTACAGCGCCGACCCTGAGCGCGCGCAGGAGTTCAGCGAGATGGAGCAGGTCGCGCCGATGACGCTGAATTTCGAAGGCGTGAGGGAAGACGGCAGCGGCGGCTACACGATCGACAAGGTTTCGGCTTTCGACATGGCCTTTACCGGCGACGACTTCGAGATCGCCATCGGCTCGCTGATCCAGGGCGACATCAAGGTCCCCGCGACGCCCGATCTGGAGGCCTTCGCCGGCTGGAGCTATGCGGGCTCCACGGAAGCATCCGACATCACCTTCACAAGCGAAAGCCATCAGATCGTCACCATCGAAAACGCCACCGGCAACCAGACCTTCAGCGCGGATGACAGCAAGGCGAGCTTCCTTGCCAATGTGTCCGGGATCGCGATCGATCTTGCCGGGCTTGACGACATGGATGAGGATGCGCGCGCGACGCTGACCGCGCTCGACCTGATGACGATGAACGCCGACGTCACCATCATCGGCGATTGGGACACGATGTCCGGCGATCTCGATTTTTCCACCTATGAGATCGCGGTCGAGGATGTCGGCGCGCTCAATATCCGATTTGCCATGACCGGGCTGACGCTCGAGACCATCGAGACCCTCCAACGGCTCGCGGCGGAAGCGCCCGCCGACCCGCAGGACATGCAGGCCACCGAAGACGGCGAGGCCGAAAGCCCCTATCAGCAATACCTCCTCGAGCTCGGTCAGAAGATCGGTCTTTCGGAACTCGCCATCAGCTTCGTCGATGATTCGATCACCACGCGGGCACTGCAATATGCAGCGGAGAAGGAAGATCTGACGGCCGAGGAAATGGCCGACAAGATCGAAGTCGATCTCGGCAGGAGCCTTTCGGAGATGAATGTTCCGGGTCTTGCGGATATGGTGACGACCGCCGTTGGCGCCTATTTCGCCGATCCGCAGAATTTCTCCGTCTCCATCAAGCCGCAGATGCAGATGCCGATCCTCGCCGTTGTCATGGCGGGCGCCGCCGCGCCGCAATCGATCCCGAAGCTCCTGAACCTTCAGGTCACGGCGAACGAATAGGCCCTGTTGCAAGCCCCGGCAGAAGACCTGCCGGGGCTTTTTTCACTCAAAGCAGCATGCCGCCCGAGACCTCGATGCGCTGGCCGTTGACCCAGCGGTTGGCCGGCTGAAGCAGGGCCGCGATCATCGGACCGATATCCTCCGGTTCGCCGGCCCGGCCAAGCGCCGTATTGCCAGAGACCATGGCGTTGACCTCCGGATTGTCGCGAACCATGCCGCCGGAAAAGTCCGTCGCGATCGCGCCGGGGGCGACGGTATTGGCGGCAATGCCGCGTTCGCCGAGTTCGCGCGCCAGATAGCGGGTCAGCACTTCCACCGCACCCTTCATCGCCGCGTAGGCCGCGCTGCCGGCGAAGGAGAAACGGGTCAGGCCCGAAGAGACGTTCACGATCCGCCCGCCATCATTCATTAACGGCAACAGCGCCTGGGTCAGCAGGAAAACGCCCTTGAAGTGAATGTTGTAGACGGCATCGAGCTCGTCTTCCGTTGTGGTCTCGATCGTCTTGTGCAATCCGGTTCCGGCATTGTTGACCAGATAATCAAAGCGGCTGACGCCCAATCCGGCGAGCGCCTCCTGGACCTGGGCCTTGAAGGACACGAAGCCCGCAGGCGCCGAAGTGTCGAGCTGCAACGCGACGGCCTGGCTTCCCGAAGCGTTTGCCAGTGCGACAACCTTTTCCGCTTCCTCCCGGTTCGAGTGATAGGTGAAGATCGTGGAAACGCCCTGCTCCGCAAGGCTCAATACAGTGCTGCGACCAAGCCCGCGACTGCCGCCGGTGATAATCGCGACCGGGTGCTGCCCTTCCGCCGTCATCTCAAAAGTCATGATGTGCTCCTTGTTTTCGAAGCCCGGAAAGTACGGCCGGAGCGGACAAATTCGAATGTCGGATCGGCAGCGCTTCTTGCCTATTCCTGCACAATCCCTATCTCGAATGAAACCACGGGAGATGCGCCAATGACCGATCGACTGGCAGAGCGAGCCGAGCGTCTGACACGCGAAAACACGCGCGACGGCGTCTACGAAACCGGGATCGATGGGTTCTGCCTGCTCCGGTTCACGGAGGCGAACAAGGCCTCGCACACAATCCATAAACCCGCGCTGTGCTTTGTGCTTCAGGGGGAAAAATGGACGATGTTCGGCAACAGGCGCTATGACTACAGAGCGGGACAGGCGCTGGTTGCCTCTGTAACCATGCCCGGCAGCAGCCGGGTCGTCGCGGCAAGCCTGGACGCACCCTATCTCGCCGCCGTTGTCGAACTTGATCCCGATGCAATGCTTGCCGTTCTGGAGAATATGGACGATCCACCGCTGCCCAGCGGCGGTTCGGCCGTTGCTGCCCATGTGATCGATTGCGCTCCGGCGCTGGCCGCAAGCGTTTCACGCGCGCTCGATCTTGCCGAAAACCCGGAAGAAGCCGCCATCCTCTATCCCGGCATCATGCGGGAGATCTGCTACCGGCTTCTGCGCGGGCCAAACGGCGGCGACATTGCCCGCATTCTGCTCGGCCCCGGCCACAAGCGCGGTGTCATCGAGGCCATCCATGTGTTGAGAAAACGGTATGCGGAACCGGTCCGCGTTGAGGAACTGGCCACGATTGCCCGGCTCAGCCCGTCAGCCTTCCATCGTCAGTTCAAGGCGATCACCGGCATGACGCCGCTGCAATACCAGAAACAGACGCGACTTGTGGAAGCACGCCGCATGATGCTTTCCGAAGGCGAGAATGCCGAGGCGGCCGCCTTTGCTGTCGGCTATGAGAGCGCGTCCCAGTTCAGCCGCGAATATGCACGCGCCTTCGGCGCGCCGCCGCGCCGGGACATCGAGGCACAAAAAAAGACGGCGGCCTGATTTCGCGGGCCGCCGTCGCATAATCTCAGTCGAGATCAGAAGAACTCAGTCCTTCTTCTGCGGTAGGATGCGCAGGCCAAGCTCGCGCAGCTGCGCCGGGCTCGCCTCGGCGGGGGCGGACATCAGAAGATCCTGCGCCTGCTGGTTCATCGGGAACAGCGTGACTTCACGCAGGTTCTTCGCGCCGACGAGCAGCATCACGATGCGGTCGATGCCGGCAGCCATGCCGCCATGGGGCGGAACGCCGTACTGGAAGGCGCGATAGAGACCGCCGAAACGCTCTTCCACCACATCAGCGCCGAGGCCGGCGTGGCCGAAAGCGGCCACCATGGTTTCCGGCGAGTGGTTACGAATGCCGCCCGAAGCGATCTCGAAGCCGTTGCAGACCATGTCGTACTGGAACGCTTTGAGCGCCAGCAGGCCTTCGTCGCCGTCCGCAGCCTTCAACGCTTCCATGCCGCCCTGGGGCATGGAGAAGGGGTTGTGGGCAAAGTCGATGCGCTTTTCATCCTCGTTCCATTCGTAGAACGGGAAGTCGACGATCCAGCACAGCGCGTAGCGGTCCTTGTCGGTCAGGCCCAGCTCGTCGCCCACGCGGGTGCGGGCTTCGCCGGCAAAGCGGACAAACTGGTCCGGACGACCGGCGACAAAGAAGCAGGCATCGCCGTCTTCCAGGCCAAGCTGCGCGCGGATCGCATCGGTGCGTTCCGGGCCGATATTCTTGGCGAGCGGACCGGCGCCGGTGACGTCCTCGCCTTCCTTGCGCCAGAAGATGTAGCCGAGACCCGGCTGGCCCTGGCTCTGCGCCCAGGAATTCATCCGGTCGCAGAAGGCGCGGGAGCCGCCGGTCTTGGCGGGAATGGCCCAGACCTCGACCTTCGGATCCTTGGCGATCATGCCGGCGAAGACCTTGAAGCCCGAACCGTCGAAATGCTCGGTCACGGCTTCCATCTCGATCGGGTTTCTAAGGTCCGGCTTGTCGGAACCGTATTTGCGCATGGCAACATCATAGGGGATGCGCGGGAATTCTTCCGTGACCGGCTTGCCGTTGGCAAAGGCCTTGAACACGTCGCGCAGCACCGGCTCCATCGTTTCCAGAATGTCGTTCTGTTCAACGAAACTCATTTCCAGGTCGAGCTGGTAGAACTCGCCCGGCAGGCGGTCGGCGCGCGGATCCTCGTCGCGGAAGCAGGGCGCGATCTGGAAATAGCGGTCGAAGCCGGAAGCCATCAGCAGCTGCTTGTACTGCTGCGGCGCCTGCGGCAGGGCGTAGAACTTGCCCTGGTGGATACGGCTCGGCACCAGGAAGTCGCGCGCGCCTTCCGGCGAGGAGGCCGTCAGGATCGGGGTCGAATATTCGGTAAAGCCGGCCTCGCCCATCAGCCTGCGCATTTCGGCGATGATCTTGGTGCGCTTGACGATATTGGCGTGCAGCGTTTCGCGGCGGAGATCCAGGAAGCGGTACTTCAGGCGCAGGTCTTCCGGATATTCCGGCTCGCCGAAGACCGGCAGCGGCAATTCCTTGGCGGCCGACAGGACCTCGATTTCCTCGGCGTAGAGTTCGATCTCGCCGGTCGCCATGTTCGGGTTCACCGTCTCTTCGGTGCGCGCGCGCACCTTGCCGTCAACGCGAATCACCCACTCGCCGCGCACTTTCTCCGCATTGGAAAAGGCGGGCGAATCCGGATCGGCGACCACCTGGGTCATGCCGTAATGGTCGCGCAGGTCGATGAAGAGCACGCCGCCATGGTCGCGCACGCGGTGCACCCAGCCGGAAAGGCGGGCGGTCTGGCCAACGTCGGACTTCTTGAGGGCGGCACAGGAATGGCTGCGATAGCGGTGCATAGTCTTATCCGTAAAAGGTTCTGGAAGGCAGGCAGGCGGCATTCCGCGCCGGGCTTCGCGGGTGAATTCCGGCGGAAAAGCGCATGGCAGGCCCTCTTTGTCAAGGCAAAGCCCATTTGGACGCTGCTAAACCACATCGGGGGCGCAACAGCAAGCTTTACCGCCGGCAAGAGGCCCGCAAGCGGCGTTTTCCCTCCGGCATTTTCCGTCGCGCCTTGACATCACCGCCCTAAAGGCCAAGGAAAGATGGCGAAACCCAACGACCGATATGTCCTGATGATCGAAACCACTGCCGCACTTGAAGAGGCCTGCGCCAAGCTCGCCAGATCCGAATTCGTCACCGTCGATACTGAATTCATCCGCGAAAGCACGTTCTGGCCGGAACTCTGCCTGATCCAGATGGCAAGTCCGGACATGGAGGTGCTCGTCGACCCGCTGGCCAGGGGCATCGACCTGAAGCCGTTCTTCGAACTGATGGCCGACCCGTCCGTGGTCAAGGTGTTCCACGCCGCCCGCCAGGATCTCGAGATTGTCTATCATATGGGCGGGTTGCTGCCGGCGCCGCTGTTCGACACGCAGGTGGCGGCCATGGTCTGCGGCTTCGGCGATTCGATCTCCTACGACCAGCTCGTCTCACGGCTGACGGGCGCCCATATCGACAAGTCCTCGCGCTTTACCGACTGGCGCGCCCGTCCGCTCGACGACAAGCAGCTGTCCTACGCGCTGGCCGACGTCACCCATCTGCGCGATGTCTACCTGAAGCTGAAGGAAGAACTCTCCCGCGAGGGCCGGACCGACTGGGTGGACGAGGAAATGGCGATCCTGGAATCGCCGGCGACCTACGATCTACCGCCCGAACAGGCGTGGACTCGGCTGAAGCTCCGGATCAAGAAGCCGCTCGATTTCGCCGTGATGCAGGAAGTTGCCGCCTGGCGCGAACGCGAAGCGCGCGAGCGCAACGTGCCGCGACGACGCGTGCTGAAGGATGATGCCGTCTACGAGATCGCCCAGCAGCACCCGACGGAGCCGCAGTCGCTCGCCAAACTGCGGATGATCCCCAAGGGCTGGGAACGCTCGCAGCCGGCCTCCGGCCTGATGGAGGCGGTCAAGACGGCGCTTGCGATCCCGAAGGCGGACCTGCCGCGCATTCCGCGCCAGCCGCAAATGCCCGAAGGCGCCGCCGCTGCCGCCGAACTCCTGAAGGTCCTGCTCAAGATCGTTGCCGAGCAGAACCAGGTCGCCGCCCGCGTCATCGCCTCCTCCGACGATCTCGACAGGATCGCGGCGGAGGGCGAGAAGGCCGACGTCGAAGCGATGAAAGGCTGGCGGCGCAAGCTTTTCGGCGAGCCGGCCCTGCAACTCCTCAACGGCGAGGTCGCGCTGCGTTTCGTCGAGAAGAAGGTGGAGATGATCGCGGTCTGAGGCCGGTCTCTGGTCCCAGAGCGCTACTCGCCCTCGTCAAACAGCCGGAACTGGTCGATTTCCTTCGGCGGGTTGAGACCGAGATGTTTCCAGGCGGTGGCGGTCATCACCCTTCCGCGCGGCGTGCGCTGAATAAAGCCCTGCTGGATCATGTAGGGCTCGATGATATCCTCGATCGCATCGCGCGGCTCCGAAAGCCCCGCCGCGATCGTCTCGATACCGACCGGGCCGCCGCCGAAATGCTGGCAGATCATGTTGAGATAGCGCCGGTCCAGCTGGTCGAGACCCATATGGTCGACCTCGAGCCGCGTCAGCGCCTCGTCGGCAATCATGCGTGAGACTTCGGTCGCATCGGCCACCTCGGCGAAATCGCGCACGCGCCGCAACAGCCGGCCGGCAATGCGCGGCGTTCCCCTCGCCCGACGGGCGATTTCGCGCGCGCCGTCATCGCTCATGCCGAGCCCCATCAGCCGCGCGCCGCGGCGGATGATGCTCTCAAGCTCCTCCACCGTGTAGAAATTGAGCCTGACCGGAATGCCGAACCGATCCCTGAGCGGCGTGGTCAGAAGCCCAAGCCGGGTGGTGGCGGCCACGAGCGTGAATTTCGACAGGTCGATCTTGACCGAACGCGCCGCCGGCCCCTCGCCGATGATCAGGTCGAGCTGAAAGTCCTCCATCGCCGGATAGAGAATTTCCTCCACCGCTGGATTCAACCGGTGGATTTCGTCGATGAACAGGACGTCGCGCTCTTCGAGATTGGTCAGGAGCGCGGCCAGATCGCCGGCCTTGGCGATCACCGGCCCAGAGGTGGCGCGGAAATTGACGCCGAGCTCCTTGGCCATGATCTGCGCCAGCGTGGTCTTGCCGAGCCCCGGCGGGCCGACGAAGAGAACGTGGTCGAGCGCCTCGCCGCGCCTTTTGGCAGCCTCGATGAAAATCTTCAGGTTCGCCCGCGCCTCCGCCTGGCCCGTAAAATCATCCAGCGTCTGCGGCCGCATGGCGGCATCGAGATCTTCGACGCGGGTCTCGGGCGATATCAGGCGGTTGTCGTCACTCATAATTCTTCACACTGCAAATTTTACCGGCTTGTCCATGCATGAGCATAGAGAAAAGGGCATCAACTCGCCAATTCCTTCAGACCCAGACGGATAAGGACGGCGCTGTCTGCCCCCTCGCCCGCCTTCTTCAGCGCGGCCGAGACCGCGCCGGCGGCCTGATCGCGCGAGTAACCAAGATTGGAGAGCGCCGAAATCGCATCCGAGACGGCGGCAGGCGCGGCCCCCTCGCCCACCTCCTGGCGAAAGGCAATCTCCGCGCTGTCACCCATGGAGAGCCCGGCGGGCACCTTGTTCTTCAGTTCTGTGACGATACGGGTGGCGACCTTTGGCCCGACGCCGGGCGCACGCGAAACGGCCGTCTTGTCGCCCAGCGCAATGGCATTGGCGATCTCGCCGGCGGTCAGGGTGGAGAGAATGGCGAGCGCCACCCGGGTGCCGACCCCCTGCACGCTTTGCAACAGGTTGAACCAGCCGCGCTCCTCGGCGCTGATGAAGCCGTAAAGCTTCAACTGGTCCTCACGCACGAAGGTCTCGATCACCAGCGTCACCGCCTCGCCGGGCGAACCGATGCGCGAGAGCGTGCGCGCCGAACAGAAGGCGACGTAACAGACGCCATGGACATCGACGAGCACATGGTCGTCGCCGATCTCGTCAATCACGCCCTTCAACTTGCCGATCATGCTGCCTAATTCCTATCCGGCCAATGCCGCCTTCATCATCCGGTTCGCGCCGCGGTGATGCGCGTGACAGATGGCGATCGCCAGCGCATCCGCCGCGTCGCTGCCCTTGAACTGAACCTTCGGCATCAGGACCTTCAGCATCATGTGAATCTGCTCCTTGTCGCCATGGCCGACGCCGATCACCGCCTTCTTCACCGCGTTCGGCGCATATTCGGAAACATGCAGGCCGGCAAGCGAGGGCACCAGAAGCGCGATGCCGCGCGCCTGGCCAAGCTTCAGCGTCGCCACCGCATCCTTGTTGACGAAGGTCTGCTCCACTGCGGCCTCGTCCGGCCTCTGCTGATGAACCACTTCCGAAAGCCCGTCATGCAACTGCCTGAGACGCGAGGCAAGGTCCATCTGGCCATCCGTCGTCACCGTGCCGGAGGCGACGAATTTCAGCGAATTGCCGAGCGTCTCTATCACGCCCCAGCCGGTGCGGCGAAGGCCCGGATCGATGCCGAGAATACGAATCGTCTTTTCCATGCGTCTCACCCTATCGATGTTGCCCCAAGCCTTCCAGAGAAAAGTGAACAAAACAAAAACATCCATGACTGCCGCACGCCGCCCGGACTTTAAAAGCCGGCCCCGCGCACTATCTGGCCTGTCAAATCAGGGATTTGCAAAGCGTGCCGGCCGCCGGCCGGAAGGGAAGACGATTGACGACATTCTATCTCGCGGTGATGGTCTTTTCCGCGCTCGTCCTCATCGCCGCGCTATCCAGCGCGTTGGCCTACCGCTTCGGCGCGCCGCTGCTGCTTCTCTTTCTCGGCGTCGGCTTGCTCGGCGGCACCGACGGTTTCGGCATAGAATTCAACAATGACGCGCTGACCTTCTATGTCGGCTCGCTCGCCCTTGCCGTGATCCTGTTCGACTCGGGCTTCGGCACCTCGTTCAAGACCTTTCGCAGAACGGCGGCGCCGGCGATCCTGCTGGCAACCCTCGGGGTGCTTCTGACCGCTGGCCTGGTGGCGCTCGCTGCCAGCTTCATTCTCGGTTTCACCCTGCTCGAGGGATTTCTGCTCGGCGCCATCGTCGCCTCCACGGATGCGGCCGCGGTGTTCTTCCTGATGCGGATCGGCGGCATTCACGTGGTCGACAAGGTCAGTTCCACGCTCGAGGTGGAATCCGGCATCAACGACCCGATGGCGATCTTCCTCACCATGACGCTCGTCTCCATGCTTTCGGTGCAGGGCTCCGGCGCGGAAGAGACGCTCACCATGGCGCTTCATTTCTTCCGCGAGATCGGCTTCGGCCTGATCTTCGGTCTTGCCGGCGGCGTGCTGACGATCCTGATCGCCAATTCCTTCGGGCTCAATCGCGGCCTCGCGCCGATCCTGGTGCTCACCGTCGCGCTTCTGGTCTTCTCGGCAACGGGGGCGGCCGGCGGCAGCGGCTTCATGGCGGTCTATATCGCCGGCCTCATCGCGGGCAACCAGCGGGTGCGCTATTCCGGCTCCATCCGCCGCTTCCAGGAGGGCATGACCTGGCTTGCCCAGATCATCATGTTCCTGCTCCTGGGTCTTCTCGCCACGCCGCGCAATTTTCCGGAGATCCTTGTTCCGGCTCTGGGGCTGGCGCTGTTCCTCGTCTTCATCGCCCGTCCGATCGCGGTCTGGCTCTGTCTCTCCTTCTTCGACTACCGCCCGCGCGAGACGAATTTCATTGCCTGGATCGGCCTGCGCGGAGCGGCCTCGATCCTGCTTGCCATCCTGCCGGCAATCTACGGGCTGGAAAATGCCGGGCTTTATTTCAACATCGTCTTCATCATGGTGCTGGTCTCGCTCGTCCTGCAGGGCTGGCTGCTCGGCCCCGTCGCCCGTCTGCTGAAACTCGTTCAGCCCAGGGCGAGCGGCGCGCTGGAGACCGTCGAGATCGATCTGCCCGGCAATGCGAAGCACGAACTGCTCGTCTATCGCCTCGCCGATGGCGCGCCGGTGCTGGAGGGCGCGCTCATTCCGCGCTGGGCGATCCCCTCTCTCGTCGTGCGCGACGGGTTGTCCATGCGCTATTTCTATGCCGGCAACCTCAGGGCCGGGGACTATCTCTACCTGTTCGTCGTGCCCGGCATGTCCTATCTGCTGGACCAGCTTTTCGCCGATCCGAAAAAGATCGGAGAGAAAGGCGAGGAGCCGATGCTCGGCACGGAAGTGCTGATGCCCGACCGGCCGCTCCGCGAGCTTGCCGCCATCGACCCCGAGGTTGTCGTTCCGCCGGGCCAGGAAGAAACGGCGCTTGCCGACTTCATGAAGGACAGGCTCGGCGGCAAGCCGGAAGTCGCCGACCGGCTGCATCTCGGTCCCCTGTCGCTGATCGTGCGCGAGACCGACGACGCGCATAATGTGGTGTCCGTCGGCGTCTGGCGCGAGCCTTTGGAGGAGGAGGCGTCGCAGTTTTTCCCGCCTTTCTGGCAGCGCGCGATGCGGCGCCTGCTGCGCAAGGGTCTTTGAGCCGATGCCGCGCATCCCTGGGAGCGGTTTTTGCCTTTTGGCTTTTCTGACCTCTGTCATTGCCGCCAGCAGCGTTTTTGACTAGGAATCGATGCGCCCAAGATTGATTTTGGCGATGCTATTCGCACCCGACGTCGAAGGCCGGCATGCCGAGGATCGAGGACAGACCTCTGCCGGCCCGAAAAATCCCGAAGCGCCGGTCTGCCGGCCCTTCCAACCGCAAAAAGAGGAAGACATCCATGCCTGCCTTCAAGACTCTCGATGACCTTTCGGACCTGACCGGCAAGCGCGTCCTGGTCCGCGTCGACCTGAACGTGCCCGTCAGCGAAGGCCGGGTCACCGACACCACGCGCATCGAGCGGGTCGCCCCGACCATCCTCGAACTCTCCGGCAAGGGCGCCAAGGTCATCCTGATGGCCCATTTCGGCCGTCCGAAAGGCCAGGTCGTTGCCGACATGTCGCTGAAGCTGATCGTTCCGGCCGTCGAGGAAGTACTCGACCATGATGTGAAATTCGCCGATGACTGCGTCGGCCCAGATGCCGAGAAGGCCGTCGCGGCCATGCATGACGGCGACATCCTGCTTCTCGAAAACACCCGCTTCCACAAGGGCGAGGAGAAGAACGATCCCGACTTCGTGGCGGAACTGGCGAAGAACGGCGATATCTACGTCAACGACGCCTTCTCCGCCGCCCATCGCGCCCATGCCTCCACCGAGGGTCTCGGCCACCACATGCCCGCCTATGCCGGCCGCACCATGCAGGCCGAGCTCGAGGCGCTGGAAAAGGGTCTCGGCGACCCCAAGCGTCCGGTCGTCGCCATTGTCGGCGGCGCAAAGGTTTCCACCAAGATCGACCTCTTGGAAAACCTGATCGAGAAGGTCGACGCGCTCGTCATCGGCGGCGGCATGGCCAACACCTTCATCGCCGCCAAGGGCATCGATGTCGGCAAGTCGCTGTGCGAGCATGATCTTGCCGACACGGCGCGCGCGATCATGGCGAAGGCCGAGAAGACCGAGTGCGCCATCGTTCTGCCGGTCGACGGCGTTGTCGCTCGCGAATTCAAGGCGCATGCGGCAAACGAGACTGTGGCCATCGACGCCATTCCGGCCGATGCGATGATGCTCGATGTCGGCCCCGGCTCGGTCAAGGTCGTCAATGAGTGGATCGGCAAGGCGGAAACGCTGGTCTGGAACGGCCCGCTCGGCGCCTTCGAGATCGAGCCCTTCGACGCTGCCACGGTCTCGGCCGCGAAATCTGCCGCCGAACAGACCAAGGCTGGCAAGCTCACCTCGGTTGCCGGCGGCGGCGATACGGTTTCCGCCTTGAACCATGCCGGCGTCAAGGATGAATTCAGCTATGTCTCGACCGCCGGCGGCGCCTTCCTGGAATGGATGGAAGGCAAGGTCCTGCCGGGCGTCGACATTCTGAAGAAGTAAGCGTCACGCCAGACAATGGCATGACGAACGGGGCGGCCCGCGCGGCCGCCTTTTTGTTGCCTCACGACGGACGGATCATCAGCACCAGCGCCGTCATCGCGAAGGCAAAGAGCGCGATCTTCCAGAAATCCATGCGTTTTCTCAGGCCCGGAAGGCCGAGCGGCCTGATGATCTGAACCGCCATGGCGGCGATGAGAAGCAGCGATATCAGCTTGGCCATCAACGTCCCTGTCCGCCCTGTCGCGGGCGGTTTGTGGTGAGCTTTGCCCCGTCATAGCGCGCAGGAAACGGCGCGTCACCCGTAACGGATTGATTTCTTCAGTGCATTCCCGCTACGCGGTGGTAATATTGCCGGAACAAGCCGGGCCGTGCCGCGTTGCGCTTAAACCCTTTCTATGACTTTCATTCACCCAGGCGACTTGATGAAACGCAATCTCTTCCCTGTTTTCGCGCTGCTCCTCGGCACGCTCTTCCTGTTTTTCGGCAACGGTCTCCATGGTCTTCTCCTGCCGCTACGCGGCACCGCGGAAGGCTACAGCGACACGGCCCTCGGCTTCATCGGCACGTCCTGGGCCTCCGGTTTCGTGCTCGGCTGCCTGTTCGCGCCGAAGCTAATCATGCGCATCGGCCATGTGCGCGCCTTTTCCGGCTTCATCGCGCTGATCTGCATGGTGGCGCTGATCACCGGCGTCTTCGTCAACCAGTTTGCCTGGATCGCGCTCAGGGCCGCCACCGGCTTTGCCATGGCCGGCACGCAGATGATCATCGAGAGCTGGCTCAACGAGCGGGTCGACAACAAGAGCCGCGGCACGGTCTTCACCTTCTACACCGGCATCACGCTGTTCGGCGTCGTCGGCGGCCAGCTCGCCGTCGGTTTCGGCAACCCCAACACGCCGATCCTGTTCATGGTCGCCGGCATCGTCTACTGCATCGCCATGCTGCCGACGACGGTTTCCAACGCGGCCTCGCCGCGACCGCTCCAGGCCGTGCGGATCGACCTGAAACTGCTCTACCGCAACTCCCCGGTGGCCTTTTTCGGGGTCCTGCTCACCGGCATCGCCAACGGCGCCTTCGGCACGCTGGTGGCCGTGTTTGCCGCCCGCGCGGGCCTGCCGGACAATCAGGTCGCCTTTCTGGTGACGGGCGCCATTCTCGCCGGCGCGCTGGCCCAGGTGCCGGTCGGCCGGCTGTCTGACCGGATGGACCGGCGCCATGTGATCGCGGGACTTGCCGGCATTGCCGCCGCCGCCGCCATCGCCACGCTCATCCTCAGGCCCGGCAGCACGACGCTGATCGTCCTGATCGCCATCTATGGCGCGACGGCCAACGTGCTCTATCCGATCACCGCTTCACACGCCAACGACTTCGCCCGGCCGGAAGACTATGTGAAGATCGCCAGCGGCCTGCTGTTCCTGTTCGGCATCGGCACGATCATCGGCCCGACGGTCAGCGGCCCGGTGATGACGGTATTCGGCCCCTATTCCCTGTTTATCGTCACAGCGAGCGCCCATCTGCTGATCCTCGTCTATGCCATCATCCGCTCGCGCATCCGTGCCGCCATTCCGGTGGACGAGCGCGACACCTTCATGGCGATGCCGGACGCGGCGACGCCGGTCTCCACCACCGAGGGCGTCGCTCTGAAAAACCCCAATCGCGACGCCCCCGACGACCAGGAAAGGAGGGAAGACCATGCCGCTTGACGATGACAACGAGGAACGCAAACCGCCGAAGGGCCAGTATGTTATCGGCGCCGACCTCGAAGAGCACTCCGTCGAGGCGCTCAACGGCTTCGTCGCGGATCTGCGCCGAGAGATCGAGCGCATCGAGGCAGCCATTTCGAAGAAGGGCAGCGGCCGCGAGACCGCCGAAAGCTTCTTCAAGAAGAAATGACCCGCCCTTGCCGAAGGCCGTTAAACAGATATTAACCTTTCCAAGGTGTTATAGGGCATCCGCCATGCGGAGTCGGGATTTCTGTCTTATTCCGATCATCACCCTTTGACTTATGAGCCGCCCCTCGCGGCTCTTTTTTTTGCGTTGCGGGCAATCGGCGGTGGGTATTAACCCTTCATTAAGAAACGGGTTGCGGAAATGCGCTACAGGTATAAGTGTTGTCGACGTTGTTGAAGACCTGCCGCACAGGCGTATCGCGGCGGTCGGCGTAGCCAGAGTATGCAGATGAGCAGTAGCGGGGCAAATCCGATCAATTTCGCGGGACGGGCCGCCAACTCACCCCAGTTCGAGGCCCTTTATGCCGAAGGCATGACGCTGGTCGAGGAGACCGCCGCCTATCTCGACGGCCCCGGCCGGGCTGCTTCGAAACACCTGAACGCGAAGGCTGCAGCGCTCTATTCCGCTGAATCGATCCGGCTCACCACGCGCCTGATGCAGCTTGCCTCCTGGCTTCTGCTGCAGCGCTCGCTCAATTCCGGCGAAATGACGCGCGAACAGGTGGTCCAGGAGCGTCGCAAGCTGAGGCTCGGCGGCGGCGGCAATGAGGACGAGATCTCCGCCTGGAGCGAACTGCCGCCGGGCTTCCGCGACCTCGCCGACCACGCCACCCGGCTGGAGACCCGCATCCGCAAGCTGGACGAAAGCCTGATGCGCGAGAATGCAACGCCCGAGCCCGCCAACAACCAGGTGATCGCCCAGATCGACCTGCTGCAGACGGCGTTTGCGCGGCGATAGAGAGCGGATTTCAGGGCAACGCTTTTCTCACCCAGGCGTCGGGGATGAACAAACCCCTCCCTAACCATACCGGGTCATCCTCGGGCTTGACGCAGGTGGAAGGATGGAGACCAAAAAGAAAACCCGACTGATGGCTAAACCGGACACCAATGGCTCAAGGTCGGGGTGACGGAGAATGGGAGCAGGCTCTTTGCTCCCTCAACGGGCTTTGCCAGCAGTTTGAGGCCGGGCGCTTTCGCGCCCGGCCTCGTTTTCTCGTACCGTCGCTCAACCTCAGAACGTCTGCGTCAGCGAGATCTTGAAGGTCCGGCCGGGCTCCGAATAGAAGCTCTGCGGCTGGTCCATCGTCGCGTCCTGCAGTTCCAGGGCGTCGTAATAGGTCTGGTCGAACAGGTTGTAGACGCCGGCCTGCAGCGTCATGCCTTCGAAGCGCTCCGGCGCCCACCAGGCGGTGACGTCAACGATGCCGTAGCCCGGCGCCTTGAAGTCGGCCGTCGAGCCATCCGGCACCTTGGCGGAGAGGATCCAGTTCGAATTCACGCCCCAGGTCTCGTCATTGTAGCCGCCGCCGATGACAGCCTTGAGCGGCGCCACCGAGCCCAGGATTTCGTTGGTATCCATGTTGAAGCCACGGGCGAAGGCGAGCGAGGCATGGACGTCCCAGTTGTTGATGAACGAGTGCTGGACGCTCGCCTCGACGCCGGCAATCTCGACATTGTCGATGTTGACGGTCTGGGTGATGCCGAAGGGATAGAGACCGGGCGCGATGCCGACATCACCGGGCTCGACCGACTGGGTATCGATGAAGTCCTTGTAGCGGCTGTAGAAGGCGGAAATCCGGCCGCCACTGTCGTCATCGCCGAAATTGGCGCCAAGCTCGAAGCCCCAGCTCGTTTCCGGCTTGAGGTCGGGATTGCCGATCCTGAGATAGGTGCCCGGACCGCCGTAATCGACATAGAGCTCGCCCGGCGTCGGCGCGCGGAAGGCGGTGGAGAACTGACCGTAAAGCTGGGTGAAGTCGGTCAGGTCGTAGGTGGCGAGGATCTTCGGCGAAATCCGCCAGTCGCTCTGCCCGTCCGGCAAGCCGTTGTAGTTCGGGTTGTTGGTATAGGCCTCGGTTTCCTTCGGGTCATACTGATACCAGTCGAAGCGCACGCCGGGGGTCAGCGCAAAGCCGCTGTCGCCGAAGATGATCTCGTCATGGGCGTAGAGGCCGAGGACATAGCCGTCCACATCCGGCGTATCCGCCTGGTTGGTGTGGAGGAAGTTGCAGGAGCTGAAAGGCGAATAGGGTCCGGGACCGCAATTGTCCTCGCCGCTCGAATACTGGCTCGTCTGCGAATAGTAGAAATCGCCGCCGATGGTGAAATTGTGGTAGAGCGAACCGGTCTCAATGCCCTTGGCAGCCCAGCCCGACCAGCCGTAACGCTCGTCATCGGTCTTCGAGGTGCGCGAATAGGGGCCATAGGGCGGGGTCGGGCGCGCGCCCGGCAGACGGGTGCCGCTGGTGCCGCTTTCACGTTCGCTCTTTAGCCAGTAGAAGGTGCTGAACGCGCTGTCGAACAGGCCGTCGGTGGCAATCGCCTCGTAATTATAGTCGATCGAGACGCGGTCGCGATGCTTGATCTCGCTGCCGTTCCAGTCGTCTTGCGCATAGGTGTCGCCCTGCTCGGTCAGGAGCTCAACGTCCTTGTCGCGGTCATAGCGCTCCAGCGTGAGACCCAGCGTATGGGCGCCCATGAACTGCTGACGCAGCTTGAACAGGAGGTTGTTCTCGTCAAAGCTTGCCGGATTGGGCTCGCTGCGGGTTTCGCCATAACCGCCGACCGTACCCTGGTTCTGCGTCTCGCTGCCCGAGCCGAGGTCACCCTGGAACAGCATAGATGTGTTGCCGGAGCGAATGGCGAAGGCGCCCTGCGCGTTGATGCTCTGGTCCGTGCTGTCATACATCAGCCCGGTGCGTCCGCCCCAGCCCTTTTCCGGGTCGATCAGGTCTTCCGGCTCCAGCGTGCGCAGCACCACCGTGCCGCCGAGCGAACCGCTGCCGGAGCGCGAGGAGTCCGAGCCGCGGACGATATCGATGGTGGCGATCGAATCGAAGCTGAAACTGTCCATATTGCCGACGGCATCGCCGCGCGCGGCATCATCGAGATAGGGAAGCTGAATGCCGTCGATGACGGTCGAAACGCGCGGCCCCTGCATGCCGCGAATATTGACCGAGCCCGAATCATCGCCGACGAAGGTGACGCCCGGCTCAAGCACGCGGGTGAAATCGCCGAAATCGGAGACGATATTGGCGTCGAGCGCGTCGCGCGTCGTTTCCGTGGCAAGCGGCGTGTCCGCAATGCCATCCTTGCCGCCTGTCGTGGTCACATTGACCGGCGCCAGAACCGTGGCCTCTGCATCCGTTGTGGCATCCTGCGCGATCGCGGAATGTGTCAAAACAGCCGACGCCAGTGCGGTGCACGACGCCAGCAAGAAGGTGCGGGAAAGTCCCATACGCATCACCCAATCCTCTTGTTCTCTTCAGAACCTGGCTGGCTGACGCCGGGAAACCCCGAAACGAACTGGCTGGCTGGGCATTCTGTGCCGGCAGGCGCCGGCTTCTCGTGCTTAGGAGCTATAAAACATGAGTATTATTGTCAACAAAAATTGCCTGATTTTCGTCATAATTTCCGCACTGCGACAGCATGTCGGTGGATATCCAGCCGCACCCGGGCTAAGTTTCGCCGAAATGCGGGCGTTAGTGGTCCGATCGAAACACGGGAGTGAAGGCGGATGGGCGTAAAGGCCGTTTTGAAGCGCAGTGCCTGGACGGCCGGAGCAGTCCTTCTCTGTGGGGGCCTTTATCTCGGCGGACTGCAGCTAACCGGCAACTTCCATGAAGTCCATGCAGGCACGCTCTATCGTTCCGCGCAGCCGAGCGCCGATGATCTGGCCGGCTACGCCAAACGCCACGGCATCAAGACGGTGATCAACCTGCGCGGCGCGCATCCGGGCCGGCACTGGTACGACCAGGAGGTCGCCGCAAGCGAGGCGCTCGGGATCACCCATATCGACTTCGGCATGTCCGACAGCCGGGAATTGCCGCTCGACCGCAGCCTGGAGCTTCTCGCGCTCATGCGCGACGCCGAGAAGCCGCTTCTCATTCACTGCAAGGCCGGCGCCGACCGCACGGGGCTGGCCGCGGTCATGTATCTGCAGCAACTGGCAGGCATTGACGAGGAAACGGCCGAATGGCAGCTCTCCCCGATCTACGGTCACCTCAATATTCCGATGACTGGCCCGTGGGCCATGGACCGGACCTGGGAAAGGCTGGAGAAGGATTTCGACCTGCCGAGCTGAGGAAGCCTATGCCGCATCGACGATGAAGCGGCTCCGTTCCTCCCGGAACCGCCGGGTGAGAAAGGCCCGCACCAGCGCGATGCGCGCCAGATTACCGGTATCGGGGTGTGACAGCAGGTAATAGGACCGCCGGAACCGGATATCCGGCAGAATGCTGACAAGGCCGGGACTGTCGCGCACGACGAAATCATGCAGGATGCCGATGCCGACGCCCGCGCGCACGGCCTCGATCTGGCCGGCGACGCCGGCGCAGCGAAACAGCCGGCCCGCAGACCGGCCGAGATGGTTTGCATAGTTCAGCGAGGAGGCATAGGCGTAGTCCTCCACGCCCGTCACCGCGACATGGCCGGACAGCGCGTGCTCGTCATCCGGCGCCCCGAACCGCTCCAGATAGGACCGCGCGGCATAGACGCCGAGCGTATAGTCCGTCAGCTTGGAGACGACCAGCCTGCCCTCCTCCGGCGGGTCGAGCGTGATCGCAAGGTCCGCCTCGCGCTTCGACAGCGAGAATGTGCGCGGCAGCGGCACGAGTTCGACGACAAGGGCTGGATGCTGCTCCTGCAGGCGACCAAGCTCACCGGCCAGAAAATAGGTGCCGAGGCCGTCCGGCGCGCCGACGCGCACGGTGCCGGCAAGGCTCGCGCCGCGCGCTCGCGTATCCTCCGCGATCCCGAGAATTTCCGTTTCGACCCGCTCGGCGACAACAAGCAGCCGCTCGCCCGCTTCCGTCAGCGCCGAACCGGCGGGCGTGCGCTCGAACAACGGCTCGCCGAGCGCCTCCTCCAGCGCATTGATGCGGCGCGAAACCGTGGCATGGTTAAGCGCCAGCGCCCGGGCGGCCGCAAGGAACTGGCCATGGCGGGCGACCGCCAGAAAAACGCGCAAATGATCCCAGTCCATCGACGTCCTATAATTTTTGCACAACGGATTTGTAAACTATCCTGTTTCTTTGCAGAAATTAATAGGCAAGAGTGCAGATGACAGTCAAACCGAGACGCGACAGGATGCTGTCCCGCTTGCGTCACCCTCGGGCTTGACCCGAGGGTCCAGGCGGAATCGCTCCGCAACAGTGGATCCTCGGGTCAAGCCCGAGGATGACGCTGAAGGGGACGGCGGGTCCTGTCGACTTTAAAACCGGAGGAACCACCATGAAATCCATCCAGCACTTCATCAACGGCACGATCGTGGCAGGCTCCGGAAGCCGCACGGTCCCGACCTATAATCCGGCAACCGGCGAACAGAGCGGCGAACTGTCGCTTGCCAATGGCGCCGACGTCCGCGCCGCCGTCGAAGCGGCAACGGCTGCCTTCCCGGCCTGGGCGGAAACGACGCCGCTGCGCCGCGCCCGCATCCTCAACAAGTTTCTCGGCATTCTGGAAGACCGGATCGACGAGCTGGCGAAGGTGATCACCGCCGAGCACGGGAAGGTTCATTCCGATGCGCTGGGCGAGATCCAGCGCGGCATGGAAGTGGTCGAGTTCGCCACCGCCGCCCCGCAGCTTCTGAAGGGCGAGTTCACCGAAAATGTCGGCACCGCCGTCGACAGCTGGTCGATGCGCCAGCCGCTCGGCGTCGTCGCCGGCATCACGCCGTTCAATTTTCCGGCGATGGTGCCGATGTGGATGTTCCCGGTCGCGCTTGCCTGCGGCAACTGCTTCGTCCTGAAGCCGTCCGAACGCGACCCCTCCGCCTCTCTTCTGATTGCCGAATGGCTGAAGGAGGCGGGCCTTCCCGACGGCGTGTTCAACGTCGTCCAGGGCGACAAGGAGGCCGTCGACGCGATCCTCGCCGATCCGGATATCCAGGCCGTAAGCTTCGTCGGCTCGACCCCGATCGCGCGCTATATCTACACGACCGCGACGGCGAGCGGCAAACGCTGCCAGGCGCTCGGCGGCGCGAAGAACCACATGATCGTGATGCCCGACGCCGACATGGACCAGGCCGCCGACGCGCTGATGGGCGCCGCCTATGGCTCGGCCGGCGAGCGCTGCATGGCGATCTCGGTTGCTGTTCCCGTCGGTGACGAGACGGCCGACCGGCTGATCGACAAGCTGAAGCCCCGGATCGCCGCGCTCAAGGTCGGTCCCGGCACCGATCCGGAGGCCGATATGGGCCCGGTGGTGACGGCGGCCGCGCGCGACAAGATCCTCGGCCTGATCGATTCGGGCGTCGAGGAAGGCGCCGACCTCGTTGTCGACGGTCGCGGCCTGAAGCTGCAGGGCTATGAGAACGGTTATTTCGTCGGCGCGACGCTCTTCGACAAGGTCACGACCGACATGAAGATCTACAAGGAAGAGATCTTCGGACCGGTCCTCTCGGTTGCCCGCGCCGCAAGCTATGACGAGGCGGCCCAGTGGATCAACGACCACGAATACGGCAACGGCACGGCGATCTTCACCCGCGACGGCGATGCCGCCCGCGAATTCGCCCACAAGATCAAGGTCGGCATGGTCGGCATCAATGTCCCGATCCCGGTTCCGATGGCATTTCATTCCTTCGGCGGCTGGAAGGCCTCGCTCTTCGGCGATCATCACATGCACGGCCCGGAAGGCGTGCGCTTCTATACCCGCATGAAGACAATCACCAGCCGCTGGCCCAAGGGTATCCGCTCGGGCGCAGAATTCTCCATGCCGACGATGAAATAGGCGGCATCCGCATACCCGGGACAATAGCAATCCGCCCCTTACCGGGCGGATTTTTTCTGCTATACCAACGGTCACAAGAGCGACAGGGGCGCCCGCTAGAGCGGGCTGAGAAGCACCCTTGGAACCTGATCCGGATCATACCGGCGGAGGGAGTCACTCGGGCCTTCTCCTCTCTGGCCCGTCCGGCTTTCCCGCTGAACACGACAAAAGGGAAACCGGCATGACGGACGCCGACATTCTGCTGAGCGAAATGCGCGAGAAAGCGCCGCTGGTGCACTGCATCACCAATCATGTGGCGATGAACATCGCCGCCAATGTCCTGCTTGCGGCCGGCGCATCGCCAGCGATGGTTCTGGCAGAGGAAGAGGCGGGCGAATTTGCCGGGCTCGCCGACGCGCTGACGATCAATATCGGCACGCTGACCTCCGCTCGACTGGCCTCCATGAAGGCGGCCATTGCCGGCGCAAGAGACGGCGGAAAGCCCTGGGTGTTCGACCCCGTCGCCCATTTCGCAACCGACTATCGCAGAAAGGCCGCGCGCGCGATCCTCGATCTCGGCCCGGCCGTCCTGCGCGGCAATGCCTCGGAAATCCTCGCCTTCTCCGGCGCGGCGGCACACGGCAAGGGCGTTGATGCCGGCGACGGCGTTCTTGCGGCGGAGGAGACCGCGCGCCGTCTTGCCGCCGAGGGCAATATGGTGGTTGCCGTCACCGGCGAGACCGATTTCGTCACCGACGGCCGCCGCGCCGCGCGGGTTGCGGGCGGCTCTCCCCTGATGCCGAAGGTCACCGCGCTCGGCTGCGCGCTCACCTGCCTTGTCGGGGCCTTTGTCGGCACGCGCCCGGCCGATCCCTTTTCCGCAACGATCGCCGCCTTCGCGCTCTATGCGGTCGCCGGCGGCAAGGCCCACGGAATGGCGCAAGGCCCCGGCACCTTCGCCGTGCAGTTTCTCGACGCCCTCGCCGCAACGGGCCCGGCGGAACTGAAGGCCGGGGCCAGGGTTACACTCCTGTGAGGCGGGACGTGCGCGGCTCTGACGGCGCAAGGCGCCTCGGCATCGGCCGATTGAAACGCGGGCAGCCCCTTTCCACATGTCCCGCAGGCGGCCCCGTCGCCGAACATACCAACAGGCAGCGATGGCGCACGTCCATCGGGAAGGCAAAGACATGATTGCGAATATTCTTTCGATCGCCGGCTCCGATCCCTCGGGCGGCGCCGGCATCCAGGCCGATCTCAAGACGTTTTCGGCGCGGGGGACCTACGGCATGGCGGCGATGACGGCGCTGACGGCGCAGAATACGCAGGGCGTGACCGGCGTGCACGAGGTGCCGTCCGCCTTCGTCGCCGAGCAGATCGCGGCGATCTTTGACGACATCTCCGTCAGCGCCATCAAGATCGGCATGATCGCCAACGCCAATATCGCCATCACCATTGCCGACAGCCTGCGCCACCACGTCGAGGTGCCGGTCGTGCTCGACCCGGTGATGGTGGCCAAGGGCGGACACCGGCTTCTGCCGGAGGACGCGGTGGAGGCGCTGAAGGAGCATCTCCTGCCGCTGGCCGCCGTCCTGACGCCGAACCTGCCGGAGGCCGCGGCCCTGCTTGACGAAGACGTCGCGACCAATCGTGAAGCGATGATCGCCCAGGGCAATACGCTGCGCGGGCTCGGCGCCCAGGCCGTTCTGATGAAGGGCGGCCATCTGGAGGGCGAGGATTGCCCCGACCTGCTGATGACCGCCGAAGGCCATCGATGGCTGGAAGGCACACGGATCGACACGGAAAACACCCACGGAACGGGCTGCACGCTGTCGAGCGCCATTGCCGCCGAAATCGGCAAGGGAACCGCGCTTGCCGAGGCCGTCGTCATCGCCAAGGACTATGTCGCCGGCGCGATCGCGGCATCGGATAGGTTGTCGGTCGGCTCCGGCCACGGCCCCACCCATCACTTCCATGCCCTTTGGCCGTGATTTCAACAAATAGTGATGCCTAACCTTCGTGCGCAGGGCGAATTGATCTTTCGCGGCCGCTTACCCCACTGGCATCCCGTCGGCGGCTGGATATACTGCTGGCGAGAAGAGAAGGAGGTCTCGATGAAGAAAAACTATCTGATCGCCGGCGCCGTGGCGCTCTGTCTGGGCGCGGGTTCGGTTATGGCACAGGACGCCCCGCAAATGCTCCGCCAGGATGACATGAAGGCCATCGGCCAGGCCATGGGCCAGCTCGGCGCCATCGCCAAGGGCCAGAAGGATTACGATCCAGTCGTCGTGGAAGGCGCGCTGTCATCGATCGCCGACCATGCCAAGGACTTCCCGACGCATTTCCCGGCCGATTCCAAGACCGGGAACGACACGGAAGCAAGCCCGGCGATCTGGGAGAACATGGACGACTTCACCGCCCGCGCCGACAAGCTCGCCGCCGATGCAACCGCGCTTCTTGCCGACCTTCCCGCCGATCAGGCCGCCGTCGGCAAGGCAATGCAGACGCTCGGCGCCAATTGCGGCTCTTGTCACGAGATCTATCGAGTCAAGAACTGACCCTGCTGCCCTGAGCCGGGGATGAAAACGGGTATTCAAGGAGCCGAAGCGTGAATCCACGCATCACGATCGGAGTGCTGGTTATCGCCGCGCTGTTCATGGGCGCGGCGTTCATCGTAGCGCTCACGCCGCCCAGGCTTGACCCCGAAGCGCTCAGAAGCGCCGCGGTCGCCGATACGCAAAACGGTGAGAAGATCTTCTGGGCGAGCGGCTGCGCCGGCTGCCATGCTGCCCCCGGCGCCGAAGGCGACCAGAGGCTGGTACTATCCGGCGGCCTGCCGATCGAGAGCGATTTCGGCACGTTTCACGCGCCGAACATCTCGCCGGACGAAGGCTATGGCATCGGCGACTGGACCTTTTACGAATTCGCCAATGCGCTGAAGAAGGGCATCGGGCGCCATGGCGAGAACCTTTACCCCGCCCTGCCCTACACATCCTATGTGCGCATGACCAACCAGGATGTGCGCGACCTGCACGGCTACATCATGACGCTGCCGAAGAGCAGCGAGCCAAGCAAGCCGCACGAGATTGCCTTCCCGTTCAACATCCGCCTGGCGCTCTCCTTCTGGAAGCGGCTCTATTTCTCAGATCAGCCGCGCGTCACGCTTGCCGACGCCGCTCCGGAGGTCATGCGCGGACAATATCTGGTGGAAGGCCCGGGCCATTGCGGCGAATGCCACACGCCGCGCAATGCGCTTGGCGGCCTGAAATACAGCGACTGGCTTGCCGGCGGGCCCAATCCGGACGGCGAAGGCATGATCCCCGACATCACGCCGGGTTCCAAGGCCATCGGCGACTGGACGGCGGGTCAGATCGCCGACTATCTCGAGACAGGGTTCACGCCCGATTACGATACGGTCGGCGGCTCCATGGTCGAGGTGCAGCAGAATGTCTCGCACCTCACGCGCGCCGACCTCGAGGCGATCGGCGCCTATCTGAAGGCCGTGCCGGCAAAGTGAGGCCGGCCGGTTTCAGGCGAGCGACTGCAGATAGCGCATGCCCGTCACCGGCCGGGCGACAAACTCCATCTGCTGGTAGAACTGATGCGCCTTGGTGTTGCCCGTGGCGGCGCTGACGGAGAGATAGGCGCAACCCGCCGCCCTGGCGAAGTCGCGCGCGCGGGCAATCAGATGCTGGCCGACGCCGTGGCTGCGATGACCGTCGCGCACAAAGAGATGGTGCAGGTCCATGCCGCGCATGCCCTGCTGGGCGCGGTAGAGCGGGGTCAGAAGCGCATAACCCAAAAGCTGGGAACCGCCGTCGGCGACGAGCGCCGTTACCCAGGGCGCCGGCCCGAACAGGTCGCGCTTCAGCCCTTCGGCGCTCGCCTCCACGACGTCGCCGTGAAAGGTGGCGAGAAGCCCGATCATTTCGAGCAATTGGGGAATATCGATCTCGACCGCTTTCCTGATGGTCATCAGTGCGGGTCGTTCCAGCGAGATTTCGTCTTGGTCTTCGGTCATTGTCGTCCCTGGCCTTCGTTTTGAGTACCGCCGGGGACTTTGCTTCAACACCTTAGCCGCCCCCTGGCGGCCGGTGATGAACATGATCAATCGCGGCCGCTCCTATCGGAACAGCCAAAAATACGTGTGGTTGTGGGTCACGGTCTTGATCATGGAATTTCAGATGCGCCGAAACGGCAGACTTGTCAATTGAAAAATCACGCATGCTCCTCCGCGCACAGGCCGTGGTGGGCGAGCGAACGGATGACATAGCATTCGCCGACAGCGTCGGCGTCGCAGTGACCGGCGATCCGCGCCAGTTCCGTCTCCAGCCGTTTCAGCCGCGCGATCTTCTCACGCACGAGGGCGAGGTGGTCGCGGGCAATCGCATCGGCACGATCACACGGTGTTTCGGGATGGGCCGACAGCTCCAGCAATTCGCGGATCGCATCAAGCGAGATGCCAAGGTCGCGGGCATGACGGATGAAGGCGAGCCGGCCCTCCTCCTCCCGTCCGTAGCGGCGCTGATTGCCCTCGGACCGTTCCGCCGGCGCAATCAGCCCGCTCTGCTCGTAATAGCGGATGGTCGGCACCTTGACGCCGGTGCGTCGGGAAAGCTCACCGATGGAAAACATGCTTCAGAAAACCTCTTGAACCTATAGTCGCTGGAGCAATTATGGTGACCGGCATCGACAATTACAACGGGTCGCGGACAATGAGCGCATGCTGCGGACAAGCCACTTTCGACGGCATGTCGGAAGCCTACAAGAAAAGACTGAAGATCGTCATCCTTCTCAACGCGGCGATGTTCATCGTGGAAATGGCGGCGGGCCAGGCGGCGCGGTCGCAGGCCCTCCAGGCAGACGCGCTCGATTTTCTCGCCGACGCGCTGACTTACGGCGTCTCCATGGCGGTGATCGGCGCCTCTTTGAGGACTCGGTCCGTGGCCGCCGCCTTCAAGGGCGCGAGCCTGTTGCTGATGGGTCTCTTTGTGTTCGGGTCGACCGTATGGCGGTTTTTCGCCGCCGGCGTGCCGGAAGCGCCGGTGATGGGCGTGATCGGACTGATGGCGCTTGCCGCCAACCTCGCCACGGTGCTGCTGCTCGTCAGCTACAAGGATGGCGACGCCAATGTCCGCTCCGTCTGGCTGTGCTCGCGCAATGACGCGATCGGCAATGTGGCGGTTATGATCGCAGCGCTCGGCGTCTGGGGCTCGAACACGGCCTGGCCGGACCTTGCCGTCGCCCTCGTCATGGCAAGCCTTTTCCTCACCTCGGCTTTCCAGATCCTGGCCCAGTCATGGCGGGAGTTCCGCTCGGGGGAAGCGGAGGCGGGCGCGCTTGCCGAAAACGCATGCCGCGAAAAAGCCTGCTGCGACAGTCGAGACGATAGCGAAAGCCGGCCCGCCTGAAACAAAAATGCCCGGAAGCGCGCGTCCGGGCTTCCTGACGATCCGCCGGGCGCGGCCTATTTGCAGTTGGCCCGGGCCCAGTCCATGTAAAGCGCCATCGCCTTCTTCGCCATCGGGCCGAGATCATAGTCACGGTCGTCAAGCCTGGTGACGGGAACCACCTTGTTGTAATTGCCGGTCATGAACAGCTCGTCGGCTTCCATGAAGTCCTTCACCGTCAGCGTACGCTCCTCGGCGGCGATGCCGTTTTCGCGGAAGAGCTTGAGGATACGGCGGCGGGTGATGCCGGCGAGAAAGCAGCCATTGTCGGCCGGCGTCATCGGGATTCCGTCCTTGACGAGGAAGATGTTGGCGGAGGCCGTTTCGGCGACATTGCCGTTCATGTCGCAGGCAAGCGCATTGTCGAAACCGCGGGTCCGCGCTTCCAGCATCATCCGGCCGGAATTCGGGTAGAGGCTGCCGGCCTTGGCATGGGTCATCGCCACTTCCGGCGAAGGCCGGCGGAAGGGCGACAGCGTGAGACGCACCGGCACGGTGGAGCGCATCGGCGTTTCGAAAAGGCAGAGCGCGAACCGCGTGGAGGCCGGATCGGGCGGCACGAGGCCGGCAAGGCCGTGCTCGGCCCAGTACATCGGCTTGATGTAGACGGCCTCCGCCCCCTTGAAGCGCTTCAGGCCCTCCCACACCAGCGCCTCGATTTCTTCCGGCGTATGGGTCGGCTCAAGGCCGAGCGCCCGCGCCGAGCGGTTGATGCGCTTGCAGTGCTCGTCGAGATCGGGCGCCATGCCCTCGAAGAAGCGCGCCCCGTCGAACACGGTCGAGGCAAGCCACATCGCATGCGAGGTCGGGCCGATCAGCGGCGGATTGCCGGGAAGCCATTCGCCATCCACATGGGTCCAGGTTTCCGATGACGGGGAAGTATCGACTGCCATTTCATTCTCCTTGCAACGCCGCCGGCCTTCGCTATGCGCCTCGCAAGGTCGGTCGCTGGGAAAGGGGCCGGTGCGGCAGCGTGCGCCGGAAGGCGGGCGGCGGAAATTCAATGCAGCCAATCAAGACTTCGCCCGGCAGAAGGTCAAGCGGAAAATCCCCGGGTCCGCCCTTTCCCGGAAAACGGAATCCGCTACGCTTCCCGCGCCTGTTGATCTTCGCCACCGCGGCATAAAAAAGCCGGCGGACAAACCGCCGGCCTCGAAAATTCCCGATCGTCGCGGCCGTTATTCGGCGAGAGAAACCGGAACCTCGTAGTTCACCCGGAGCGCATGGCTGTAGGGGCAAACGATATGGGCCTGATGGACGAGGTTTTCCGCGGTCTCGCGATCGAGGCCCGGAATGGAGATGGTGAGTTCCGCGGTAATGCCGAAACCTTCGCCATCGTCGCGCGGGCCGACGCCGACGGTCGCCGATACGGTCGTTTCCTTGGGAAGCTTGACCTTCTTCTTGGCGGCGACATTGTGAAGCGCGGAGTTGAAGCAGGCGGCATAGCCGGCGGCGAAAAGCTGCTCGGGATTGGCTCCTTCGCCGCCCGGTCCGCCCATTTCCTTCGGCAGGGCGAGATTGACTTCGAATGCGCCGTCTTCGGTGCGGGCCGTGCCTTCGCGGCCGCCGGTTGAAATGGCCTTGGTGGTGTAAAGCGTCTTGATCATGGCATTGCTCCTTGTTGAGGCGGAAACCGCCTTCCTCGAGAAAACTTCCATTTCTTCTACGACGCGGCGGAGCCAGATCGGTTCCGTTCCGTATCGCATGGATTTTAAATAGCGCACAATTAAATTGTTTACAATATTATTTTGCGATTTTTATCATCTCTCCTATATTGCGCACATGACCCATGATGACGCCCGCCAGCCCCGGCTTGATGACCAGCTCTGTTTTGCCGTCTATGCCACCGAGCACGCTTTCGCGCGCGCCTACAAGCCGCTCCTGTCGAAGCTCGGCCTGACCTATCCGCAATATCTGGTGATGATGGTCCTTTGGGAACACCGCACGCTGTCGGTCAACGCCATCGGCGCGCGGCTGGGGCTCGACAGCGGCACGCTGTCCCCGCTTCTGAAGCGGCTGGAAACGGCAGGCCTGATCGCCAGGCGCCGGGCGGCCGACGACGAGCGCCGGGTCGAAATCACGCTGACGCCGAAAGGCCTGGCGATGCGCGAAGATGCCGAGGCCGTCGGCCGGTCAATCGCTCAGAAAACGGGCTGCACGGCGGAAGAGGCCCGCGCGCTGCACGCCCGGCTGAACGCGCTGCGGCAGCATCTCCTGGAGAGCGAGGAATAGCGCATCGGCCCGAAAATCGGGTTCGATTTTCGGAAAGCACGATGCGTAGATTCAATAGGTTAGAGCGTCCTTTCGCCTCAGGGCAGAACGGCGCGCACCCTGCCAACTTCCGTGCCGTTCCAGTTCTTCAGCCCGGGATCGGCCATCTGCCGCAGGCGCTCAGAGAGCGCCGCGTCATCGGCGAGTTGCCTTGCGAGAACGGCGGCCACCATGGCCTCGGCGGCGCGTGTCGTCCCGTCCTCGCATTTGAGCGCAATGCCGAGCCCCTTTTCCGGCAGCGCCGCGCAGAAAACGCCTTCCGCGCCGGTCTTGGCAAAGATGCGGCCGGGCGCCATTTCCATCAGCGCCGTGCAGGCCCGGCCCGTGCCGGCGACATAATAGGGCTCGGCCATCGCCGCATCGATGATGCGCCGCGCGGCGCGGGCGCGGATGGGCGAAAGCCCCTCGCCCGTCGCCATGCGGGCAAAGCCCCGCGCAAGCGATTTCAGCGGCACCGCATAGGTGGGGATATTGCAGCCGTCGACGCCGCACACATCCGCGCCGACGAAGGCGCCGGTCACATCCGCCATCGCTGCGCGGATCTGCGCCTGCAGCGGATGGTCGTAACCGGTATAGCCTTTCGGATCGATACCCTGGTGGCAGCAGGCGCAGACGAAGCCGGCATGCTTGCCGGAGCAATTGTTGCAAAGCGCATCCGGCGTCTCCCGCGTACGGGCCTGGTGGATGAGGACCGGCTGCTGGAACGACCAGTGCGCCCCGCATTCCAGATCCTCGACGCCGCGTCCCGCTTTGGCGAGCATCTCGGCCGCAAGGGCCGCATGGGCATCTTCGCCCGAATGGGATGAGGCCGAAAGCGCGAGCTCGCGATTGCCGAAACCATAGGCGTCCGCCGCCCCGCTCTCGACAAGCGGCAGCGCCTGGATCGCCTTGCAGGCCGAGCGGGGAAACACCGCCGCGTCGATATCGCCGGCGGCATAGACGACGCCGCCCGCGGCATCGGTGACCGCGATCATGCCGCGATGACGGCTTTCGACGAGCGCGCCGCGCGTCACCTCAACCAGAACAGGATTGACCATCAGCCCGAACCTCTCCCGCTACCCATGACCTCAGTCGAATGCCAGTACGATCTTGCCGATATGATCGCCCGCCTCCATGCGTCGGTGCGCTTCTGCCGCTTCCTCGAAGGCGAAGACGCGGTCGATCAGCGGCTTGACGCGGCCCTCGGCGACGAGCGGCCAGACCTTCTCCGCAAGATCGTCGCGCACGGCCTTCTTTTCTGCATCTGTGCGCGGACGCATGGTCGAGCCGGTGACCTTCAGCCGCTTGACCATGATCGGCGCCAGATTGACGTCTTCGGCCTTCGACCCGCTGAGGAAGGCGATCATCGACAGGCAGCCATCCCTGGCGAGCGCGGAAAGATTGCGCTGGAAATAGGCGGCGCCGACCATGTCGAGAATGATGTCGACCCCGCGTCCCTCCGTCGCCGCCTTCACGGCCTCGACGAAGTCCCGTTCGCGATAGTTGATCGCGACCGTTGCGCCGAGCGCCACGCAGGCATCGCATTTCTCCGCCGTGCCGGCTGTCGTGAACACGCGCGCGCCAAACGCTTTCGCAAGCTGGATGGCCGTCGTTCCGATGCCGCTCGAACCGCCGTGGATGAGAACATCCTGCCCGGCCTTGAGTCCCGCCATCTGGAAGAGATTGGCCCATACGGTGAAGAAGGTTTCCGGGATCGCGGCGGCGGAAACGTCATCCATGCCGTCGGGAACCGGCAGGACCTGGCCGGCCGGAAGCAGGCAATACTCCGCATACCCCCCGCCATTGGCGAGCCCGCAAACGCGCGCGCCGATCTCGACCCCCTCGACCTCTTCGCCCATGGCGACGACAGTGCCGGCCACTTCCAGCCCCAGGACGGGACTTGCGCCGGGCGGCGGCGGATAGCTGCCCTGCCGCTGGGCGACGTCCGGACGGTTGACGCCGGCGGCCGACACCTTGACGAGAACATCGTTCGGCCCCGGCTTGGGGCGCGGTCCCGTTGCCACCGACATGACCTCCGGGCCGCCAAAGCCGCTGATCGTGATGTAGCGCATCGAACCGTCTGAAGACATTGCTCTCTTCCCTCGGGTGCTTGAACTCAACAAACCAAAAGGCCCGGCCGCGTCCGTTTCGGAACGCCGGCCGGGCCTTTCTTCATCTCAGCCGTTGCTGCGCGGACGCAGTGCAAGCGCGAAGACCACCATCGACACGCCGTAGACCAGGAAATCGGCCGCGACGAACAGGCCGAGCAGCCACAGGCTGTTCTGCGGGAAGTTCGAGGCGATCAGGACCGCGGCCAGGATCAGGACCAGGCCGGAGAAGATCATGAAGCCCCAGCCCTTGAGCGGGCGCATGGTCATGCCGAGGTAAAGCCTGAAGCCGCCGGCAACGGCCAGCGAAACGCCGACGATGATGGTGAACAGGCTGGAAGCCAGAACCGGATTGCGCATCAGCACGATGCCGGCCAGTACGTACAGCAGGCCCGAGATCACCCAGAAGGCCACATGCCCCTTGGAGCGGTTGTAGAAAAGCTGCAAGAGATGGACGACGCCGGCGACAATCAGCATCGCGCCGAAGAAGACCACCGAGGCAACGGTCGTCGCCACAAGATTGCCGAGAAGAATAAGGCTCAGCAGCACGAGCAGCAGGCCAAAGGCCATGACCCAGCCCCAGCGTCCCCTGAACTTGTCAAGATCCGGCCCCTGCTCTCCAAATGTCGTCATGGTGGAATACCCCCTTCATCACCGCGTAAAATCGAGCAGACGATAGTGATGAAGCTGAATATTAGCAACTATTCTTCACGCGAAGCCGCGTTTTCCGGAAGCGGGTTCAGTGGGCCTGGTTGCGCACCGCCGGCCTCAGATAGATCACCCAGTAGGCGATCCCGACGAACAGCGCGCCGCCGATGATATTGCCGATGGTGACCGGGACCAGATTGGCAAACACGAAATTGCTCCAGGTCAGATCGGCAAAGTCTGCCGGATTGGCGCCCGAGGCTGCCCAGAACTCCGGTCCGGCAAGCGTCCTGGTCAGGATCGCCATCGGGATCTGGAACATGTTGGCGACGACGTGTTCGAACCCGGCGGCCACAAACATGGCGACCGGCAGGATGACGGCCAGGATCTTGTCGGTCGCCGACCGGCCGGCATAGGTCATCCACACGCCGAGACAGACAAGCACGTTGCACATGACGCCGAGCGCGACCGCCTGCAGAAAGGTGTGGTGCAGCTTGTGCTGGGCGATATGCATGTAATTGAGGCCAAGAAGCCCGCCATCGCCCTCATAGTGCCGGGCGGCCTGCATGATCATCACCAGCGTGACCGCGCCGACGAAGTTGCCGAGATAGACCATCGCCCAATTGCGCGCGAGCGCGGCCCAGGTGATCCGCCCGGTCGCCTTGCCGATGATCGTCATCACGGTGCTTGTGAACAGGTCGGCGCCCGTCAGCACGACGAGGACCAGCCCGAGACTGAAGGCGAGGCCGCCGATGAACTTGTTCGCGCCCCAGCCGATATCGCCATTTCCCGTTGTCACGACCGTGTAGAATATGAAGGCTATGCCGATGAAGGCGCCGGCCATCATCGCGGAGACGAAAAGCGAGAGCGGATCCTTGTTGACCTTTGCGATCCCCGCCGCTTCGGCCTTTTCGGCCATGACATGGGGCGGGAAGGCATCGAGATTGAAATGCTGCATGGTCAGGAACTCCATCGGTGGACGCTTGGGAGGCGCGTGGCCGATACCTAGCAGTCCCGCCCCCCGGCGCGTTGATCTTGATCATTTTGGCGCATGCCCCCGGCTCGACGCTGACCAGCGGACGGCCGTGCGTGCATAATGGCAAAAGATACGAATCACCGCGAAAGGACGCGACATGCTGAATATCTGGGGACGCGCGACATCATCCAATGTCCAGGCGGTGATGTGGACCGTCGGCGAGCTCGGCCTCGATTTCGAGCGCTATGACATCGGCTTCAGGTTCGGCGGCAACGATACCCCGGACTTCCTCGCGATGAACCCGAACGGACTGATCCCGGTCCTGAAGGACGGCGATGACGGCGAGGCGCTGTTCGAATCGGCCGCCATCTGCCGCTATCTTGCGGCCCGCTATGGCAGCGACGCCTTCTGGCCGAAGGACCCCGCGGCGCGCGCCCATGTCGACAAATGGGCCGAGTGGGCAAAACTCACCGTCGCATCCGCCTTCACCATGCCGATCTTCTGGGCCGTGGTGCGCACGCCGGCGAAGGACCGCGCCCCGGAGGCGATTGCGCGCGCGCTCGCCGCCTTCGACCGGCTTCTGGGCATCGCCGAGGCCGAACTCGAGAAGCACGCCTTCCTTGCCGGCGACAGCTTCACGCTGGCCGACATCATGTTCGGCCACATTCTCTACCGCTACCATACGATGGAGATCGACCGTCCCGCGCGGCCGGCCGTCGAGGCCTATTACGCGGCGATGACCGAACGCCCGGCCTATCGCGACCATGTGATGGTCTCTTATGACAGCCTGCGTCCGTAGAAAGGGCAGTTGGCGACAAATCGCGGCGCGTGAACGGAAATTCCCTGCGCCGGCCTTGAAATCGACCGGAGGCAAGAGGATAACGAAGGCAACCGCCCCGCTTCCTGTACATTGATACCGGGCCCCGGACCGGGAAATTTTATCGAGAACGCCAAAGAGATTGCCGCGAAAGCCAGGTCATGCGCCCCTATTACAAGAACGTCAAAATGGTCCGCCGTACACGGGTGATGTGGGGATCATGGCGCATATGGCAGCCAAGGCTGGTGTTCTGGGTCGGCGCCCTGATGATCGGGGTGATCAGCGTGTTCTTCGCGCGCGCCGCCGATTTCGCCTATGAACTGTTCGAGCACATGCGGCATTCGACCGCCTATTCGCCCTATCTCCCACTGATCCTGACGCCGCTCGGCTTCATGCTCTGTTCCTATATGAGCACGCGCTGGTTTCCCAATTCCCAAGGTTCGGGCATTCCGCAGGCGATTGCCGCCCGGCACCTGCACAACACCGAGAGCCAGCACCGTCTGCTCAATCTCAAGGTCGCCGCCGGCAAGATCCTCATGACGATTGTGGGCCTGTTCTGCGGCGCCTCGATCGGGCGCGAGGGGCCGACTGTCCAGGTCGGCGCTTCGATCATGATCCAGACTGCGCGCTGGGGAAAGATGATCCAGACCAAGGGGTTGATCGTCGCCGGTTCTGCGGCCGGCATCTCGGCCGCCTTCAACACGCCGCTTGCCGGCATCGTGTTCGCCATCGAGGAAATGAGCCGCGCCTACGAATCGCGTGCCAACGGCCTGGTCGTTTCGGCGATCATCCTTTCGGGTCTTGCCGCAATCGGGCTTGCCGGCAATTATACCTATTTCGGCCAGGCCTCTGCAATCGCAGTCAGGCCGGAGGAATGGATCGCGGTTTTCATATGCGGCATTGGCGGCGGGCTGCTCGGGGCCATGTTCTCGCTCTACTCCTTGAAAGCCGCGCGCCGCATCAAGCGCTGGGCACAGCCGGCGCCGATCAGGCGCATGGCATTTCTGGCCGGCGGCTGCGGACTTGCTGTCGCCCTGATCGGCATTCTCTTCGGCGGCGCGACCTTCGGCACGGGTTACGAGCAGGCCCGAACGGTCATCGAAGGCGGCTCGATCAGCCCGTTCTTCTTCCTCGGCAAGCTCGCGGCAACCTTCCTGTCCATGGCGTCCGGCATTCCTGGCGGCATCTTCGCGCCATCGCTCTCCGTGGGCGCCACGCTCGGTTCGACCGTCGCCGATGTGCTCGGCATCAGTATCGGCCTCGGCGCTATCCTCGGCATGGCGGGGTATTTCGCGGGCGTCGTCCAGTCGCCCATGACGGCCTTTGTCATCATTCTGGAGATGACGGATAATCACGACGGCATCATCACGCTGATGGCCACCTCCATGCTCGGCTATATCGCATCGCGCATGATCTCACGGGAGCCGCTCTATCATGGCCTGTCGCGTGCCTTCATCGCCGACAGCATCAAGTACCAGCGCGCCCGCAACAGGGAGACGACCGCCGAGGACCGCAGCACCGCTGACGAGATGCGTGAAGAGACCCGTCGTTATAATGACAAGGGCGCCGTATAGAACCGGTTCGGGCAGCGCGTTCTAGCAATCGAAGGTTTTACGCCAAGCTTTTGCCGCCGCTGCCGGAAAATAGACAAGCCGGTTCCTCGCGCGGCTTCGGCTGGAACGCGATACTGACACAAACGGACATGATGCGAGTTTGACGATGACGCTCTCCTCCAAGATCGACCTTGAAGACACCCTTGCCGCCCTGGACCTCGAGGGACGACTGCGGCTCGTCGCCGAAAGCGGCCGGCCCGCAGTCTTTACCACCAGTCTCGGGATCGAGGATCAGGTGCTGACCGGCGCGATCGCCATGGCCGGCCTGCCGATCAGGATCGTCACGCTCGATACCGGTCGCCTTTTCGACGAGACGCTGCAGTTGATCGAGGACACCGAGGCCCGATTCGGCATCGCGATCGAGCGTTTTCATCCACGGCAAGAGGCTGTCGATGCCTATGTCGCCGAGCATGGCCGCAACGGCTTTTACGAGAGCGTCGACGCGCGCCATGCCTGCTGCCACATCCGCAAGCTCGATCCGCTCGCGCAGGCGCTCGAAGGCGCAGCCTACTGGATCACGGGGCTGAGGCGCGGCCAGTCCGGCAACCGCGCGACGACCCCTTTTTACGAGGAAGACAAGGCCCGCCATCTGACGAAGATCAATCCGCTGGCCGACTGGAACATCGCGGACATCCGCGCCTTTGCCGAGCGGAACGACGTTCCCCTCAACCCGCTGCATGAGCGCGGCTATCCCTCGATCGGCTGCGCGCCCTGCACCCGCGCGATCAAGCCGGGTGAGCCGGAGCGCGCCGGTCGCTGGTGGTGGGAAAATGACGCAAAGCGCGAATGCGGCCTGCACGTCGGAAGCGCCGCCCGCTGAAGATTTGCCGATTTACCGCCGGGTCGAGTTGCCCTCAATGATCTCGAAGGGCAGTTCAACGGCCGCTTCCGGCCGCTCGCCCTCCGTCAGGTACCGCATGATCAGATCGGCCGCCTTGAAGCCGATCTCGTAGAGCGGCACATAGACCGAGGTCAGCGGCGATTCCTCCATCTCGGCGAAATCCACGCCGTTATAGCCGCAAATGCCGAGTTCCTGCGGCACGCGAACGCCAAGCTGCTGGGCGCCGAAATAGACCCCCATGGCAAGCCTGTCATTGTGACAGAAGACGGCATCCACCTCCGGCATGCGCCGCCTGAGGTTGCGCACGAGGTTGACGCCCTGTTCCATCGGATTGCCGGTTTCGGCCTCGAAGACATAGGCCGGATCATAGCGGCCGGCCTTCAGCAGCGCGTCGCGATAGCCCTCGAAACGGCGGCGGGAGCGGATATCCTTGCCGCCGCCCAAAAGCGCAATCCGCTCATAGCCCTGCGCCAGGAGATGCTCGACGGCGGCGGTTGCCGCCGCCCGGTTTCGGATGCCGACGCCCATGTCCAGCGGCTCGATGCTGGTATCCATCATCTGCACAACCGGACAGCCGAGCTCGGCGATCAGGGGCTTGTTGACCGGAAACTCGGCAACGCTTTCAAGAATGATGCCGGCGGGATTCTGCGCCACGAAAAGCCGGAGCAGCTTGGCTTCCTCGGCCGCGTTGAGGCCGATATTGGCGAATTGCGTGCTGACGTCGCTCGTGAGGAACCGGTCCTCGACGCCGCGGGCGGCATGGAAGAAGCCGCTCATCTCCATGATCGGCGCCAGCACCGCAACGATGCCGCTGTGCCGGCTGGCAAGCGCCCGGGCGGCGAAGTTCGGCACATAGCCAATCTCCTCGACGACGTCCAGAATGGTCTCGCGCAGTTTCTCGCTCACCTTGTGCGGTTCGCGCAGCGCCCGTGACACCGTGATCGGACTGACGCCCGCCAGCCTTGCCACATCGCTCAAGGTCGTTCGCGATTTGGAGCCGCCTCTCAGCCGAAAAGACAATTCAACCATCCCCTGTCCCGCCAATCGGCGCTTACCGTTCCATCCACGTCTGACGCTATTCCGCTTTGTTATTTTATCATGAATTTCAAATCCACGGCAAAATGACTTTCGTCGGCCTCGGGGCCGTTGCGCCTCAAGGATTGGCCAGTGCCTTCAGATCGGTCGCAGGGTCCGCGATCGCGTCAACCGACGGATTGATCCCGGCCGAAAGCATCTTCTTGGCGCAGACATAGGCGCGTGCATCATTGATCGCGTCGACGGCGAGAAGCGTGTCGCCCCTGAAATACCAGACGGATTGGCTGCCCTCGCGGGCGCCCTCCCGCGTCACGACGCGATCATAGCCGCCATTATAGCCCGCGATCTGAAGTTTCACATCATATTGATCCGACCAGAACCACGGCTCGGGTTCATAGGCCTTGTCAGAGCCCGCGATAACGCCGGCGATTGCCTCGCCCTGATCGACGGCGTTGGGCACCGATTCGAGGCGAATTCGCTCGCCTCGATAGGGCAGTTCAACGCAATCGCCCACAGCGAAGATATCGGGATCAGATGTGCGCCCGAAAGCATCGACGACGATGCCGTTTCCGACGGCAAGGCCTGCTTCCTTGGCGAGCTGGTCGTTCGGCGTCACGCCGATGCCGACGACCGCCATGTCGATCTCCAGCGTCTCCCCGCGCGAAAGCACCGCGCGCCGGACATGGCCCGCCTCGCCCTCGAGATGGATCAGGCCGGTATTTTCGCGGATATCGACGCCGTGCGCGCGATGAATGGCGCGCATGATATCGGCCGTCTCGGGCGCTGCGACGCGCTTCAGGATGCGGTCGGCCATTTCGATCACGGTGACGTCGACCTCGAATTTCCGCGCCACGGCCGCCGCCTCGAGGCCGACATAGCCGCCGCCGACGACGAGGAGCCTGGCGCCCGGCTTCATGGCCTCGGCCAGCCGGTCGGCGTCATGCTTGTCGCGCATGACGAACACGCCCTCAAGGCCGCCGCCGATATCCTCCGGCAGGCGGCGCGGCGCGGCGCCCGTGGCCAGCACCAGCGTGCCATAGGAAAGGGTCGCGCCATCCTGCATCACGACCTGCCTGGCGTCCCGGTCGATGCGTTCGACGAAACGCTCCAGAAGGAGGTCGATGTCGTTTTCGCCGTACCAGGCCTCGGGCCGGAACAGCAACCGGTCGAACGCCATCTCGCCAAGAAGGTATTTCTTCGAAAGCGGCGGTCGCTGGTAGGGCGGCACGGCTTCCGCCCCGATCAGCGTGATCGGCCGCTCATCCTTCAGCGCCCTCAGCTTAGCCGCGACGGCAAATCCGCCCTGACCTGCTCCGACAATGACAATCCGATCAGACACGATTTGCCCCTTTTTCGTTTGTTTTCGATGCAGACCAATGGCTTACGTCGTGATCGAGGCCCCGTCAATCATCCGAGCAGCGCCGAATAGGCACAGGTGCGCGACAAAAAAAGGCCCGGTATTGCACCCGGGCCTCTTCGCTTGTTGGCCTGTTATCCAGCCGATGGCGGAGCAATCTTCAGAGATTGCCCTTGCGCTGCTGGACCATCATGAACTTGTCGAAGGAGAACTCCGCGAGCTGCATCCACAGATAGGCGTCCTTCTTGAATTCCTGCTGGCTGTCATAGATGCGCTTGAACCAGGCGTTCTCCGCCGAGATCTCGGCGAAGGTCTCCTGAGACACCTTGTAGCAGGCATCGAGAATTTCCTCGCTGAACGGTTTCAGCACCGCGCCTTCGGCGACCAGCTGGCGCAGCGCCTGCGGGTTGCCGGCATCATAACGGGCGAGCATGTCAAGGTTCACCGCGTCGCAGGCATCCGTCAGGATCTGCTGATAGCTTGCCGGCAGTTCGTTGAACTTGTCGAGATTGGTGAAGGCATGGATGACCGGGCCGCCTTCCCACCAGGCCGGATAGTAGTAGTATTTCGCGACCTTGACGAGGCCGAGGCTGAGATCGTCATAGGGGCCGACGAATTCGGTGGCATCGATCGTGCCGCGTTCCAGCGCCGAATAGACGTCGCCGGCGGCAATCTGCTGCGGCGTGACGCCGAGCTTTGCCATGACCTGGCCCGCAAGGCCGGCGATGCGCATCTTCAGGCCCTTGAGATCCTCGAGCGAATTGATCTCATTGGCGAACCAGCCGCCCATCTGCGCCCCGGTATTGCCGGCCGGATGTCCCCAGACGCCCTTTTCGGCGAAGAACTCGTCAAACAGCGCGTTGCCGCCGCCCTGGTAGAGCCAGGCATTCTTCAGGCGCGCATTCATGCCGAAGGGCACCGCCGTGCCGAGGCCGTAGGTCATGTCCTGGCCGATATAGTAGTAGGAGGGCGTGTGGCACATTTCGATCGTGCCGTCGCGCACGGCGTCGAGCACCTGCAGCGGCGGAACCAGTTCGCCGCCGGCAAAGACCTGAATATCGAAATTGCCGTCGGTCGCCGCGCGCACGCGCTCCGCAATTCCGGTCGCGCCGGAATAGAGAATGTCGAGCGACTGCGGGAAGGCAGACGACAGGCGCCAGTTGAGCTTGGGATTTTCCTGGGCGATGGCGGGGGCGGCGAGCGCGGCCGGGGCGAGCGCGCCTGCCGAAGCAACGCCTGCTTTTTTGAAGAACGTGCGGCGATCCATTGGTGTTTCCTGCTTTATTGTCGAAGGACCGGCTCCCGGCGGGGCGAACGTCATGCCTGCCCCGGCGTCGGGCGATCCGTACCGGTCGGTACTATCTTTTTTCACCGCCGCATGCAAGCCCGACATCGCGACGTTGCGTCATTACCTGTTGTTGATTTGTTCGAACCCGTCCGGCGCGCCATGAACCTGCCGTACGCGGCGCGGAACCCCGCCGCCCCGACATTGCCGTGCCGCCCTTCGCGCGCCCACGCCAAATGCCGGGCGACCGGCTGACGTATCTTGCGTCCACCGGCCGATACTGTTATGACTGACTGGTCAGTCAGCATCAAGGAAGCAGTTGTCCGGAATGAACACCCCGCCAAAACGAAGAACGCTCGCCCCGGAAGCCCGTCGCAAAGCCATCCTGGACGCCGCCCTTGCCGTGTTTTCCGAAAAGGGTTTCGCCAATGCGCGCATCGAGGACATTGCCCGGCGCGCCGGAATCGGCAAGGGCACGGTCTATCTCTATTTCCCGGACAAGGAGAGCCTGTTCAAGTCGCTGATCAGCGACGCGCTCGGTCCGCTTCTTACCGCCGCACACGCGACGCTCGACGAACCGGATCTTGACCCGCGCGAAACGCTCGCGATCTTCTTCGAAATGGTGAAAACCGAAGTGCTCGGGACCGAAAAACGGGACCTTGTTCTCCTGATGGCGATGGAAATGCGCAATTTCCCCGAGATCGCCGAATTCTATCACGAGAACATCATTCGCTCCGGCCTCGCCCTTATCCTCGGCGTTCTCGAGAGGGCCGAAAGGCGCGGCGCTTTGCGCTCTTCCAAGGTGCTGAAGGCGCCGCAGGTGATCTTCGCGCCGGCGCTGCTGTCGGTCATCTGGGATGCGAACTTCGCCCGCTTCGGCGATCTCGACCTCGATGCCGCATTCGGATTCTACCTGGATACCCTGTTCAAGCCAGCCGAAGGGGATACCCCATGAAACGCGTTCTCATCGCCGTCATCCTGCTGGCCGTGGCTGCCTCGGCCGGATACTACCTCTTCCGCCCCGAAGAGGACCACGGCTTTCTCGGCTGGGTGGAGGCCGACGCGCTCTATATCGGCGCCCCCGACACCGCGCGGCTCACCGTACTCACCGTCGAGGAAGGGGACGAGGCGCAGACCGGACAAAGGCTGTTTGCCCTTGAAGCCGACGTGGAACAGGCCGCCGTCGACACCGCCCGCGCCAACCTGGAAAAGGCAAGGGCCGCCCTGGCGCTCGCCCGGGCGCCGCAGGACAGGCCGGAACAGCTGGAAGCGCTGCAGGCCTCTCGCAAGGAGGCCGAGGCGGCGCTTGAATACGCGGAAAAGTCGCTGACGCGGGCAAGATCGCTGTTCCGGCAGGAAAGCGGCACCAAGGCCAATCTCGACAGCGCCGTCAGCGCCTACGCGCAGGCGAAGGCCGCCCTCGACAAGATCAATGCCCAGATCGCGCTCGGCGAACTGCCCCAGCGCGACCAGCAGATCGAACAGGCCGAGCAGAGCGTCTCCGCCGCCGGTTCCGACCTTGCCGCAGCCGAAGCCGCGCTGGCCCTCAAGACGGTTTCGGCCCCGGCCTCGGGCAGCATAGAGGAGGTCTACTACCGAACCGGCGAAGTGGTGCCGGCGGGCCGCCCGGTCGTCGCGCTTCTGCCGCCGCAAAACATCAAGATCGAGTTCTTCGTGCCCGAGCGCGAGCGCGCCGCGCTGAAGGTCGGCGACAGGGTGCGCGTTTCCTGCGACGGATGCCGGCCGCAAGACGCCACGATCTTCTTCATCGCCAAAGACGCCGAATACACCCCTCCCGAGATTTTCTCGCGTGAGGAGCGCGCCAAGATGGTCTACCGGCTGGAGGCGCGGCCTGAAGACCCCGCGGCGCTTGCCGTCGGCCTTCCCGTCAATGTCACAAGGGAGCGCGACTGATGGCCACCCAGGACAATGTCATTTCGGTCGAGGGCCTGACCAAGAGCTTCGGCGGCCGCACCGTGGTCGACCATCTGACCATGAACGTCCGCAAGGGCACGATCCACGGCTTTCTGGGCCCGAACGGCTCCGGCAAGACCACCACCATCCGCATGCTCTGCGGTCTTCTGACGCCGGACAGCGGCTCCGGCACCTGCCTTGGCTACGACATCACCCGCGACGGCGAGCGCCTCAGGCGTCACGTCGGCTACATGACCCAGCGTTTCTCGCTCTACGAGGACCTGACGATCCGCGAGAACCTCGATTTCGTCGCCCGGATTCACGGCCTGAGGGACCCGCGGAAAAAGGTCTCCGACGCCATCGAGCGGCTCGGCCTTGGCGGTCGCGAGAAGCAGCTCGCCGGCAATCTCTCCGGCGGCTGGAAACAGCGGCTCGCGCTCGGCGCCTGCACGCTTCCCGATCCGGACCTGCTGCTGCTCGACGAACCGACGGCCGGTGTCGACCCCAAGGCGCGGCGCGAATTCTGGGCCGAAATCCATGCGCTGGCCGCAGACGGTCTCTCGGTTCTGGTCTCCACCCATTATATGGACGAGGCCGAACGCTGCCACGAGATCGCCTATATGGCCTATGGCAAGCTGATGGTCACCGGCACGGTGAAGGAGGTGGTGGCCGCCTCGAAGCTCGAAAGCTACCTGATTACCGGCGCCCATGTACATGATCTTCAGGCCGAACTGGAACAGGCGGACGGCGTCGACCTCGTCGCCCCCTTCGGCTCGTCGCTGCATGTCTGCGGCCATGACAGGGCGGCGCTGGAGCGCGCGGTTCAGCCCTACCGCGACCGGCCGGATACCGAATGCCGCCGGAGCGAGGCGACGCTGGAGGACGCATTTATCTACATGATGAATGCCTCTAAGGACAATTTCGATGACGGATGAGAGAAAGCAGCGCTTTGCCGCCATCCGCCGCTTCTGGGCGATGACGGTCAAGGAATTCATCCAGATGACCCGCGACCGGCTGACCATGGGCATGATGATCACGCTGCCGATCATGCAATTGCTGCTGTTCGGCTTTGCCATCAACACGACGCCGCATCATCTGCCCACGGCGGTGATGCTGTCCGAGAGCACCGATGCCTCCCGCGCCATTCTGGCTTCGATGGAGAACACCGACTTCTTCGATATCACCGGCATCGTCACAAGTGATGAGGACATGGACCGGGGGCTGGAATCGGGCGAGGTTCTGTTCGTGGTCGAGATCCCGCCGGACTTCGAGCGCGACCTCAGGCGCGGCCTCTCCCCGTCCCTTCTGGTGGCGGCCGACGCGACCGATCCGGTCGCCGCGTCTTCCGCGCTGGGCGCGCTCTCGGGCGTCGTTTCCACCGCGCTTTCCGGCCTGCACGGCGTCACCATCGCCGCCCCCGGGGAGCCGGCCTTCAACATCATCCAGCACCGGCGCTACAATCCGGCGGGCAAGTCGACGCTCAACATCGTGCCCGGCCTGCTCGGCACGATCCTGACGATGACGCTGCTGATCTTCACCGCCCTTGCCGTCACCCGCGAGATCGAGCGCGGCACGATGGAAAACCTGCTCGCCATGCCCATCCGCCCGATCGAGATCATGATGGGCAAGATCATGCCCTATGTCTTCGTCGGAGCGTTTCAGGCGGCGCTGATCATCTCCTCCGGCCTCTTCATCTTCGATGTGCCGATCCTCGGAGATCCGTGGTCGCTGGCGCTTCTGACGCTGCTCTTCGTCGTCACCAACCTGTCGATCGGCTACACATTCTCGACGGTTGCCAGGAACCAGCTCCAGGCGGTGCAGATGTCGATGATGTTCTTCCTGCCGAGCATCCTGCTTTCGGGCTTCATGTTTCCCTTCGACGGTATGCCGCGCTGGGCGCAGTATCTCGGCGAGGCCCTGCCGCTGACGCACTATCTGCGCATCGTGCGCGCCATCATGCTGAAGGGCGCCGACATCACCGTCCTCGGATTCGACAGCGCCATGCTGGCGGCAATCGCGCTGGTTGCCATCACCATTGCCGTCAGCCGCTTCAACAAGACGCTCGACTGAGCTGCTGATCATGTCTCCCTGCGTTGGCCTTCAGCGGGAAAGGCGCGCGAGAATTCTCGTGCGGGCACCGGCCGCCCGATCAGGAAGCCCTGGAGGCAGATGTCGGGATGGATGGCAACGAGATGGTCAGCCTGACCTTTGGTTTCCACGCCCTCGCAGATCAGGGTCACCTCGAGCGCGGTGGCAAGTTCGCAGACCTTGCTGACGATCACGGCGCCGATCGCCTGCTGGCCGAGCGCCTGGGTGAACATACGGTCGATCTTGATGCCCGTGATCGGCATGCGGGCGATATAGGCAAGGTTCGAATAGCCCGTGCCGAAATCGTCAATGAGGATTCGGTAGCCGCGCCTGCTGAAGGCCGCCATCGCCTGTGTCAGACTGTCTTGGCTTGCCGTCGATCGCTCCGTCAGTTCCAGGGCGACCTGGCCGGCGGAAAGCCCATGGGACCGGGTTTCGGTCTCGAGAAAATCCAGAAACGCCGGGTTTAGTATGTCATCGGAGGCGACATTGATGCTGACATAGAAATCCGGATCGGCCGCAAGGTGCGCCGCCATGTCGGTAAATGCCCGCCGGACGACGCCGCGGGTGATCCGTCCTATGAACCCGCAGGTCTCCGCGGCAGGTATGAACTGATCGGGCGGCATCAGCGTCCCGTCGAAATCAACCAGCCTCGCAAGCGCTTCGGCCCCGCACAGTGTGTTGCCGGAAGGTCTGACGATCGGCTGATAATGGACGGTGAGCCGACCGTCATCAAGCGCCCGCTCCAGCTTCTGCCGCCAGGACCGGCTTTCCCGATAGAGCTTTGCATGCCAGAATCCGAGACACGCGCCGGCCGAAATTCCGCCGACCAGGACAAGCAGAAAATCAAGCGGCGCCGTCTTCAGAAGGGCGGGCGCGTCATAGGTGGCGACAACGCAGACGTCGGTCTTTTCATTGCAGCGCGAATAGACCCTTCGGCGCGCGATGCGATACCATTCGCTGTTGCTTCCGAGCAAATTCGCCAGCCCTTCGGCATCCCCGAAAGACCGGTAGCTGTAGCCGGCATCGCTGGTCAGGACAAGGGCGGCCAACCGCTCGGCGGGGTCTTCGTAGCGCGCGAAGGCGGACGGTTCCGTCATCACGACGCTGTTGCCGAAAGAGGCCATGTCGGCTGCAAGGCCGGCCGGAGCAACGCCCCTGGTGTCCTTCCAGAGAAGGGCCGCGTTGACGCCCAGCACCTGTGAAGGCGGCGGCATCTTCGCCGGTTCAGCCAGTTCACCCCATATTCCGGTGCAGACGAGGTTCCCGTCCCGTATGCGGCCGACATCGGCAAGATAGGGGGCGGCGAAGACGACGCTGCGCATTGCCTCCAGATCTTCTGCGGAACAGGGCGTATCGTCAGATCGGTCGAGGGCGCGCAATACGGTCAGGCTGGTTTCGGCGACTGAAACCGCGTTTTCAAAGACATCGGAGCCGTAATAGTCGACATACCCGTCCGCGTTATGGTTGCGAATGAACTCGGCGATCACCAGCGCACATATCCCGCCCAGACAGATCCAGACAAGACAGATGATCCAGATACTCCGCCGACCCGCCTCCATTGTGCTTCCTTTCCGCAGCCGCGCGCGTGAGGAACCTTTTGGGACCTCCCTTCTGAAGCGCGGATCGTCCCGACAATCGCTCCCAGATCGACTGCTGACGACAGGACTGCGTAACCAGCAAATGCTATCGCTAGCATTTTAGCAATAAATGTGAAAGGCCGCCGAAAATCGGCGGCCTTTCACACGAAAGCTTGAAAGCGGTCGGGCGGAAGCCCGAAGCCGGAGTTTATTCGCCCGGCTGCGGCTCTTCGTTCATGGAGGAGAGCATCGGCGTTGCCTCGTCGGCGCCGGAAGCCTTGCGGCGGGCGTCGATGATGAGATCGTCGCGCTGGGTCGCGATGCGGCGAACCTGGCCCATCGCACGTCCCGTACCGGCCGGGATCAGACGGCCGACGATGATGTTCTCCTTCAGGCCCTGGAGCGTGTCGACCTTGCCGGCAATCGCGGCTTCCGTGAGCACCTTGGTGGTCTCCTGGAAGGATGCGGCCGAGAAGAAGGACGGCGTCTGCAGCGAGGCCTTGGTGATACCGAGCAGCACCGGCTCGCCTTCGGCGGGGCGCTTGCCCTGTGCCACCAGTTCCTCATTCATGTTGTCAAAGGCGATCGCCTCGATGATGTCGCCGGTGATCTGGCCACTGTCGCCCGAAGCGGTGATCTCAATCTTCTGCAGCATCTGGCGAACGATCACCTCGATGTGCTTGTCGTTGATGACCACGCCCTGCAGACGATAGACTTCCTGGATCTCGTTGACGAGGTAGGAGGCCAGCGCCTCGACGCCCTTGATGGCAAGGATGTCATGGGGAGCCGGGTTGCCGTCGAGGATGTAGTCGCCCTTCTCGATGTAGTCGCCATCCTGAAGATGGAACGGCTTCGACTTCGGAATGAGGTATTCCACCGGCTCGACGCCGTCTTCCGCAGGCTCGATCTGGATGCGGCGCTTGTTCTTGTAGTCGCGGCCGAAGCGGATCGTACCGTCGATCTCGGCGATCACGGCGTGGTCCTTCGGACGGCGAGCTTCGAACAGTTCCGCAACGCGCGGCAGACCACCGGTAATGTCCTTGGTCTTGGCGCTTTCCAGCGGCGAACGGGCCAGCACGTCGCCCTGGCTGACCTTCTGCCCGGGCTCGACCGAGAGGATCGCATCCACCGACAGCGGAAGGCGGGCCTCGCCGCCGCGCGGCAACTTCATGATTTCGCCATTGGCATCCTTGATGACGATGGACGGCTTCAGATCGGATCCGCGCGGCGTCGAACGCCAGTCGATGACCGAGCGCTTGGTGAAGCCGGTCGCCTCATCCGTCGTTTCGGTGACGGACAGACCTTCGACAAGGTCTTCGAAGTCAACCGTGCCGGAGACTTCCGTCATCATCGGGCGGGTGTAGGGGTCCCACTCGGCAAGACGCTGGCCGCGACGAACCGTGTCGCCGTCATCGACATAGAGCTTCGAACCATAGGCAACCTTCTGCGAAGACCGCTCCTGATCGCGCTGGTCGAGGATCTGGATCGCCATGTTGCGGCCCATTGCCACCAGAACGCCATCGGAGTTCCGCAGAACGTTGCGGTTCTTGATCCGCACCGTTCCCTCATAGGAGGATTCCAGGAACGACTGGTCAACCACGTTCGCCGTACCGCCAAGGTGGAAGGTACGCATGGTGAGCTGCGTGCCGGGCTCGCCGATCGACTGGGCAGCGATAACGCCGACGGCTTCGCCGATATTCACCGGCGTACCGCGGGCAAGATCGCGACCGTAGCAGACCTGGCAGACGCCCGTCTGAACCTCGCAGGTCAGCGCCGAACGGATCTGCACCGACTGGATGCCCGAAGCCTCGATCTTGATGACGTCGGCCTCGTTGATCTGACGGCCGGCCTCGACGATCAGTTCACCGGTGACCGGATCCTCGATGTCAACGAGGGCCGCACGGCCGAGCACGCGCTGGCCGATGGAGGCAACCACCTGGCCGGCATCGACGATGGCCGTCATGGTCAGGCCCTTGTCGGTGCCACAATCGGCGGTGTTGACGATGCAGTCCTGGGCCACGTCGACCAGACGACGGGTCAGGTAACCCGAGTTCGCGGTTTTCAGGGCGGTATCGGCCAGACCCTTACGGGCGCCGTGCGACGAGTTGAAGTACTCGTTCACGGTCAGGCCTTCCTTGAAGTTCGAGATGATCGGCGTCTCGATGATCTCGCCGGAGGGCTTCGCCATCAGGCCGCGCATGCCGCCGAGCTGACGCATCTGGTTCACCGAACCACGCGCGCCGGAATGGCTCATCATGTAGATCGAGTTCATCTGCTTCTGGCGACCGGTCTCCGGGTCGAATTCGACGGCCTTGATGCGGGCCATCATCTCTTCCGTGACCTTCTCGGTCGCCTTGCCCCAGGCGTCGACAACCTTGTTGTACTTCTCGCCCTGGGTGATGAGACCGTCATTGTACTGCTGCTCGTATTCCTTCACCAGCGCTTCGGTCTCGGCAACGATTTCGTGCTTGGCATCGGGAATGACCATGTCGTCCTTGCCGAAGGAAATGCCGGCCTTGCACGCATGGCCGAAGCCGAGCGACATGATGCGGTCGCAGAAGATCACCGTGTCCTTCTGGCCGCAGTGGCGATAGACCGTGTCGATCATCTTGGAGATGTTCTTCTTGGTCATTTCCTGGTTGCAGGTCTCGAACGGAACGTTCGAGTTCTTCGGCAGAAGCTCGCCGATGATCATGCGGCCGGGCGTCGTCTCGTAGATCTTCGAGACTTCGTTGCCGTCCTCGTCGACCGTCTTGAAACGGCCCTTGATCTTGGAGTGCAGCGTGACGACCTTGTTCTCGAGCGCATGGTGGAGCTCGCCCATGTCTGCAAAGGCCATGCCTTCGCCGGGCTCGTTCTCGTTCATGATCGAGAGATAGTAGAGGCCGAGAACCATGTCCTGCGACGGCACGATGATCGGCTGACCATTGGCCGGATGCAGGATGTTGTTGGTCGACATCATCAGCACGCGGGCTTCAAGCTGGGCTTCGAGCGACAGCGGCACGTGAACGGCCATCTGGTCGCCGTCGAAGTCGGCGTTGAAGGCCGTGCAGACGAGCGGGTGCAGCTGGATGGCCTTGCCTTCGACCAGCGTCGGCTCGAACGCCTGGATGCCCAGGCGGTGCAGCGTCGGCGCACGGTTCAGAAGCACCGGATGCTCGCGGATCACCTCGTCGAGGATATCCCAGACTTCCGGACGTTCCTTTTCGACCAGCTTCTTCGCCTGCTTGACGGTCGAGGAATACCCCTTGGCGTCGAGGCGGGCGTAGATGAACGGCTTGAACAGTTCGAGCGCCATCTTCTTCGGCAAGCCGCACTGGTGCAGCTTCAGTTCCGGGCCGGTCACGATGACCGAACGGCCGGAATAGTCGACGCGCTTGCCGAGCAGGTTCTGGCGGAAGCGGCCCTGCTTGCCCTTCAGCATGTCGGAGATCGACTTCAGCGGACGCTTGTTGGCGCCGGTGATGACGCGGCCGCGACGGCCGTTGTCGAACAGGGCGTCAACCGATTCCTGAAGCATGCGCTTCTCGTTGCGGATGATGATGCCCGGCGCGCGCAGCTCGATGAGGCGCTTCAGACGGTTGTTACGGTTGATCACGCGACGATAGAGATCGTTGAGGTCGGACGTCGCGAACCGGCCGCCGTCGAGCGGCACGAGCGGGCGCAGGTCCGGCGGGATCACCGGAACGACCTTCATGATCATCCATTCGGGACGGTTGCCCGACTCAAGAAAGTTCTCGACGATCTTGAGACGCTTCATCAGCTTCTTCTGCTTCAGATCCGACGTGGTGTCGGCCAGTTCGGCGCGCAGGTCGCCCGCGATCTTCTCGAGATCCATGCCGGCAAGCATCTCATAGATGGCTTCCGCGCCGATATTGGCCGAGAACTGGTCCTCGCCGAACTCGTCCACGGCCAGCATGTATTCCTCTTCCGACAGGAGCTGATTTTCCTTCAGATCCGTCAGGCCCGGTTCGGTGACGATGTAGTTCTCGAAATAGAGAACGCGCTCGACATCCTTCAGCGTCATGTCGAGAAGGGTCGAGATACGGCTCGGCAGCGATTTCAGGAACCAGATATGGGCAACCGGAGCGGCGAGCTCGATATGGCCCATACGCTCGCGGCGCACGCGCGAAAGCGTGACTTCGACGCCGCACTTTTCGCAGATGATGCCCTTGTACTTCATGCGCTTGTACTTGCCGCACAGGCACTCATAGTCCTTCATCGGGCCGAAGATGCGCGAGCAGAACAGGCCGTCACGCTCGGGCTTGAACGTGCGGTAGTTGATGGTTTCCGGCTTCTTGATTTCGCCATAAGACCAGGAAAGGATCTTTTCCGGGCTGGCGATCGAGATCCGGATCGAATCGAAGACCTGCGCCGGCGCCTGCGGATTGAAAAGATTCATGACCTCTTGGTTCATGCCTGTCTCCTTGACTGGGCGGCATCGCCCTTGCTGACAGATCATTCCGGCCAAACCCCGATGCCGGAACTCATGTCTCTTGAAACGGTGATAGCCGCTAAATGCGGCAAAAATGACACTTTGCGCTTACCATGCGCTCGGTGTCAAAGGTGCGCCCGGCTTTTGGCGGCGGGCGCACCGTGTTCTGATCTTATTCCGCAGCGTCCGGCATTTCGTCGGCTTCCTCACCGGGCTCGTCGGCACGGTTTTCAAGCTCGACGGAAAGGCCCAGCGAACGCATTTCCTTGACGAGAACGTTGAACGATTCCGGAATACCGGCCTCGAACGTATCATCGCCGCGGACAATCGCCTCATAGACCTTGGTACGGCCGGCAACGTCGTCCGATTTCACGGTCAGCATTTCCTGCAGCGTATAGGCGGCGCCATAGGCTTCCAGAGCCCAGACCTCCATTTCGCCGAAGCGCTGGCCACCGAACTGCGCCTTGCCACCGAGCGGCTGCTGGGTGACGAGCGAGTACGGACCGATCGAACGGGCGTGGATCTTGTCGTCAACCAGATGGTTGAGCTTGATCATGTACATGTAGCCCACGGTGACCTGGCGGTCGAAGGGCTCGCCCGTACGGCCGTCGTAAAGCGTCGACTGACCCGACGGATTGTAACCTGCCCAGGACAGCATCTCGGAGACGTCGCCCTCATGCGCACCGTCAAAGACCGGCGTGGCGATGGACACGCCGCGCTTGGCTTCGTCGGCCAGACGCACCAGGCTTTCGTCGTCGAAATTCGAGACTTCGTCCTTGGCTTCCGAGGCATAGACCTTGGTCAGCGTTTCCTTCAGCGGCTTGATGTCATTGGTTTCCTGATACTCCTCGAGCATCTGGCCAATGCGCTTGCCCATGCCGGCACAACCCCACGCAAGATGCGTTTCCAGGATCTGACCGACATTCATGCGGCTCGGCACGCCAAGCGGGTTCAGCACGACATCGACATGGGTTCCGTCTTCCAGGAACGGCATGTCCTCGGCGGGCAGGATGCGGGAAACCACACCCTTGTTGCCGTGACGGCCGGCCATCTTGTCGCCGGGCTGGATCTTGCGCTTCACGGCAACAAAGACCTTGACCATCTTCATCACGCCCGGAGGCATTTCATCGCCGCGCTGGACCTTTTCGACCTTGTCCATGAACCGCTGCTCAAGGCGGGCCTTGGATTCGTCGTACTGGCCGCGAAGGGCTTCAAGTTCGCCCTGCGCTTCCTCGTCCTCGACGGCGAACATCCACCACTGCGAACGCGGATAGGCGCCGATGACTTCATCGGAAAGCTGAACGCCCTTCTTGAAGCCCTTAGGACCCGCAATCGACGTGTGGCCGCGCAGCATGTCGGCAAGACGCGCATAGACGTTGCGGTCCAGAATGGCCTGTTCGTCGTCACGGTCCTTGGCGAGACGCTCGATTTCTTCGCGCTCGATCGCCATGGCGCGCTCGTCCTTCTCGACGCCGTGGCGGTTGAACACGCGGACTTCAACCACGGTACCGAAGGTGCCGGGCGGCATGCGCATCGACGTGTCGCGAACGTCGGAGGCCTTCTCGCCGAAGATCGCGCGCAGGAGCTTTTCCTCCGGCGTCATCGGGCTTTCGCCCTTCGGCGTGATCTTGCCGACGAGAATGTCGCCCGGATGCACTTCGGCGCCGATGTACACGATACCGGCTTCATCGAGGTTCTTCAGCGCTTCTTCCGAGACGTTCGGAATGTCGCGGGTGATTTCTTCCGGGCCGAGCTTGGTGTCACGGGCCATGACCTCGAATTCTTCCAGATGGATCGAGGTGAAGACGTCATCCGAAACGATCCGCTCGGAAAGCAGGATCGAGTCCTCGTAGTTGTAGCCGTTCCACGGCATGAACGCGACCAGCGCGTTGCGGCCGAGCGCCAGATCGCCGAGGTCCGTCGACGGGCCGTCGGCGATGATGTCGCCACGGTTGACCACGTCGCCGACGCGCACCAGCGGACGCTGGTTGACGCAGGTGTTCTGGTTGGAACGCTGGAACTTCATCAGCCGGTAGATATCAACGCCCGACTTGGAGGCATCGAGATCTTCCGTCGCGCGGATAACGATACGGGTCGCGTCGACCTGGTCGACCACGCCGCCGCGCTTGGCGCCGATGGCAGCGCCACTGTCACGGGCAACGATCGGCTCCATGCCGGTTCCGACGAACGGGGCTTCGGCGCGCAGCAGCGGCACGGCCTGACGCTGCATGTTCGAGCCCATCAGGGCGCGGTTGGCGTCGTCGTTTTCCAGGAACGGAATGAGGGCTGCCGCCACCGAAACGAGCTGTTTCGGCGAGACGTCCATCAGGTTGATGTTTTCGCGCGGGGCCAGCATGACTTCGCCGGCATGACGGCAGACGACGAACTCTTCGACGAAGGTGCCGTCTTCATTCATCACCGAATTGGCCTGGGCGATGTAATATTTCGCCTCTTCCATAGCCGACAGATAGATTACCTCATCGGTGAGCTTGCCGTCCTCGGAGATCTTGCGGTACGGGCTTTCGATGAAGCCGTACTTGTTGACGCGCGCAAAGGTCGCCAGCGAGTTGATCAGACCGATGTTCGGGCCTTCCGGAGTCTCGATCGGGCAGATGCGGCCGTAATGGGTCGGATGCACGTCGCGGACCTCGAAGCCCGCGCGTTCGCGCGTCAGACCGCCCGGGCCGAGCGCCGAGAGACGACGCTTGTGGGTGATTTCCGACAGCGGGTTGATCTGGTCCATGAACTGCGACAGCTGCGAGGAACCGAAGAATTCGCGCACGGCGGCAGCCGCCGGCTTGGCGTTGATCAGGTCCTGCGGCATCACCGTGTCGATCTCGATCGAGGACATGCGCTCCTTGATCGCGCGCTCCATGCGCAGGAGGCCCAGACGGTACTGGTTCTCCATCAGTTCGCCGACCGAACGGACGCGGCGGTTGCCGAGATTGTCGATGTCGTCGATCTCGCCCTTGCCGTCGCGGAGATCCACCAGCGTCTTGACGACGGCCAGGATGTCTTCCTTGCGCAGCACGCGCATCGTATCCGGCGCATCAAGGTCGAGACGCATGTTCATCTTGACGCGACCGACGGCCGAGAGGTCATAGCGCTCGGCATCGAAGAACAGCGAATTGAACATCGCTTCCGCCGATTCCATGGTCGGCGGCTCGCCCGGACGCATCACGCGATAGATATCGAAGAGCGCGTCCTGACGGTTCTCGTTCTTGTCGGCGACCAGCGTGTTGCGGATATAGGCGCCGACATTGACGTGGTCGATGTTGAGGATCGACAGTTCGTCGATGCCCTGCTCGATCACGCCCGCCAGGTTCTTCTCGTCCAGTTCTTCGCCGGCCTCGAGATAGATCTCGCCGGTTTCCATGTTGACGATGTCCTCGGCCAGGAACGTGCCGTAAAGTTCGTCATCGGTAACCTTGAGCGCCTTCAGGCCGCCTTCGGCGAGCTTCTTGAGCATGCGCGGGGTCAGCTTTTTGCCGGCCTCGATCACCACCTCGCCGCTATCGGCGTCAATGAGATCGGTCACGGCCTTCTGGCCGCGCAGACGTTCCGGCGAGAACGGCACTTTCCAGCCGTCGCCCTCACGCTCGTAGACCGCCTTCTCGTAGAAGGTCTCGAGAATTTCCTCGGTGTCCATGCCGAGCGCCATCAGAAGCGATGTCACCGGAATCTTGCGGCGGCGGTCGATGCGCGCATGGACGATATCCTTGGCGTCGAACTCGATGTCGAGCCAGGAACCGCGATAGGGGATCACGCGGGCGGCAAACAGCAGCTTGCCGGAAGAGTGGCTCTTGCCCTTGTCGTGGTCGAAAAAGACGCCCGGCGAACGGTGCATCTGCGAAACGATAACGCGCTCGGTACCGTTGACGATGAAGGTCGCGTTGTTGGTCATCAGCGGCATGTCGCCCATATAGACCGACTGCTCCTTGATGTCCTTGATCGACTTCGCGCCGGTATCCTCGTCGATGTCGAACACGATGAGGCGCAGCTTGACCTTCAGCGGCGCGGCATAGGTCAGGTCGCGCTGCCGGCATTCCTCGACGTCGAACTTCGGCTGCTCGAATTCGTAGGAAACGAATTCGAGCATGGAAGCGCCCGAGAAATCGGTCATCGGGAAGACGGACTTGAAGACCGCCTGCAGCCCCTCGTCGGGACGACCGCCCTTGGGCTCGTCAACCATGAGGAACTGGTCGTAGGACGCCTTCTGAACCTCGATGAGGTTCGGCATCTCCGCCACTTCCGGGATCTTACCGAAAAACTTGCGCACGCGCCTGCGACCATTATAGGAAAGGGTCTGAGCCATCGTCGCTCCTTGTCAATCTGCATCCGGGCCTGCAACAGACGGGTACCGATGGCCAGTCGGCTCCGTCGTTATTTGAGAGCCATTTCCAATTCCGCCGGAAAGGCTCGATCTCCATAATTTCTCGACTATCCGAGCGTCAGGCCGTTGCCGGTCGCGCTGCCCGTCGAAAGGGTCCTGAAGAGAACCCATTACCCAAAGGCCCGAAATGGGACTTTGGGTAATGGTTTCAGTTCAATTGTCGCCCCACGGGCAGGCCTGCGCCCGCCCGCGGAACAGTAAAGTAAAGCTTACTTGAGCTCGACCTTGGCGCCAGCTGCTTCCAGCTTGCCCTTGAGCTCTTCGGCTTCGCCCTTGGAAACGGCTTCCTTGATGGCCTTCGGAGCGCTCTCGACGAGTTCCTTGGCTTCCTTGAGGCCGAGACCGGTGATGGCGCGAACTTCCTTGATGACGCCGATCTTGTTGCCGCCGGCATCGGCCAGGACAACGTCGAATTCGGTCTTTTCCTCGACAGCGGCAGCGGCTTCGCCAGCGCCGCCGGCAGCAGCAACGGCGACCGGAGCAGCGGCGGAAACGCCCCACTTCTCTTCGAGCATCTTGGACAGTTCAGCGGCTTCGAGAACCGTCAGTTCAGAAAGTTCGTCTACGATTTTGGCGAGATCAGCCATGTTAGTCTTCCTTCAGTGTGTTTGGTTCGAACTGGGTCGAAATTTCATAAACAGCGAAAAACCGCCTCAAGCGGCTTCGTCCTTCGTGGCGTAGGCGTTGAGCACGCGCGCAAGCTGGCTTGCGGGTGCCGAAGCAATCGTCGCGATGCGGGTCGCCGGGGTCTGGATCATACCAACCAGCTTCGCACGCAGCTCATCCAGCGAAGGCATCGTCGCAAGCGACTTGACGCCCTCGGCATCGAGCACGGTTGCCCCCATGGCGCCGCCGATGACAACGAGCTTGTCGTTGGTCTTGGCGAAATCCATGCAGACCTTCGGAGCCGTCACCGGGTCATCGCAATAGGCGATGAGCGTCTGACCTGTGAACAGGTCAGCCATTCCCTCGGACTCCGTACCCTGAAGGGCAATCCTGGCCAGGCGGTTCTTCGCGACTTTGACAGTGCCGCCCGCTTCACGCATCTTCGAACGGAAATCGTTCATCTGCGCAACGGTGACACCGGCATAGTGGGCAACGACAACCGAGCCGGAAGCCTTAAAGACTTCGTTCAGTTCCGTGACGAATTCGCGTTTTTCCGCTCTTTCCACTGCCTATCTCCAGTTGACAGGACCATTGACGGACCTGTCGGTTGCCTTTGCCGCAAGGGACTTGCTTTGACCCAAGATCCCAAGCGACGCTCGAGGATCCTGCCCCCTTCGGCGCGCGATTTCTCAAGCGCCTAGGCACACCAGGTTCGAACCGAACTAAACCGCGTCAGGCTTGACCGCCAGCGGTAAAATTGGGTCTCACCCGTCTCATGCAGGCATTGAATTAAGGTTGCCCACCTGCAATCTCGGACAGGAAACCGGGATTTTCGTCCCGGTCATTTTCCGGGCCCTGGAGCCCGGAAACTTTTCACCGGAAGACAATCGCTTCCGGAAATTCAAAACTTAAGCGTTGACCGACGAGAAGTCGATCTTGACGCCCGGGCCCATCGTCGACGACAGCGCGACGCGCTTGACGTAGTTGCCCTTGGCGCCGGCCGGCTTTGCCTTGACGACGGCATCGGCGAAGGCGCGGATGTTTTCTTCCAGCGCGCTTGCGTCAAACGAGGCCTTGCCAACGCCGGCATGCACGATACCGGCCTTTTCGACGCGGAACTCGACAGCGCCGCCCTTGGAGGCTTCGATGGCGGCCTTCACGTCCATGGTCACGGTGCCAACCTTCGGGTTCGGCATCATGCCGCGGGGGCCGAGAACCTTACCGAGACGGCCGACGAGCGGCATCATGTCCGGGGTCGCGATGCAGCGGTCGAAGTCGATATTGCCGGCCTGAACCTGCTCGACGAGGTCTTCCGCGCCGACGACATCCGCACCGGCTTCCTTGGCTTCATCAGCCTTCGGGCCGCGGGCGAACACGGCAACGCGAACGCTCTTGCCCGTGCCGTTCGGCAGGTTGACGACGCCGCGAACCATCTGGTCTGCGTGACGCGGGTCAACGCCCAGGTTCATCGCGATTTCGATGGATTCGTCGAACTTTGCAACAGCCCGTTCCTTGACCATCTGAACGGCCTCGGAAAGCGGATAGAGCTTGTTGACGTCGATGCCCTCTCGGGTCTTCTGGATACGCTTTGCAATCTTCGTCATGGCAATCAACCCGTCACTTCCAGGCCCATGGCGCGGGCGGAGCCCTCGACCATGCGCATTGCGCCTTCGATATCGGCGGCGTTCAGGTCGCTCATCTTGGCTTCCGCGATCTTGCGGACCTGCTCGGAGGAGATCGAACCTGCGCTCGCCTTGCCCGGGGTCTTGGAACCCGACTTGATCTTCGCTTCCTTCTTCAGGAAGTAAGCGACCGGGGGCTGCTTCATGACGAAGGTAAAGGACTTGTCCTGGTAATAGGTTATGATTACCGGGATGGGCATGCCCTTTTCCATTTCCTGCGAGGCGGCATTGAACGCCTTGCAGAATTCCATGATGTTGATGCCGCGCTGACCAAGAGCGGGACCGATCGGCGGGGACGGATTTGCCGAACCTGCCGGGACCTGCAACTTGAGCTGGCCTGCAACTTTCTTAGCCATTACTCTGCCTTTCTCATCTCGGACCGGCTTGCCGGCCCATCATGCCGGCACCTGCCGGCGGCTGCGGTTGCGTGGTGCGGGATTGATGGACACCGGCTAAGCGCCCTGCCCTTCCACGCGAAATTGCCCCGTGGGACAAAAGCTCAAACTTTTTCGACCTGGGCGTATTCCAGTTCCACCGGCGTTGCGCGGCCGAAGATCGAGACCTCGACCTTCAGGCGGGCACGCTCCTCGTCGACATCCTGAACGACGCCGTTGAACGAGGCAAACGGACCGTCGGACACGCGGACATTCTCGCCGATCTCGAAGGATACGGTCGCCTTCGGCCGCTCGACGCCCTCCTGCACCTGGCCGAGAATGTGCTCGGCCTCGGAATCCGGGATCGGAACAGGCTTCTGGTCGCTGCCGAGAAAACCGGTTACCCGCGGCGTGTTCTTGATCAGATGGAAGACCTCGTCATTGAGGTCTGCCCGCACCAGAACATAGCCCGGGAAAAACTTGCGTTCCGAATCGACCTTGCGGCCGCGACGGACTTCGACGACCTTTTCGGTCGGAACGAGGATACGATCGAAGAAATGATCGAGGCCCTTCTGCTTGGCCTTCTCCTCGATTGCCTCGGCCACCTTCTTCTCGAAGTTGGAATAGGCATGAACAATATACCAGCGCATCGCCATAGTGCTTCTCCCCTTTTCCCGATCAGGCGCCGAGATTGAGGATGAAATTCATCGCCAGGCTCATCAGCTGATCAGCCGCGAAGAAGAAGAACGCTGCCACGACAACCATCACCATGACCATGAGAGTCGAGATCACAGTTTCGCGCCGGGAAGGCCAAACGACTTTGGCCGTCTCAGCGCGCACTTGCTGCAGAAACGTGAATGGATTGGTTTTCGATGCCATAAACTGCCCACACCTTTACGGCACGTAAAGCGGAAGTAACCAGCTCCACGCACCGCGAGTCTGTTTTGCATTACATATCATCGTTTTTCGCTCAGACAAGAGAAAAACGAAATTTTCTTGTATCACGTCCACGCGAGCCGCCGCGCACCGCGCTGGCAGAACCGTCAAACTGGCAGGGGCAGAGGGGCTCGAACCCCCGACCTGCGGTTTTGGAGACCGCCGCTCTACCAACTGAGCTATACCCCTTCATCAAATCGGGCCGCCAGCGTTTCCGCGCAGCCCCATCCGATCTGGCGCCCCATTTACGGGGATGAGGCGCGCTTGGCAAGAGTGTTTTTTGAAGAAAGCCGGGGAAGGAAAGAGGCAATGCTCCGCCTCCTGTTCAAATCATGAGGCCTGTCTGCTCCGTCATCCCGGCCCTGAGCCGGGATCTACGGTCGAACGAATGGCATATGCCGCGGTAAACGCGCACGCTGGACCGGTCAAACACACAAAACCAACCCTGTTCCAGCCACCACGGATGCCGGCTCGAGGCCGGCATGACGGAGGGGCGGTGCGAGCATCCTCCCGACTCAGGCCCGCAGCGCCTCATTCTCCGGATCGAACGGACTTTCCTCCACTACCGTGGCGTCGAAAAGTTCGCCGAGAATCCTGATCTTCAGCTTCGTGCCCGGCGCGGCATAGTCCGGCTTCAGCATGGCGAGCGCGATCGACCTGCCGATGCGCCAGCCGAAGCCGCCCTGGGTGGCGCGGCCGGCCAGATTGCCGTCGAGGTCGTAGATCGCCTCGGAGCCACGCGCATCGCAATCGGTGACGCCATCGACGACCAGCGTGGCGAAGACGGCGGAAAGCCCCTCCTCCTTCTTCGACAGCAGGGCTTCCTTGCCGATGAAATCCTTCTTCGGCTTGATGAAGCGATCGAGGCCCGATTCGTAGGCGGTATATTCGATGGTCATCTCCCGCTGCATGGCGCGGTAGGATTTTTCCAACGCCATCGACCCCATTGCGCGGATGCCGAAAGGCTTGATGTCGAATTCGGCGCCGGCTTCCATCAGCTTGTCAAAGATATAGGTCTGCATGGCGATCGGGTGGTGCAGTTCCCAGCCGAGCTCGCCGACGAAATTGACGCGCAGCGCATGACAGCTTGCCGCGCCGATCGAGATCGGCTGACCGGTGAGCCAGGGGAAGTCCGCGTTTTCCAGCGATGTCCGCGTCAGCTTCTTCAACAGGTCGCGTGATTTCGGTCCGGCAATCACCAGCACGCCCATTTCCATGGTCAGCGGCCGGAGCGTCACGGAACCGTCTGTCGGCGCGAGCTTCGTCAGAAGATCGTGGTCGTGGCTTTCAAGCCCCGCGCCGGAAACCAGATAGAAGCGGCCGGGCGCCCATTCATAGAGCGTGAACTCCGCCCTCACCCCGCCCTGGCTGCCGAGAAGATGGCAAAGCGCGATGCGGCCCTGCTTCTTCGGCACGGCATTGGCGAAGATCGAGTCAAGGAAGTCGCGCGCGCCGGGGCCGGAAACCTCCATCTTGGCAAAGGGCGTCATGTCGAGAATGCCGACCTTCTCATGCACATGCCTCACCTCGTTGCCGACATGCTCGAAATAATTCGAGCGGCGGAACGACCATTTTTCCACGATCCGGCCATCGTCCAGCGCCGGGGCGTAATTGTGATTGGTCAGCACATCGGCGCCGACGCCGAGTTCGCTCTCATCCAGCGCATAGCCTTCAGGCGCATACCAGTTGGCGCGCTCCCAGCCATAGACCGAGCCGAACACGCCGCCGAGCGCCTTCAACCGTTCATAGACCGGCGAGACCTTCAGCGGCCGGGCGGCCCCGCGCTCCTCGTCCGGATAATGCATGGTGAAGACATTGGCGTAGGCCTCCTCGTTCTTGGCGATGAGGTAGCCTTCCGTCGCGTAGGGCCCGAAGCGGCGCGGATCGACGCCGGCAAGGTCCACGGTCGGCTCGCCGTTGACGATCCATTCGGCAAGCTGCCAGCCTGCGCCGCCGGCAGCCGTGATGCCAAAGGAATGGCCCTCATTGAGCCAGAAATTCTTCAGACCCGGCGCGGGACCGACGATCGGGTTGCCGTCGGGCGTATAGGCGATCGCGCCGTTATAGACCGTCTTGATGCCGACCTCGGCAAAGGCCGGAACACGGGTAAAGGCCGTCTCGATATGCGGCATCAGCCGATCGAGTTCTTCCTGGAACAGCTCGTATTCGCTGTCGGCAGACGGCCCGTCGACATAACAGACCGGCGCGCCGACTTCATAAGGTCCCAGGATCAGCCCGCCCGCCTCCTCGCGCATGTACCAGGCGCTGTCGGACTCGCGGAGCACGCCCATTTCGGGCAAGCCCTGTTTCTTCCGCTCCAGGATCGCCGGATGCGGCTCGGTGACGATATACTGGTGCTCGACCGGGATGACCGGTACGTTGAGGCCGACCATTTCGCCGGTCTTTCGGGCAAAATTGCCGGTGCAGGAAATCACGTGGTCCGCGGTGAAACTTTCCTTGTCGGTTTCCACTTGCCAGGTGCCGTCAGGGTTCTGGCGGATCTCGATCACCGTCGTGTTGCGCATGATCCGTGCGCCGTTGTCGCGCGCGCCTTTCGCCAGCGCCTGGGTCAGGTCGGCGGGCTGGATATAGCCGTCGTCGGGATGCTGGATCGCGCCCAGAATGCCGTCGGTCTCGCAGAGCGGCCAGACCTCCTTCACCTGTTCCGGTGTCAGGAACCGGAAATCAACACCGATAGTCTCGGCAATGCCGGAATAATAGAGATACTCATCCATCCGGTCCTTGGTCATCGCCAGGCGAATATTGGAGACCTTCGAGAAGCCGACGTTGAGCCCCGTTTCTTCCTCGAGCGCCGAATAGAGATTGACCGAATATTTGTGCAGCTGGCCGACGGAATAGCTCATGTTGAACAGCGGCAGCAGGCCGGCCGCGTGCCAGGTCGAGCCGGAGGTCAGTTCCTTGCGCTCGATCAGGACCGCATCGTCCCAGCCTTTCTTCGCCAGATGGTAAAGCGTCGACACGCCGACGACGCCGCCGCCGATCACCAGTGCCCGAGTTTTCGTTGTCATCCGTTCCGCCTCTGAGGATAGCGCCAGTGCCCGCCTTCGGCGTGTCAGTCTGGTGACAAGGTTCCAACCCCTTGATGCGTCATGCTCGGGCTTGACCCCAACGGGGGAGGTTTGTCCGCAAACTGGCTCGCTTGTCGACGGGCCGTTCTTCAGCCGACTATGCAACGCGCACCGCGCCGCCAACAGCCCGTTTGCGACATGCAGTCTTGCGGGCGCGACGCGGCTCGATTTGCTTACCGCTCGCCGCCGTCATCATTGCCGGCGTCGGGATGGTCGAACATCGGCCGGGCCTCGTGCGCCGGCGCGACGGGTTCCGCCGGAGCGTTCTTCCGCGTGTGCTTGCGGATTGCATCCGCCAGCTCGTCGCGACGCTCCTTCTGCGGGATGATATGCAGGTCGCGCTGCGGATAGGGAATGGTAATGCCTTCCTCCTTGAAGCGCTCGAAGATCGCCACGCGGATGTCGTTGCGCACGGAAATGCCGTTGAACACGTCGGCGAGATAGACGCGAACCTCGAAATCAAGCGTCGACTCGCCAAACCCCATGAAGATCACCATCGGCTCCGGATTCTGGAGTACCAGCGGATGCGAGGTGCCGATGTCCATCAGGATATCCATCACCTTTCGCGGATCGCTGTCGTAGGAGACGCCGACGGCGACCTCGGAGCGGCCCATCTGGTTGTGGTGCATCCAGTTGCCGACGGAGGCGTTGATCAGTTCGGAATTCGGCACGATGATCGACTGGCGCTGGAAGGTCTCGATCTCTGTCGCGCGCACGGAAATGCGCTTGACGAAACCCTCCGTGGTCCCGGACACGATCCAGTCGCCGACCTTGAACGGCCGCTCGGCCAGTAGGATCAGGCCTGACACGAAATTGGAGACGATCGTCTGCAGGCCGAAGCCGATGCCGATGGACAGGGCGGAGGCGACCAGCGCCAGGCTGGAGAGATTGACGCCTGCCGCCGAGATCGCCAGGAGGCTCGCCAACACGATGCCGAGATAGCTTATCCCGGTCTTGACGGAATTGCGGACGCCGGCATCGGCGCGCGAACGCAACAGGACATTGTTGTCGAACCAGCCCTGGAACCACCGCGTCGCGAGAAAGCCGCCGACGAACAGCAGGACCCCGACCAGAATGCCGCCAAGTGAAATGGTGATCGAGCCGATGGTGACGGAGGTCAGGTTGTTTGCGGCCCACAGCCGCATCTGCTCGTAGCGCACGCCCCAGGACAGCAGCACCAGCGGAATGCCGATGAACAGCGTCAGCGCGTAGATGAACAGCCCGGCAAGCAGCGACAACTGGTCGGCGCGCACGGCCGACAGCTGGAACCGTTCGACGAAGCGCTTGCCGAAACTGGTGCGGGCGATGCTGCCGGCCTGCGATACCGCCTGGCCGACGAGCATGCCGATATACATGGTGATCAGCACCGCCCCCGTCAGCACCACCTGCTTGGCGGCGAAACGGGCAAGCGCCACGTAGCCGACCAGCGCGCAGAGCATGACGAACAGCCCGACCATGCGCGCGGAAAAGGCGATGGCAGAGGGGAACAGGATAGCGATCGTGCGCGTGCGCTTCTTCTCCGCCTCGACCGGCGGCCGCGGGCGGATGAAGGATACGGCCACGAGAATGGCGCCGATCAGGACGGAGGAAATCAGGCTGCGCAGCACATCGATCTGGACGCCGGCGTCCAGCGTCTCGTTCAGCACGCCGATCAGGATATCGCCCCAGTTGATCAGGGCCATTGCCGTGAAGGCAAGCATCAGGTTGCGCGAGGCGGCGTTGCCGATCGGCATCAGCCGCCATTGCGGCCGGCCCGGCGTCAGCACATTGCGCGACAGGAGGAACACGAAGAAGATGATCGCGCCTGAGATATAGGCCTGCAGGACGAAGCGCTCGACATCGGGCAGGAAAATGCCCATGCCGACAAACAGGACATAGGACACGGTGAGAAAGGCGAAGAGCGCCAGGCAGGGGATCATCGTCGTCCAGAAGGCGGCCAGCAACCGGATCACGTAGTCCGGCTCCTCCATCTGCAGGTCCAGCTTCGTGCGTTCGACAAACCGTGTGGAGAGCCGGTAGGCAAAGGCCGCGGCAAGGATCGAGAGCAGGTTGGCGATGATGAACTGGATGCGTTTCGACTGCCAGATGAAACTCAGCCAGCCGCCATAAGACGCCCTGAAAGCGTCAAACTGCTGATGCCAGAGCGTCCCGAAATCGGTCGAGAAAAGCTCCTGCAGATCGGTATGCTTGAACAAGGCGCGGGCGAATTGCTCGCGCCGGATCTCGGATACCCTGTCGGAGGTTTCCTCGGCCGAGGATCCAAGCTTGCTCAGCCTGTCGGCGAGTGCGTTGAGCTCGGAACGCTCGGCGAGGAGCGTGTTGCGCTCCTGCGTCGTCACGTCCGGCTCCGGGCTTTCGCCCGGCCCGGGCGCGCTGCCAAGCTCCGCCAGTTGAGCGCGGACATCGCCAAGCCGGGCCTGAATGGCGCCGTCGGTCTTTGAAAGCTCGCTTTGAAGCTGGTCGACCTGAACCTGCAGCCTGGCCAGCGCATCGTCGCTGCCGCCCTCGCCGCCGACCGCCTCGGAAATCGAGGACAGCGCATCGCCATAGGCATCGAGCGCCGTCGCGGTCTCGGAAATGAACGGATCCCGTGTCGTCGCCACCGCATCGTTCGGCTGCTGCCCCGTGCCGGAAGCGGAAGGCGGGGCGGGCGTTGCCTGCTGGGCATGGACGGGGGCGCCGGACAGGGCGCAAAGAAGTCCCGCCGCCAACACCGCAAGCCGGAAACCGCCCCTCGCCTTTTTCCGCCGCATCGGATCCCTTTCTTTCTCCAGAAACTCACAGACGCGCCTTGAACCGCCCAAGCGCGTCGTTTTGATGACGGCGGAAGTCTATTTCTGCCCCCAGCCGGTGCTTTCCCCGCCCGATAGATAGGCCAGTTCGGCGCGGGTCGAGCGCCGCTTCAGGATCGGATTGCGATGGGGAAAACGGCCGAACCGGGCAATCACCTCCCGGTGGCTTTCGGCATAGGACGAGAACTCCTCATTGCCGAGCGCGGCAAAGAGCGCTACCGAACGGTCCTGATCGGCAAGATTTTCGGAATGTTCGAAAGGCATGAAGAAAAACGCCCGACGGCTTTCGGCGACCTTTTCGTGGGCGCCGCTGGCGATCGCCAGCTTCGCTTCCCGGAGCGCCAGCATGTCGGTGGCAAAGGCCATGGGCGTTGCGCGGTAGATGTTGCGGGGAAACTGGTCGAGCACGATCACGGCCGCAAGCTGGGCCTCGGGCGTTGCCCGCCAGGCTCCGTCGACATCGCGCGCCAGCGCCCGGTGGGTGGCAAAGAAACGGTAGAGGATGGCGTTGTCGAGAGCCGCCACATCGTCGGGCTGGAACCAGTCTTTCGGCGTCAGTTCGTCAAACCAGAATGAAAGCACCTGATCGGGGCTGGCGACGGTTTCGATGAACTCACTCATGATTTTCCTTCCCGCGCACAATCGCGTGTGGCAGCGCATGGGAGCGCTTGCGTATGACTGGCGGGAACGATACATTTTCAGCCACATCCGCTCAAGCTAGTCATTTTAAGAGACACGAATGTCTGAAACTGGGCCAACGGGCTCGCGGCGCGGCGTCACCGTCGTCACATCCCTGATATTCGTCATCCTGCTCCTGATCGCAATCCGCTGGGCGGGCGGCTTCCTGAAACCCGTGGCGCTTGCGCTGTTCATCATCGCCGTCACCTGGCCGATCAAGAACGCATTGCAGAAGGTCATGCCGCCGCTTCTCGCGCTGGCGATCACCGTTGTCAGCACGATTGTCGTCTTCGTCATCTTCGCGACGCTTGTCATCTGGGGCTTTTCCCGCATGGCGACATCGTTCGTCGACGCCGCCTGGCAATTGCAGGTCGCCTATCAGGACGCCGTCGCATGGCTCGGGGAGAAGGGCTTCTCCGTTGCAAGCTCGCTCAACGACATCTTCAATGTCGGCCTGATCGCCCGCACCGTGCGGCAGGTGACGGGACAGGCGAGCACGACGCTCAGCTTCTGGCTGGTGGTGCTTGCCTATGTGGTTCTCGGCCTGACGGAGGTGGACAAGCTCCGCCAAAGGATCGCGGACCTCAACAAGCCGGAATTCGCCTCCGCCGCGATCCGCATCGCCGATGCGACGGCCAAGAAATTCGGTCGCTACATGCTGGTGCGCACCCAGATGAGCGCGATGACCGGCGTGCTGTTCTGGAGTTCGGCTACGCTGACGGGTCTTGATTTTCCAGTCGAGTGGGGCGTGATCGCCTTCGCGCTCAACTACATCCCCTTCATCGGCTCGGTGATCGCCACCGTCTTTCCCTCGCTTTACGGCGTCATCCAGTTCGAGCACTGGGAAACGGCGCTGGCGCTGTTCGTCTGCCTCAACCTGATCCAGTTCATCATCGGCAATTACGTGGAGCCGATGGTGTCGGGTTCAACGCTGTCGATCTCGCCCTTCGTCGTGGTGTTCTCGATCTTCTTCTGGACCTTCATGTGGGGCCTGTTCGGCACATTTCTCGGCGTGCCGATCACGATCGCGCTTCTGACGGTGTGCGAGAACATTCCCTCGCTCAAATGGGTGGCCGATATCCTCGGCGGAGGGCCGAGACGCCGTGCCGCGGCCACCGCGAAGACCTGATCACCACATGCTCTTGGCGGCGCGCTCCGGCCATTCCCGGTCATAGGCCTCAGCGTCGAAGGCCATCTCGCTTGCATCCTTCGTCATCTCGCCGGCGCTCGGCAGGGACTTGGGATCGACGAGACGCTCGGAACTCCACAATGCCGAACGGATCAGCGCGCGGGCGCACTGGAAATAGACTTCGGCGATCGTCACCACGATTACGCTACGGGGATGCCTGCCTTCCGTTTCAAAGCTTTCGAGAAGCGCCGGTTCGACGGCGACCACCGCCCGACCGTTGATCCGCAGCGTGTTGTTTGAGCCGGGCACCATGAACAGCAGGGCAACGCGCGGATCGCGCACGATATTGGCAAGCGAGTCGGTCCGGTTGTTGCCGCGCCAGTCAGGCAAAAGCACCGTCTTCTCATCCGCGATGCGGACCACCGCGCCATCATCGCCGCGCGGCGAGCAATCGAGTCCTTCCGGTCCCGCCGTCGCCAGCGCCAGGAAGGGCGATGCTTCGATCCAGCGCCTGTAGGCCGGCGTCAGCGCCGGCGCCACCTTGGCGCGTGCAGCCTGCCCGGGTTCTCCGTAGAGCGCCCGCAATTCCGCAACGGTCGTAACGGTCTTCATGTCGTCCTCTTTCGTCTAGCGCATCGTGCCTTGTGCGTCCGAATGGGCGCACAGCGCTCTAGCGCGGCCTTTCCGCCCTGTCGCGGGTCATGCCCTTTTTCGCAAGCTTGGCCTCGTAATCGGCAAACATCCGCGCGCCGTCCTCGCCGAGTTCCCTCAGATAGGTCCAGGTATAGATGCCGCTGTCATGCATGTCGTCAAAGCCGATGCGGATGGCGTAATTGCCGGCGGGCGCGACCGTCATGATCTCCACATTGCGCTTGCCGGGCACCGTCACCGCCTGTCCGGGGCCATGCCCCTTGACCTCGGCCGAGGGCGAGAGCACGCGCAGCATTTCGGCGGCAAGCGCAAAACGCGCGCCGTCCTCGAAGGAGACCGTCAGCGTCTTGCGGTCCCGCGAGACGCGGATTTCGGTGGGGGTCGCGGTCATGGTCCATCCCGGCGGTTCGACAAATCACGCGGCTGTGTTTCGCACTTCACTTGACGCTTGCCAAGGCCCGTTCCATGTTCCGGGCAAGGAGAAGTTCCGGTGAACCAGCATATCGTACACAAACAGCCCGTCGCGGACCGGCCGAGGCCGATGGTCGACCCCTTCGGCCGGCAGATCACATATTTGCGCGTTTCGGTGACGGATCGCTGCGATTTCCGCTGCACCTATTGCATGGCCGAAAACATGACATTTCTGCCCAAGCGCGACCTTCTGACGCTGGAGGAGTTGGAACGGCTCTGCAACGCCTTCATCGACAAGGGCGTGCGCAAACTGCGGCTGACCGGCGGCGAGCCGCTGATGCGTAAGAATGTGATGCAGCTGATCCGCAATCTTGGACAGCGCATCGATGAAGGCGCGCTTGATGAGCTGACGCTGACGACCAACGGCTCGCAGCTTGCGCGCTTTGCCGACGATCTCCATGCCGCCGGCGTGCGCCGCATCAATGTCTCGCTCGACACGCTCGACCCGCAGAAATTCCGCGAGATCACCCGCTGGGGCGATTTCCACAAGGTGATGGCCGGGCTGGAAGCCGCTCGCAAGGCAGGCCTCAAGGTCAAGCTCAACGCTGTTGCGCTTGCCGGCTTCAACGAGCACGAAATTCCGGAACTCCTTCGCTTTGCCCACGATAACGGCATGGATCTGACGCTGATCGAGGCCATGCCGCTCGGCGAGGTCGATACCGACCGCTCCGCCCAGTATCTGCCTCTGAGCAAGGTCCGTCGCGACCTTCAGGAAAGGTTCACCCTCACCGATATTCCTCTGACAACCGGCGGCCCCGCGCGCTTCGTCACGGTTGCCGAGACCGGCGGCAAGCTCGGCTTCATCACGCCGCTGTCGCATAATTTCTGCGCGGCCTGCAACCGCGTGCGGCTGACCTGCACCGGCATGCTCTATCTCTGTCTCGGCCATGACGACAATGCCGACTTCCGCAAGGTGCTGCGCGACAATCCGGATGATGACGCCATCCTGCATCGCGCGATCGACGCCGCCATCGCCAGGAAGCCGGAAGCGCATGATTTCGAACTCGATGAAACGCATTCGCGCGTCGCCGTCGCCCGTCACATGAGCATGACCGGCGGCTGATCCGTTCGCAAGGCGTGACACAGGTCACTTCCATGTCTCGTTGATCGTCTATATGAACGAGAGATACGATAACGAGACCAATGATGCGCACCTCCTCCAATGTCACCGGCGCCGCCTTCATGATCGCGGCGATGGCCGGCTTTTCACTGACCGACGCGACCGCGAAACTTCTGACCGAGGAAATCGGTCTCGGCCAGATCATGTTCGTCAGAGGGCTCATCCTCACCGCTTTCACGGTTTTGATCGCCTGGCGAAGCCGCGCGCTTTCTCGCCTGGGCGCGGTCTCCGACCGGCGCGTGATCGCGCGCAGCCTGTGCGAACTGGTTGCCGCCGTCGCCTTTCTCCAGGCGTTGAAGCAGATGCCGCTCGCCAATGCCGCCTCAATCATACAGTGCCTGCCGCTTGCGGTGACGCTGGGCGCGGCGCTTTTCATGAAGGAGCCGGTCGGCTGGCGGCGCTGGAGCGCCATCATCGTCGGCTTTGTCGGCGTAATGATCATCATCCAGCCCGGTCCGGACGGCTTCCAGCAGGGCGCGGGCTATGCCGTGGTCGCCATGCTCGCGGCCTCAGCCAGGGACCTTCTGACCAAGACGATCCGCTCCGACGTTCCGGCCATCATCATCACGCTGGCAACCGCGGTGCTGCTGACGATCGGCGGCGCCGTGCTCGGCACGATCGAGCAGGACTGGAGCATGATGAGCTGGCCGATCATGCTGAAGCTCGTGCTCGCCGCCCTCTTCCTCCTGTCCGGCTACCAGTTCGTCGTCTTTGCCGTGCGACTTGCCGATATTTCCTATATCGCGCCGTTCCGCTATGCCGGACTGCTGTGGGCGACGCTTCTGGGTATCCTCCTGTTCCGGACCTATCCGGACGTGAACGTGCTTGTCGGCGGCGCGATCGTCGTGTTGGCAGGGCTCTACTCCTTCTACCGCGAGCGCAAGAAGGGGCTTGAGCCGCTTGCCGAAACGGGTCAGCCGGTCGCCTCCGAAGGCGGCGGCCCGCTCGTCAGGGCGGAGGAAGACCTGCTGGAGGAGAGAAAATGACGCCGCTTCCCGCCGTCATCCTCGCCGGCGGCGCGTCGCGACGCATGGGCGCGGACAAGGCGATGCTGATGCTTGAGGGCGAGACGCTGCTGCGTCGCGCCCATCGCCGGATCGCACGCCAGGCCAGGCCGGTTCTCGTCAGCCGTCACGGCGATGACCTGTCCGCGCTGCCCGACGCCACCATTATCCGCGACGCCGCCAGCGCGCATGAGGGCCCGCTTGCCGGTATTCTCGCCGCCCTTGCCCACCTTCGCGCGCATGCGCCCTGGGCGACGCACATGGTCTCGATCGCCGTCGACACGCCCTTCTTCCCGGCCGATCTCGCTGGACGCCTGTCCGCCGCCGGGCCCTCGCCCGACACGATCGTGCTTGCCCGCTCGGCAGGCCGCATCCATCCGGTCTTCGCCCTCTGGCCGCTTGCGCTGCGCGACGCGCTTTCGAACTGGCTTGCCTCGGGCTCCAACCGGAGACTGATGGATTTCGTCTCGGACCACCCATGCCGCACCGTCGACTTCCCGCCGATTTCGACGGAGGACGGCGCGGTCGATCCGTTCTTCAACATCAACACGCCGGGTGATCTCGACGCCGCCCGCCGAATGGCAAAACGGGTCACCGACGCCTGAACGCTGTTGCGCCGCGCGCGATCCCGGCATAGAGCATGGCGGAAAGACAACGGGATGACCGTAATGGCGCGCAAGATCGACGAGGAAAAACTGGCAAAGGCCTATAACCGGGCGCTCTCGCTTGAAAAGGCGGGCAAGCTCGCCGAAGCGGCGGACGCCTACCGCGCGGTTCTGGCGATCGACCCGGACGACCATGGCGGCGCTGCCGTGCGTCTTGCCGCGATGGGCTTCGGCGAAGCGCCGAAAAAGGCGCCGGACGCCTATGTCGAGACGCTGTTCGATCAGCATGCCGAGGATTTCGAGGATATTCTCGTCGACCAGCTCGGCTATTGCGTGCCGATGATCATGCGCCAGCGCTTTCAGACGCTTGCGCTCGGACCGTTCGCGCGCATGCTCGACCTCGGCTGCGGCACAGGGCTTGGCGCCAGCGCGCTCGGCGATATGGCGGAAGATATCACCGGGCTCGACATTTCGGAGAAAATGGTCGAGATCGCCTACGAGAAGGAGCTCTACGACACCCTGTTTGTCGCGGAAGTCGAGGAGTTCCTGCATGACGACGGCGAAGAGAGATTCGACCTGATCATCGCCGCCGACGTGCTGCCCTATCTCGGCACGCTCGACGCGTTTTTCTCAGGCGCGGCGAAAAGCACGGCCGGCGGCGGCATCCTCGCCTTTTCCGCTGAAACCCTGCCGGATGACGTGTTCGCCGGGCGCGACTACATGGTCGCGCCGCATCACCGTTTCGCGCACAGCCTCGCCTATCTTTCCGCAAGCCTCGCAAAGGCCGGGTTCCGGACGGTCGAGGTGACAGACATCAACGTCCGTTTCGAGAACGGAAAGCCGACGCCGGGTTACCTGGTGATCGCCCGCTATTCCGACGTGTGAGAGCGACGCCCGGCGGAGAAAAAACGCCACGGCGTATACCAGCGCCAGTCAGGGTCCAGCGTCTCGGGCACGGGGTCGAAACCGTGGGTGCCGCCGGGCCCGCAGCGCCCCACGCGGAAGAGCGTGAGAAAGCCGCCCGCCCAGAGCCCGTGGCGGGCGATCGCCTCGTAACCATATTCCGAACAGGTCGGCAGGTGCCGGCAGGACTGGCCGATCAGGCTGGAGAATGTCAGTTGGTAGAAGCGGATGAAGGCCAGGCCGAACATGCGGCCGGGGGTCTTGCGGAACGGGCCGTGCCAGTTGCGTGAAGACGACTTTTTCCCGCCATGGCGCTCACACATCGCTTCGGACGGCCTCCTGCTTCTCCGACGCGGCGGCATCCAGTTCATCAAGCGCCTTCACCAGGGCCTCGAAGGTCAGCATCACCGAGGCGTGGCGGGCCGGATAGTCCCTGACTGGCAGCAGACAGCGCATTTCGGCAAACCGTCCGTCGGGGCCTTCGCCGCCCTGCTTCAGCATTTCGCGCATCGCGTCGCGCGCCGTGCGGATCTCGTCAGGCGTCGCGCCGATGACCGACGCGGCCATGATCGCCGAGGACGCCTGGCCGAGCGCGCAGGCCTTCACCTCATGGGAGAAATCGCTGACGGCCCCGTCCGCGAGCTTCACATAGACCGTCAGCCGCGAGCCGCACAGCCTGGAATGGGCCGAGGCGCTGGCATCGGCGGCGTCCAGAACCCCCAGCCGGGTGACATTGCCGGCATGGCCGAGGATGCGCGCGGAGTAGATATCGTCCATGGTCGCTTTCCGTAAGGCCCTGCCCGAAGAAGGCGGACCGCGATGACTTGCTACAGGAAAACATGGGCGTTCGGCAAGTCCGCGGCAAGGCCGGCGGATTGCAAAGCCGTCGCGCACGGTCTATCAACGCCGGCAGGAAAAGGCCCGGCAATGACAGGAAAAACCATGCCGCACTTCTCAAAACCGCCGCAGGACAAGGCCCTGCTCGACGAGGCGACCATTTTCACCCCGCGCTTCGATGACAAGGGGCTGATCACGGCGGTCGTCATCGACGTCCGCGACAATGCGGTGCTGATGCTCGCCCATATGAACGCCGAGGCGCTGTCGCTGACGCTCGAGACCGGCTTTGCCCATTATTACAGCCGGTCGCGCAATGCGATCTGGAAGAAGGGGGAAACCTCCGGCAACCTGCAGAAGGTGGAACAGGTCGTGACCGATTGCGATCAGGACGCGGTCCTGCTGAAGGTCTCCATGACCGGCCATGCCGCCGCCTGCCACACCGGCCGGCGATCCTGTTTCTATCGCGCCGTGACGATCGAAAACGGCGCCGCCGCCCTCGCTAGCATCGACGATGACCGCGCTTTCGATCCCGCAAAAGTCTACGGCAAGTAGATCTCAGCCGGCAATATAGGACTTGATGTGCTCGGCCTCCTGCTCGACCTCGCGGATGCGCGACTTGACCACGTCGCCGATCGAGATGATGCCGGCAAGCTTGCCATCGACTTCCACCGGGACATGGCGGAAATGCCGCTTGGTCATCACCTCCATCAGTTCGTTGACCGTGGTACCTTCGTCGCAACGGTAGACATTATCCGTCATCTCCTGGGAAACGGGCGCTGACAGCGCCCGCGCGCCGTGCTTGCCGACGCAGGCCGCAAGATCGCGCTCGGTGAAAATGCCGGCGATCCTGCCCTCGTCATCAACGATCACAACGGCGCCGATGCGGTTCTGGTGGAGAATGACCGCCACCTCGGAAATCGACGTCGGCGGCGGCGCGGTCACGACCGCCCTGCCCTTCTCGTCCAGTATCATTCTGACAGTGATCGCCATCAAAACCTCCTCGTTTTCGGCACCTTCTGCGCATCCCCCCTCCAGGGCGCTGCGCGGACAAATATGGTGCATGAGGATTTGGGCGATTGCAAGAAAAGCGTGCCGGCGGCTCCTTCCCCGATGCGCTAGAAAATCAGCGTGCGCGGCGTCTTCACGTCAAACAAGGGAAAGGCGAGGAAGCCGAACAGGAAACCGCCGACATGGGCCTGCCAGGCAATATCAGCCGCGCTGACGCCGACGAAGCTGACGCCGACGGCGACCAGCAGATTGCCGACGAGCCAGACCAGGACGAAGGCGCGCGCCGTCGGATCGGCGAAGACCGCGCCGATCGAAAGCCTGGGACCCAGATGCGCCTGCGGCAGGAACCGTCCGCCGGCAAAGACGAAGCGGCAGGCCGCGCCCATATAGGCCGACACCACGCCGGAAGCGCCGATCAGCACCGTCACGGCGCCCCAGTCCGTGAGCGCGAAGAAGAAGGCCGAGGCGGCGGCGCTTGTCACCCACAGGAGAAGAAACCGCAGCGGCCCGAGCCTCTTGGCGACCGGCGCGCCGAAGATCGCCAGCCAGATCGCGTTGAAGATGATATGGCTCCAGCCGCCGTGGAGAAGCGAATAGGTGAGCGGCGACCACAGCCAGGCGAGGTCCCGGGATCCGAGCGCGTGGACATAACGCGCCGGAATGAAGCCGAATTCCTGCCACACCATCATGTTGGTCGCGTAGCCGAGAACGAATTCCTGCAGCAGAAAGACCGCAAAAAGCACGCCAAGAGCCGCCAGCACGACCGGCGGAAGGTTGATCGGCGGCTCGCGCCTCTGGGGCCGGAAGGGGTCGCCGCCGGTTCTCGGTGTGCGCATGGATCTTGCTCCTGTTCGGCTTCTGATTATCCGATCGGAACATGTTTGAAAAGCGTCGCCAGGCATGGCAGAAGGCGAAGCGGAAAAGCGGCGGCGCACCGGGCACGAAGAACAGGAATAAACGATGCCCCCGCGGCAATTTAAACGAATATTAACCGCGATTTGATCAGATCGATCCACAGCCTAGCAATGGATGAACGCGACCGGTATCATGCCGGCACGGCTTCGCCAGGAAACATCAACCGCCAGATTTCGCAAGAGTTTTTCGAATGCAGAGACAGGCAAACCGCCGCTTCCGTTTGAGCCGGTTCCTCAATGCCGTGATGGTCCTCGCGGCACTCGCGACCCTCCTTACCGGCCTTCCCGTCAACGTGGCCCGCGCCGATTCCAACGACGCGGCGATCGTGATCGACGCCAACACCGGAAAGGTTCTCTACAGCGAGGCGCCGGATGCGCCGCGCTATCCGGCCTCGCTGACGAAGATGATGACGCTTTACATGGTGTTCGAAGCGCTCGACAACGGCCGGATAACGCTCAACACCAAAATACCGTTTTCAAAGAACGCGGCAGCGGAACCGCCGACCAAGCTCGGCATTCCCGCCGGCGGCAGCGTGACGGTCGAAACCGCGATCTACGCGCTCATCACCCGCTCGGCCAACGACGTCGCCACCGCCGTCGGCGAGTATCTCGGCGGTTCGGAGAGCAATTTCGCTGCAATGATGACCAACAAGGCGCATGCGCTCGGCATGACGCGCACGACCTATCGCAATGCGCACGGCCTGCCCAACAGCGCGCAAAAGACCACGGCCCGCGACCAGGCCCGTCTTGGCATCGCGCTGCGTCAGCATTTTCCGGAATATTACCACTATTTCGGCACGCGCAATTTCAAATACGGCAAGTACAATATCGGCAATCACAACCGCCTTCTCGGCCAGGTGAAGGGCGTTGACGGCATCAAGACCGGCTACACCAACGCCTCGGGCTACAATCTCGCCACCTCCGCCGTCTCCGGCAACCGCTCGATCGTGGCCATCGTCATGGGCGGCGCGACCGGGGCAAGCCGCAACCAGTGGGCGACGCGTCTGGTGACGACCTATCTGCCCAAGGCCTCCAACGGCCGCGGCGGCAATTTCGTCATCGCCCGCGCCGACGCCATGGTGTTCCCGGAAAAAGGCCCGATCCCCTATCCCCGCCCGGCGGCAGAGGGCGGCGTCGCGCTCGCCTATGCGGCAAACGACAATGCCGCGCCGACCGCTTCGGCTGGCCTGACCGGCGTCCAGGCCGAGCTCGTCTCCAACGTTCCGCTGCCGAGCGAGCGCCGCCCGGCCGACAATGACGAAGGGCTGAGCGTCGAGGATGTGCTGCAAACGGCCGACGATGTCGCCGATGCCGTCGGCGGTGCCATCATTCCCGCGGCCCAGGCCTCGGAAAGCGCCCCGGACACCTCGATCAAGACCGCCTCGATCAGCCAGCCGCGCGGCTGGGTCGTCCAGGTCGGCACAGCCGCGACCGCCGAAGGCGCCCGCGCGCTGCTGACCCGCACGCAGGGCAAGGCCGGCGGCGCGCTCGACAAATCGGAGCCCTTTGCCCTTGCCTACAACAATGGCGGCCAGGAGATCTACCGCGCCCGCTTCGGCGGCTTCCCCGACCAGGAAGAGGCGGTCAAGGCCTGCCGCGCGCTGAAGCGCAACGGCGTCAGCTGCTGGGCAAGCCTGCAGTAACGCGCAAGAAGAAAGAGCGCGCCGCGGCGCGGCGAAAAGAATGACTGAATAAAACGCCGGTCCGCATCGCGGGCCGGCGTTTTATTCGTAAAGGGTTTTGAAAGATTTCTCCGATAGCCTCATCGGTAAGGTTTCGGAAAGCAAGAAACGCAAAGCTTTCGGCGCCATGGAAAAGCCCATTATCTGTCCTGCGTAGCGATGGGGATCGAAGTGAACAGGAAACAGCGTTCCGGCATGATGTCAGGCAATACTGAACCCGCAACCGCCCGCCGCAGCGGTTTCAACCCGCTCCACGAGGCCGCCCAGAAACTGGCGGAATATGCCCGTTTCCAGGGCCGCTACAAGGCAAGGGAACTCGTCGGGCTTCTGACCAGCCAGGGCGAGCGCGCCGCGCGCGCCGTCCAGCCCGCGGCCCGCATTCATCTCTATATCCGCGCCGATCGTGACGGGCGCGCTCCGGTCAACCTCAGACTGCGCTGAGGGATGCGGGGCCCGCATGAAAAAAGGCGCCGCGCGGCGCCTTTTGTCGTTTCCGGCAGGCCTTGCGAGCCTCACATCCTGACGGCGGAGATCTGGATTTCGACGCGCCGGTTCTGCGCCCGGCCTTCCGGCGTGGCGTTGGAGGCGATCGGGTTGGACGGACCGAAGCCGACGGCGGAAATGCGGTTGGCGCCAACGCCCGACTGAACCAGATAATTGCCGACGCTGTTGGCGCGCTCCTGCGACAGCCTCTGGTTATATTCGACTGAACCGGTGGAATCCGTGTAGCCGTTCACATTGACGGCGGTGCGGTCATATTTGCGCAGCACCGTCGAAACGGCATTCAGCGTCGAATAGAAGTTCGGCAGGATCGTGTATTCATCCGTCGGGAAGGTAACGTTGCCCGGCATGATCAGCGTCAGCATGTCGCCGTTGCGGACGACGGAAACGCCGGTGCCGGCCAGGGCCTGACGGAATTCCCGCTCCTGGCTGTCCATATAGGCGCCGATGCCGCCGCCGGCGATCGCGCCGATCGCGCCGCCGATCGCGGCGCCCTTGGCGTCACCGCCAACGGCAAGGCCCGCCAGCGCGCCGAGCGCGCCGCCGGCGAGCGCGCCGGTTCCGGTATTGTTGTTGACGGTCTGCCCCGAATAGGGGTCCGTGGTCGTGCAGCCGGCAAGAAACGCAACGCTTACCGCAGCAATGGTCATTTTCTTCAGCATGATGTCCCTCGAATAAGAAAAGCCTTAATCAATCTCAAGCCGCCTCATTGCGGCATTGATATGGCGGAGCCGCCGCGCCGAAACGGCAATGACCCGAAGACATTGCTCAGGGCCATTGCCTTCATCCCTTGAACAAAAATGCTCAGTTGGTCGCAGCCGCCACCGCATCGGCAGCCGGCGGCGGCGCGATGCGGATCTCCACGCGGCGGTTCTGGGCGCGGCCGTCGGCCGTGTCGTTGGAGGCAACCGGATCAGCCTTGCCGTAGCCCACCGGCATGATGCGCTGCGGGCTGACGCCGCGCTGGATCAGCGCGCCGGCAACGGCATTGGCGCGCTGCTGCGATAGCTTGAGGTTATAGGCGTCCGAACCGGTCGAATCGGTATAGCCATTCACGTCGATATCGGTGGCGTTATACTTCTGCAGGAGACCGGTAACGACGGCGAGAGAAGGACCGAAGGACGGCACGATCTCGGCGCTGTCGGTGGCAAAGGTGATGCTCGAATCGAAGACCACCGCGATATATTTCGGCGTGCGCACGATGGTGACGCCGGAGCCGGCGAGCTGCTCGCGCATCTCGGCCTCCTGGCGGTCCATATAGGCCGCCGGGTCGCTGACGGAGATATTGGTGACCGATACTTCCTCGGGCGCCTGGTTCACGCTGTTCTGGGTATTTGCCGCGCAGCCGGCAAGCAGCGCCGACGCGAAAATGGCCGTGATGAACTTGGCTTTCATGTTTCCCCCTTCAGGACTATCGGAATCGGTCATGCCGATCATTGTGTTGAAGGCCTATAACAACAGTATAGTGCCCGCTTTAGCAAGGTTTTCCATGGAATCCAAAGCGGAGACCCTCGTCATCAGTGACCGATCGATGCCGCCTCGTGCATCTCCGCGTTGAGACGCCGCTCTTCGTCGGCCTTCGGCTTCGAGAAGCGCGCAAGAAGGTAATAGGCAACCGGCGTCACGTAGAGCGTGACGATGGTGGCAAGGCCGAGCCCGCCGACGATCACCCAGCCGAGCGCGATGCGCGCCTCGGCGCCCGCGCCGGAGGCGGCAACCAGCGGAATGCCGCCGAGCACGGTGGAGATCATCGTCATCATCACCGGACGGAGCCGGAGCATGGTCGCATGCTCGATCGCGTCGCGCACGCTCTCGCCGCGATCCCTGAGCTGGTTGGCGAATTCGACGATCAGGATGCCGTTCTTTGCCATCACGCCGATCAGAAGCACGAGGCCGATCTGCGAATAGATGTTGAGGCTGGTCCCGGTCAGAAGCATGGCGATGAAGGCGCATCCGATGCCGAAGGGCACCGTCGCCAGGATGATCAGCGCGCTCCAGACGCTCTCGAACTGAGCGGCAAGCACGAGGAAGACGATGATGATGGCAAAGCCGAACACCATGCCCATGCCCGAAGCGTTCTCATCAAGGGCGGCCGCCTCGGCCTGGGCCTGGACATGGGCGCCCGGCGGCAGAAGCGGCTCGGCAAGCTCCAGAAGGCGCTGATAGGCGTCGCCCAGCGCCACGCCGGGGCCGAGACTCGACGACAGCGATACGGCCGCCTGTTGCTGCTCGCGTTCGAGCGTCGGCGCGATGGATTTCTCCTCAAGCGAGGCGATGGTCGACAGCGGCACGATGCGTCCGTCTCCGGTGCGCAGGAAAATATTCCTCAGATCGCTCGGATCATCGACCTTTCGGGTGTCGGCGCGCAGCTGGACATCATAGGATTCGCCGTCGATGAACACCTCGCCCACCGACCGGCCGTCAAGCAATGCCATCAGCGCCTGGGAGAGCCCGCCGATATCGATGCCGAGATCGGCCGCGCGCCGGCGATCGAGGGCAAGCGCCAGCTGTGCCTGCGTCGCCTCCTCGGAAAGGCGCGGGGCGGAGAACATCGGATCGGCTTCCATGGCCTCGACAAGCGCGCTCGCGGCTTCCGTCAGCCGTTCATGGCTGGAACCGACAAGGGCGACGGAGAGCCCGTTGCCGGCGCCGCGGATATTGAGCGAGTTCGGCTGGAAGGCGAAGGCGCGCACGGCCGGAATGCTGCCGGAGGCGGCGTTCACGTCGCGGGCGATCATGTCCTGCGTGCGCTCGCGATCGGCCCAGGGCGCAAGCGACATGACGACGAAGCCGCTGTTCGTGTTGCTGCCGAAGCCGGAGATCGAGAAGACGCTCTCGATCTCGCCGCTGTCGATCAGCGGCTGGAGCTTTTCCTCCACCTGCTGGATGCGGTCGCGGGTATAATCGAGGCTGACGCCCTGGGGCGCGGAAACCCGCATCATCAGCATCGACCGGTCCTCGCGCGGCAGAAGCTCGGTGGTGAGGTTGGCATAGGCGAGATAGGCCCCGAAAACCAGCAGGCCGGCCAGCGACAACAGCACCAGCGGCGCGGCCAGCACCCAGCCGAGCGTCACGGCATAGAAGCGCGCAAGGGCCGTGCCGAAACGCGCGATCGGCCCGGGTTTCTGATCCTTGTGGCTCACAAGAATGCGCGATGCCAGCATCGGGCAAAGCGTCAGCGCCACGAAGGATGACAGCATCACGGCGAAGGCCAGAACGAAGCCGAATTCACGGAAAAGTCCGCCCGCCTGCCCCGGCAGAAAGGAGAGCGGCACGAATACCGCGGCAAGCGTCGCCGTCGTGGTGATGACGGCGAAGAAGACCTGGCGCGTGCCGAGAACCGCGGCCGCGCGCGGACCCATGCCGTTCGCCCTGAGACGCACGATGTTTTCCAGGACCACGATCGCGTCATCGACGACCATGCCGGTCGCCAGCACGATCGCCAGAAGGGTGAGGATATTGACGGAGAAGCCCGCCACATAGATCGCGGCCAACGTGCCGACCAGCGCCACCGGCAGGGTGATCGCCGGAATGATGGTGGCGCGCCAGTCGCGCAGGAAGACGTAGATAATGGCGACCACGATCATCGCCGCGAGGATGAGCGAGCGCACCACTTCCTCGATCGAACCGGAAATGAACACGGCGTCGTCGCTCGAAACGCGGATCGTCGTGCCTTCGGGCAGGTTCGGCGCAATCTCGTTGACGACCCGGTGGACGCCCTCGGAAATTTCCAAAGTATTCGACTTCGCCTGGCGGACGATACCGAGGCCGATTCCGGGCTGGCCGTTATAGCGCAGCGCCGTTGCCGCCGTGTCCGGCCCGAAGACGACGGTCGCGACATCGCCGAGACGGACATTCTCGGCCACGCGGATATCGGCAAACTCTTCCGGCGTGGTGATGTCGGCGGTGGCGCGCACGCCGAGCGCCTGAGTGGTGCTGGTCAGCGAGCCAGCCGGCACGTCCCAGGAAATATCCGACAGCGCCGATGTCAGGTCAGCCACCGAGAGGCCCCGGCTTGCAAGGGCGGCCTGGTTGATATCAATACGAAAGATCTTCTCCCGCTCGCCGTAGACGGCGACGTCGGCCACGCCCGGCACGGCGGCGAACCGATCCTCGATCTCATCGCTGACAAGCTCCGTCAGGTCGTCGATATCGAGCGTGGAGGACGTGATTGCCAGTCGGACGACCGGCTGGGCATCGGAATCCGCCTTGACGATGCGCGGTTCGTCGGCATCGTCCGGCAATTGTCCTTCGACCCGGCCGACGGCGTCGCGCACATCCATGGAGGCGACGTTGATATCCGTATCCTTGCTGAATTCCAGCGTCACCCGGCTTGAGCCGGTGGAGGACTGGGAGGACATCGACTGCAGGCCCGGTACGCGCGCCACCGCGCCCTCGATGACGTTTGTCACCTCGCGGTCGACCGTTTCGGGTGCAGCGCCCGAAAATGTGGTGCGCACGGTGATGACCGGCTGGTCGACATCGGGCAGCTCGCGCACCTCGACGCCGAAAAAGGCGGCGAGACCGGCCACGACGATCAGGGCGTTGAACACCGCAGCGAGAATGGGTCGGCGCACGAAGAGCGCGGTAAAGCCGTGCTCGCTCTCATGCTCGGCGATCGCCTTTTCCGCTTCGCTGCGGGCATCGCTCGTCTGGTTATCGGCCGCCGTCTCTTCGCCGGGCTTCTTGTCGTTCTCGAGGTCGCTCATGATGCGGACCCCGCGCTTTCGCGCTGCGGCGCGCCGGAGGTCATCTCGCTGACGGACGCCCCCTCGCGCAGGCGCTGTATGCCCTCGATGATGACACTGTCCCCCTCGCCCAGTTCGGCATCGACGAGGACCACGTCCGGGTCGCGCTGGATGATGCGCACCCGCGTCTTGGTCGATTTGCCGTCGACGAGTTGCCAGACATAGGCCCCGTCGGAATCCCACTGGATCGCAAGCGGATCGACGGCCGGATAGACATCGCCCGGAAAACGCATCGACACGTCGAAGGACATGCCGGCGCGCAGCGAATCGTCCTCATTGTCAAGGCGCGCGCGCACCATGAAGGTGCGGCTTGCCGCGTCAATCCGGTTATCGACGGCCTGCACTTCGCCCTCGAACACCTGCTGTGGCGCGGAAACGAGGCTCGCCTCGACCGGTGCGCCGGGCCGGATCGCGGTGGCGAAACGTTCCGGCACGGAAAAATCGACCAGGATCGAGGAACGATCGTCGATGGTGACGATTTCGGACGAGGTCGTAACATAATCGCCGACATTGACCGGGACGATGCCGGCAACGCCTGCGATCGGCGCAACGATGCGGCGACGCGCAAGGTCGAGTTCGGCGGCCTCGAGGTCGAGCGCGGCCGACCGCTCGGCGATCTCGGCATTATAGACCTCGAGGTCGGAGATCGCCGACTTGATCCTGCGATTGACCTCCGCCTGGCGCGCGGCGCTTTCGAGCGCCACCTCGGCCAGATTGCGGGCGAGCACCTGTTCGCGGTCATCGAGCACGGCGATAACCTCTCCCTTCTCAACCGTATCGCCCGAGGAAAGGTTGAGCTCGGTGATCGTGCCCGCTTCCTCCGGAAGCACGGTGACCGAGCGGATCGCCTCGCCGCTGCCGATCGCCGTCAGTTCGTCATTGACGGTGCCCGTGGTCACCGGCGCGCTCACCACCTGAATGCCGCCTCCCGCAAAACCGCCGGGGGGACGACCGCCGCCGCTGTCTCCCGACTTCGCCTCCAGAACGCCGTAGGACGTCAGCACATCGCGCCCGCCGGGCGCCAGAAAGAGCCATGCCGCGGATCCGATCGCCAGAAGACAGACACTCACGGCAACCTGCTGATAGAAACGCATCAATGACTCCGGTTTTCAAAGAGGATGCCGACGGTGGCGGCCTGTGGAAAGCGATAAGAATATGAGTGGAATTATCCAGATCACCCGGCTCACTGCAAGCCACGGAATGAAACCTCACCAATTTGTAATCTTTGCGCGCATCCGTCGCCTTCTTCATGCCGCATTTCCGAACGGAAAAACCCCGCTCTGTGCATATTTTGTTCTCATTTCGATGCATGCCTTCACCTTTGCCCCTCAAGCCACTAGATTGGCCCCATGATTCACGGCCACGACGACATACCGTTCTTCGACGACGATGACGAACCGCGCAAGCCGGCTGCGCCCGGCGGGAACCCCGGACAGGCGGGCGGGCTCGCCGCGCGCGCCATGGCGGCGCGGCGCGCGCCCGATCCGCCCGATTACCTCACCGGTCTCAACCCCGAGCAGCGCGATGCCGTGGAGACCATCGAGGGCCCGCTCCTCGTGCTCGCCGGCGCGGGCACCGGCAAGACGCGGGTGCTCACCACCCGCATTGCCCACATCCTGGCTTCCGGCCGCGCCTATCCGAGCCAGATTCTCGCCGTCACCTTCACCAACAAGGCCGCCCGCGAGATGAAGGAGCGGATCGGCGTTCTCGTCGGCGGCGCGGTCGAGGGCATGCCCTGGCTCGGCACGTTCCACTCCATCGGCGTCAAGCTTTTGCGGCGCCATGCCGAGCTCGTCGGCCTCAGGTCCGATTTCACCATTCTGGACACGGATGACGTAATCCGCCTGATCAAGCAGTTGATCCAGGCCGAGGGCCTCGATGACAAGCGCTGGCCGGCGCGCCAGTTTTCCTCGATGATCGACGGCTGGAAGAACAAGGGGCTGACGCCCGAGCTCATTCCCGAAGGCGACGCCCGCGCCTTTGCCAACGGCAAGGGACGAGAGCTCTACAAGGCCTATCAGGACCGGCTGAAGACGCTGAACGCCTGCGATTTCGGCGATCTCCTGTTGCATCCGATCCGGCTCTTCCGTGAAAACCCGGACATATTGAAAGAGTACCACCGACGCTTCCGCTACATTCTGGTGGACGAATACCAGGACACCAATACCGCCCAGTATATGTGGCTGAGGCTTCTCGCCCAGCGTCCGGGCGGGGATGACGGTCCGGTCAACATCTGCTGCGTCGGCGACGACGACCAGTCGATCTATGGCTGGCGCGGCGCGGAGGTCGACAACATCCTGCGCTTCGAGAAGGATTTCCGTGGCGCGAAGGTCGTCCGGCTGGAGCGCAACTACCGTTCCACGGCCCATATACTGGGCGCTGCCGGCAATCTCATCGCGCATAATGACGGACGCCTCGGCAAGACGCTGTTTACCGAGCGTTCCGATCCCGATGACGACAAGGTTCAGGTCCATGCCGCCTGGGATTCGGAGGAGGAAGCGCGCGCGGTGGGCGAGGAGATCGAACAGCTGCAGCGCCGCGGCGAGCTTCTGAACGACATGGCCATTCTGGTGCGCGCGTCGTTCCAGATGCGCGAGTTCGAGGACCGGTTCGTCACGCTCGGGCTCAACTACCGCGTCATCGGCGGCCCGCGCTTCTACGAGCGGCTGGAAATCAGAGACGCGATGGCGTTCTTCCGCCTCACCTGCCAGCCTGCCGACGACCTTGCGCTGGAGCGGATCATCAACACGCCGAAGCGCGGCCTGGGCGATGCCAGCGTGCGCAAGATCCATGACTATGCCCGCGCCCGCGACATTCCGATGCTGGCGGCGGCGCGCGAGATGATCGACACGGACGAACTGAAGCCGAAGCCGCGCAAGGCGCTGTTCGACGTCGTCACCCAGTTCACGCGTTGGCAGGAGCTTCTGGAGACCACGCCGCATACGGAGCTTGCGGAGATTATTCTGGAGGAAAGCGGTTATACCGAGATGTGGCAGAACGACCGTTCCGCCGAAGCGCCCGGCAGGCTTGAAAACCTGAAGGAGCTGATCCGCTCCATGGACGGATTCGAAAGCATGCGCGGTTTTCTGGAACATGTGTCGCTGGTGATGGACGCCGACCAGAACGAGGAGATGGACGCCGTCTCGATCATGACGCTGCATTCGGCCAAGGGTCTGGAATTCAAGACCGTGTTCCTGCCCGGCTGGGAAGAGGGCCTGTTTCCGCACCAGCGCGCGCTGGACGAGAGCGGGCGCGCCGGCCTCGAGGAAGAACGCCGCCTCGCCTATGTCGGCCTGACCCGCGCCAAGCGTAACTGCCACATCTGGTTCGTCTCCAACCGGCGCATTCACGGGTTGTGGCAGTCGACCATGCCGTCACGCTTCCTCGACGAACTGCCGGAAGACCATGTCGAGGTCGGCGAGACCGAGGTCTCCTATGGCGGCTACGGCCAGTCGCGTTTTGACCGCGCCGCGCCGTTTTCAAACACCTATGCCACCCCCGGCTGGAAACGGGCTCAGGAGAATCGCAACGATGCAACCCGCGACAACTGGGGCACGCGCTCCGGCCATGCCGTCGAGCGCATCGGCTATGGGGAGAGCGGGCCGCGCGGACGCACGATTGAAGGCGAGCTCGTTGCTCGCAGCAGCGAAGAGACGCCCTCCAGATTCGCGGTCGGCGACCGCGTTTTCCACCTCAAATTCGGCAATGGCAACATCGCCGCAATCGAGGGCAACAAGCTGACGATCGACTTCGACAAGGCCGGACAGAAAAGGGTTCTCGACGGTTTCGTCAAGCCGGCCTGAGCGCGAACGATGTTTCGTTGCCGCTCCCCGGGCGATTCCGTCCCCTTGTCTTTTGCATTGCACAATGCAAGGTCGCGGGAAATATTCTTACTTATTTAACCTGTCATTATTTAGTGTAAGCTTACACACTAATCGTATTCCGTTTATTCGTTCTCAGGTTTATTGGGTTCCCGATTCATCTTGACGCACAAGGCCTCCTTATAACATGCAGTTGGCAACGAGAAAGGCGCGACGATACGAACGGCATATTGCCGGCGTTGTGCTGGCGGCCTTCATGTTTGTGGCGGCGGCCGCGACCGGGCTCAAGGCTCAGGTTCCCGTCATTCGCCTTCCCGACTTCTTCGAGGACAGTCCCGTGGCGATGCTGCTGATCGAGCCGATGAACGGCAGGATCCTTGCAGCCAATCATGCCGCTCAAACCTTGTACGGCTGGAGTTCCGACGAATTCAGGAGGCTGTTCGTCTCCGATCTCAACCAGATGTCGGAGGACAAGATCAAGGTCCAGCTGGACAATGCGCGCACGGGCAACCAGCACTATTTCCTCTTTCCGCACCGTTTCAAGGACGGCACGATCCATACGGTGCGGACATTTTCCTGGCCGATCATCCTGGAGCAGAAGACGCGGCTCTTCTCGGTCATCGCGGAAGCCCATGACGTGCGCTCCGGAGGGGAGCCGCTGGCGGCCTATTCGTCAAACCTTGAGGATGCCGTGCGCCAGAAATCAGCGGAGTTGCGCGCGACCGACGGCCTTTTGAACCTGACGCTCATTTCCGCGATCGCCGTGCTTTCCGGCATCGTGATCATTCTCGGCATCGTCCTTATCCGCGGGCGGCGGCTGGTGCGCGCGCTCGGCCGTCAGCACCTGCTCCTGCGCGTCGTGATCGACGCCATCCCCGACCAGATCTATTTCAAGAGGCCGGACGGCACGCTGGAGGCCTGCAACCAGGCGGCTGCGGAGTTTGTCGGCATGCCGGCGGAGATGATCGTCGGCAAGACCGACCGCGAGATTTTCGGGCACAGCACCGACGCGCTCCTGATGCAGCAGGTCTTCTCCGATGTGAACAACCAGGGCAAGCTGATCAACCAGGGCGAGGTCACCAATCCGGCCGGGCGCAAATATACGCTCGAGATGATCAAGGCGCCGGTCATTGATACGCGCGGCGAGCGGCTCGGCTCCGTCAGCGTCTGGCGCGATGTCACCGAGCGACGGCGCACGGAAGCCAGGGTCGAGGCGCTTGCCTATTATGATCCCCTGACGAAGCTGGCGAACCGCGCCAAGGCGCAGGAAGTGCTGCTCGGCTTCCTCGCCACGCACAAGGTCAATCAACAGTTCATGGCGATCGCGATTTTCGACCTCGACAGCTTCGCCGCCGTGAATTCGATCTTCGGCCACAATATCGGCGACGCGCTTCTGAAAACCACGGGCAGGCGCCTCAGCAACAATATCGACGCCGGCTCCTTCACGGCGCGCCTTTCCAGCGACGAATTCGTGGTGTTCCTGACCGCGCTCGGCGGGGATGAGGCCAGGGCGCGCGAAGCGGCGCATGAGAAGATAGAGGACCTGCACGCCTGCCTTTCGCGCCAGGCCACCATCAATGGCAACCAGATTACGCCGAGCGCCAGCGCCGGCGCGGTTCTGGTCGGCCCTTCCTCGGAAGGGGCGGAGGAAGAATTGCGACGCGCCGACCTCGCCATGCACAACGCCAAGTCGCGCGGGCGCGGCAGCATCAACTGGTTCCACAGCGGCATGGTCGACGATCTCGTCGCCCGCTTCGATGTCGAAACCGCGCTGGAAAAAGCCCTGCAGAGCGACGGGTTCAGGCTGTTCCTGCAGCCGAAGATCATCGCCGATGCCCCGGGACGGCATTTCGAGGTTCTGCTGCGGCTCGACCATCCCGAGCGCGGCATCGTCGGCCCCGGCAGCTTCATCGCCGTGGCGGAGGCGACGGGACTGATCGTCCCCATCGGCGCATGGGTCCTCGAGGAATCCTGCAGGATGCTCGCGGAAAACCCCGACCTGCACCTCGCCGTCAACGTTTCGGTCCGCCAGTTCCTCCGGGAGAAATTCGTCGACGACCTTGCATCGCTTCTCGATCATCACCAGTTCGATCCCGAGCGGTTGACGCTGGAGATGACGGAAAGCCTGATGATTGCCAATTTCGACCTGGCGCTCGCGCAACTCAGGAAGATCAGGGCGCTCAGAATCAGGCTGTCGATCGACGATTTCGGCACCGGCTATTCCGCGCTTGTCTATCTCAAGCAGTTCCCGCTGAACGAACTGAAGATCGACAAGACATTCATTGCTGGCGTACCGCATGACAGCAGCGACACGTCCCTTGTGGAGTTGATCATCACCATGGCCCACCATCTTGGCATATCGATCGTGGCCGAGGGCGTGGAGACGCGTGAACAGGAAGCATGGTTGCGCAGTCAGGGTTGCGAAGGCCTGCAGGGCTTTCTCTTCAGCCCGCCCCAGCCGGCCTCCTACTATCTCAAAACCTGAAACGGTCGCGGACCTCTCCCGCCCCGCAGATCGTCAGATACCGGAGCGAAAACATGAAAGCCCTTCTGCTTGTCGATATCCAGAACGGTTTCTGCCCGGGCGGCAACCTCGCCGTCGCCGACGGCGATGCCGTGGTACCGGTCGCCAACCGCCTGATCCGGGATGGCGGTTATGACGTCATTGCCGCCTCGCAGGACTGGCACCCGGAAGGCCATGGCTCCTTCGCCTCGGTCCATCCCGGCAGGAAGCCATTCGACATGGGCGAGCTTGGCGGAAAGCCACAGGTGATGTGGCCGGATCACTGCGTCCAGAACACCGAGGACGCCGCGTTCCATCCCGACCTCGACATTGCGGCGGTCGACTACATCCAGCGCAAGGGCGAGAACCCCGCGATCGATTCCTATTCGGCGTTCCGCGACAACGAGCATCATGCCGTTACCGGACTTGCCGACTACCTGCGGCAGAAGAACGCCACCGTGGTCGACATAGCCGGCCTAGCGCTCGACTTCTGCGTGAAGTTCACCGCGCTCGACGCCCGCGAGATGCTGCCCGGCGTGACGGTCCGCGTGATCCTCGAAGGCTGCCGCGGCATCAGCGAGGACGGTGTGGAACAGGCGCTCGCTGAAATGCGCGAGGCCGGCGTCGAGATCATCGATCTCGGGACCGCGACCGGCGGCAAGAGACCATAGCCGCAAGCCGGCGGGCAAATGCCGTCGGCGAAGCCTCTCTGGATGTGAGCTTTCAGGAGGTTGCCCATTCGGACGCACAAAGGACGCTCTCTAACCTGTTGAATCTACCCATCGGCCCGAAAATCGATTCCGTTTTTCGGGCCGATGCGCTAGTGCATGCTCGCCGCAACCAGCCAGCATGCCGCGGCGAAGCCCGAAGCTCCGGTCCGGATATGGTTCAGCCGCGTCCAGCGCCGGGCGTAGTTCGGCCAGTAGGCAGCCGTCTCGTCCGGCCGGGCGGACACCCGCGCAAGATGCCTGTTCATCGGGACATTGCCCAATCCGGTGACGGCGAACACGCCGGAATAATAGGCAAGCGCTCCGGCGAGGACCAGAAACCGCGACGGCCCCGCGCCCTGCAGGAAGGCCAGCAGCGCCAGCGCCGCGGCGACCGGCAGAAATCCGGTGAACAGAACCATGAAGACCGATCGATAGACCGTCCGGTTCAGCCCGACCATGCCGGCTGCTCCGGCATGGTCGGGCGCCTCGGCAAGCCCCCGCATGACGAAATCGGAGAAGCTGAGGAAGACGCCGGCCAGCAGCGCCATCAGGAAACCGGCGCTCAGTAGCAATACTGTCATTCAGCCCTGCTCCTTCAGCTCGAAAGACCGACGGCGCGGCCCAGATAGGTGGTTTCGCCCAGCTGACGGGAAAGGAAACGCGCAAGGTCCGCCCGCGCGATCTTGAGGTCCAGCCCGCGCGCTGCCGGCGACACATCCTCGATCACGGGACGGCGCGTGGCCGCGTCGGTGAAGGCGGAAGGCCGGACGATGGTCCAGTCGAGCCCGCTCGCCGCCACCATTTGCTCTTGCAGCTCGTGATCCCGAAAGACCGGCGCCAGCAGCGCGCCGAACATCACCCGCTTCCACCAGAAATTCAGGTTCGGCCAGCTTTCCCGTGCGCCAAGGGTCGACTGGCAGATCAGACGCCGGACACCGTGCGCCTGCATGGCCTGGATGACGTTCAGCGTGCCTTGCGAGCGGATGACACTCCTGCGCGCGGTTCCGGCGCCCAGGGTGATCACCACGGCGTCATGACCGGCAACCGCATTGAGCACCTCTTCGGCGTTCAGCGCATCGCCTGCGAAACGGTTGAGGTCCGGGTGGTCGAGCTTCAATCTCTCCGGGTGGCGGGCAAAGGCGGAGACCGTGTGGCCGGCCTTGATCATTTCTTCCGCGGCGAGCCGGCCGATGCTGCCGGTGGCTCCGAATATGATGACTTTCATTGCGGTTCTCCTTCGAGGAATGATGCAATCGATTTACTTGACACGATGTAAAGTTGACACGACGTCAATAGACGATAGATTGACATCATGTCAAGTCAGCAAACCGATACGCGATCGCGCATACTCGAAACCACCTGGAAGCTTCTGGAATCCGGAGACACGGCCGTGCGCATGTCCGATATCGCCAAGGCGGTCGGCATCAGCCGCCAGGCTCTCTACCTGCATTTTCCCAATCGCGCGGAGCTTCTGGTGGCCACGACACGGCACATCGACAGCGTCAAGAACGTCGACCAGCGCCTGGCGCCCAGCCGGTCTGCACGCTCGGGCGTGGAGCGTCTGCACGCCTTCATCGAGGCCTGGACCGGTTACATCCCCGAGATACACGGGATCTCGGTCGCGCTGCGCTCCATGCGTGACAGTGACAGGGAGGCGGCGGAAGCCTGGGACGGGCGGATGCGCGCGGTCCGCCATGGTTGCGCGGCCGCGATACGGGCAATCGCCGAAGACGGCCGCCTCGCGCCGGAGCTGACGGAAGAGACCGCGACAGACCTGCTCTGGACGCTGCTTTCGGTGGAAAACTGGGAGTGCCTGGTGCGCGCCTGCGGCTGGCCGCAATCACACTATGCGGACATGACGAAGAAGCTGGCAGAGCGGGCGCTGCTGGCTGAGGCCGAACCCGATCACCTGCCGCCTGCCGGCGTTCGCCGAGGGTAGAAAACGCGGCTGCGCGCAGCGCTTCAGGCCGGCATTTCCAGCGCCGCGATCTCGTCGCCGAAACTTTCCATCCGCTTCATCAGCAGGGCCTCGGCGTCGCGCAGGCCGCTGTTGTAGAAGACCGGCGCGAATTCGCGCGCGATCACTTCGGCAAACAGCTCGGCCTGAAGCGTGCCGATCTCGCAATCGAGCTCCTCGGCGCAGTAGTCCCTCAACCGCTCCGAAAGAGCGGCCTTTTCGCGGGCGCTGAGTTTAATCATGACGCGGTCCTCCGGTTTGATCGCATTATCAATTCTTCTCATTTGTGCACGCAATGCAAAGACGGTAAACGGGTGGACAACCTCCCATCCCCTCCTGCAGCCTGTCCGCCGCTTCCCATGGGGAACCCGCCCGAATTGAATCAGGAGTCGCCTTCCTTTGCGAGAGAGTTCAGAATTTTCAAGCGGCCTTCGCTCCGGCATCGTGCCGGCGCTTTCGGCCGCCCCCTTCGGCATGCTGTTCGGCGCGGTGTCCGTCACGCAGGGCCAGAGCGTCTTCGAAACGGCGTTGATGAGCCTGACGATCTTTGCCGGCGCCAGCCAGCTCGTCGGCGTCGAGCTTTTCGGCCAGCGGGTCGCGCCCTGGCTGATCATTGCCTCGATCGTGGCCGTGAACTTCCGCCATGTGCTCTATTCCGCCGCGCTGACGCCGGTCATCGCGCATTTCTCGCTGCCAAAAAAGCTGATCGCCTTCTTCCTGATGACCGATCCGCAATTCGCCGAAGCCCTCAAGCGCCACGAAGAGGAGGAGCGCGTCACCTTCTCCTGGTATCTCGGCGCGGGTCTCGTCCTCTATGTCCTCTGGAACATCATGACGCTGATCGGCGCAACGCTCGGCGGCTTCATCAAGAACCCGGAGGCGCTCGGACTCGACATCCTGCTGCCGATCTATTTCCTCAGCCTGGTCATGGGCTTCAGGAAACGGCCGAACTACCTGCCGATCGTCGCCGCAAGCGCGCTCGGATCGATCCTCGCCTATGCCACGGTCGGGTCTCCCTGGCATGTCAGCATCGGCGCGCTCGCCGGCATCCTGCTGGCCGCCCTCCTGCCGCCCGGCAAGACCAAGGAGGCGGCGCAATGAGCGATTTCACCAATGACCACATGATTCTCGTCATTTTCGGCGCGGCGGTCGCCACCTATCTGACGCGCATTGCCGGCTATGTCCTGCTCTCGGTGGTCTCGGACATTCCCCCGCGCGCCGAAGCGGCGCTCAATGCCATACCGGCAGCGGTGCTGACGACGCTGGTGGCGCCTGCATTTTATGCCGGCGGCTGGGAAGGCAAGCTTGCGATCGCGGCAGCCCTTCTGACGGGGCTGCGTTTCAAGTCGCCATTGCCGATGATCGCTGTCGGCTGGTCGGTGGTGATGGTCTGCCGCTATTTTATCATCGGCTAGCACGTCGACCCGAAAATCGGAATCGATTTTCGGGTCGATGCGTAAATTCAATAGGTTAGAGCGTCCTTTGTGCGTCCGAATGGACGCATGGGGCTCCAAGCGGCCGGGTCGCCGCTTCCAGCCAGGCCCGCTCCCAGTCGTCGGCAACGAGCGGCATCAGCTTCTCGCGCGTTTCGGCGTGGTAGGCGTCGAGCCAGTCACGCTCCTCCTCTGTCAGAAGTCCGGCCATGACGAGGCGCAGGTCGATCGGGCACCAGGTCAGCGTCTCGAAGGAGAGCATCGGGATCTCACCGCCCTCGACCGGCTCCGCCGCCTTCACCAGAAGCAGGTTTTCGATGCGGATACCGAATGCGCCGGGACGATAATAGCCGGGCTCGTTCGACAGGATCATGCCGGGCTTCAGTTCCGGGCTTCCAAGCCGCGAAAGCCGCTGCGGTCCCTCGTGAACGGAAAGATAGGAACCAACGCCGTGGCCCGTGCCATGGGCATAGTCGACGCCGGCCTTCCACAGCGCGATGCGGGCCAGCGGATCGAGGTCCATGCCGCGCGTGCCTGCCGGAAAACGGGCCGCCGAAAGCGCGATCATGCCCTTCAGCACCAGCGTGAAGAACCTGCATTTCTCCTCGTCCACCGCCCCGATGGCAAGCGTGCGGGTGATATCGGTCGTGCCGTTCTGGTATTGCGCGCCGGAATCAACCAGATAAATCTCGCCGTCGCGAAGCACCCGGTCGGTCTCGGTGGTCACCCGGTAGTGAATGATCGCCGCGTTCGGCCCCGCGCCGGAGATCGTGTCGAAGGAAATGTCGCGCAGCGGGTTCTGCATGCGCTCGCCCACCGAAGCGCGCGCGGCCTCAAGTTTCGTCGCAGCCTCGATTTCGCTGACGGCTCCGGGGGCCTCTCCGTCAAGCCAGCTCAGGAAGGAAACCATCGCCGCGCCGTCCTGCAGATGCGCCGTGCGCGTGCCGGCCTGTTCGCCCTCATTCTTGATCGCACGGGCGGCGACAACCGGATCGGGCGCATCAATCACCGTGCCCCCCGCCTTCTCGATGAGTTCGACGCAGGCATAAGGCACGGCGGAACGGTCGAGCATGACCGCCTCGCCCGCAAGCGCCGCGAGACGGCCAGAAACGGCTTCGGGCGCTTCGAGCGCAGCAAGGTCATCGATATGCGCCCTGGCCTCGCCGGAAACCTTCTCGGGGGAGAGGAACAGCACGGCGCTGCCGTCCGCCTTCACGATCGCGCGCGAGAGCGGTGCGGGCGTATGGGCGACATCATTGCCGCGAATGTTGAACAACCAGGCAACAGAGGTCGAATCAGCGATCAGCACCGCATCAGCCCGCTTGTCGCGCGCAGCTTTCGCGATGTCGTCCAGTTTCTCCTTCGCCGGCTTTCCGGCAAATTTCTGCGGCTGCACGGTCACCGGCGTTGCGGGCGGCGCGGGCCGTTCCTGCCAGATCCGGTCGATCGGGTTTTCGGGAAGCAGGACAAGCTCCCCGCCGATCTCGGCAAGCGCGGACTTCAGCCGCTCGACCTCGCTTGGCGTATGCAGCCACGGGTCGATGCCGAGCCGTATGCCTTCCGGTCTGTTTTCGGTGAGCCATGCAGCAGGCGGGCAGCCGACCAGATCGCCGCCGGCAATCAGCGCCGGGTCGGTCTGAATCTTCAGCTGCGAGGTGTAGCGGCCATCAACGAAGACAATCGCGGTCTCCGCCATCACCAGCGCCACCCCGGCGGACCCGGTAAAGCTGGTGAGGAAGGCGAGCCGTTCGGCGGACGGCGGCACATACTCGCCCTGGTATTCATCCGTGCGCGGCACGAGAAAGGCGTTGATGCCGAGGGAGGGAAACAGATCGCGCAGGGCCTTGATGCGCGGGGCGGCCTGCTCCGGGCGGGCGGAAACGTCAAAGGACTGAAACATGAAAATCACCAATCAATTCGATCGGCGCGACGATAGAGCGTTTGAAGCGGCATCACAACAATCCGCCGTGGCCGATCATCCCGGAGCGCGAAGGGTTCAAGGCCCGTACACAGGCATCGCTGCATAATATTCGTGCAGCATGACAGGTGTTTTGCCAGTTCCTGAAATATGCATGCGTTTTCTGCATGGCTCCCATTCGGCTTCCCACCTGCCAGACGGTGAAGCCAGGGTCTATATTCCAGACAGTTGATTGATGAAGGCTTCGCGCCGGCGGTGATCAAAGGGATCAGCGCTGATAGCCGCGAAGCGGAATGGACCGAGGGACGGAAAGCCGTCCGGCATGGTCTACAGGAAAAGGAGAACTGAAAATGGGTTTCTTCCGTAGCGCTTACAAGAACATTGCCAATGCCCGTCAGAGCCAGGCCAACCGTTTCGTCAATGCCGAACTGCTGAAGCTTGACGACGAATCCCTGAAGAAGCTGGGCAAGTCGCGCGACGAACTGCGCCGCAACGCCAACGGCTCTATGCTGTTTTAATCGAGCAAGTTTCCGGCGCAGCAGATGCGTCGTGCAGACCCCGCAATCCGCTTGAGCGTCCTCCCCGCTCGCGGAGCGCCGCAGGTCAGCAAAACAAGGGCCATGCCTCAGGGCATGGCCCTTTTCTTTTGGCCGAAGCCTCAATCCATTTCCGGAAAAAGCAGCTCCACGACATAGCTCGCGTCAAACCGCGTATCGAGCATGCCGTAGGTGGAGCGCCAGCCCGCCGCCAGCCGGGTTTCAAGAAAGGCGTCGGCGATGCGGCCGGCGCCCAGCCGGTAGAGTTCGGCGGCCGCTGCCGCAAGCGCCAACTGCTCGATGAAGATACGGGCCGCGCTTTCATGGTTCTTGCACAGCGCCATGGCGGCGCGCAGCAATTCGACGATCTTGGCGCCGGAGGCCCCGAGATCGCGCGCGATCACCTGAAAGACGGCCTCGAACAGGTCGCTGCCGTGCTCGACAACGCGCCTCAGATCGAGCGCCATCATGTTGCCGGCGCCATCGTTCATCGCAAGGCCCGGCGCATCGCGATAATGACGGGTGATCGGCCGGTCCTCGATGAAGCCGTTGCCGCCCATCACCTCCATCGCCTCGGCCACCACGGCGGGGGCGATCTTTGTGGTCCAGTATTTGGTCACCGGCGTCATCACCCGGGCGTAAGCCGCCTCCTCGGCGCTGTCGCGGGCACGATCGAAGCTCTCGGCAAGACGGAAGGAAAGCGCGCCTGCCGCCGCCACGTCGAGCGCAAGATCGGCAAGCACCCGCATCATCAGCGGCTGGCTCACCAGAGCCTTGCCGTGAACGCTGCGACCGCGCGCGGCATGAGTCGCCTCGGCAAGGGCGGCGCGCATCAGACCCGAGGCCATCACGGCGCTGTCGAGCCGCATCAGGGTCAGCATGTCGAGAATGGTTCTCAAGCCGGTATCCGGCGCGCCGAGCAGAAAGCCGAAGGCATCGGAAAACTCGATCTCGGCTGCGGCGTTCGAGCGCAGTCCGAGCTTGTCCTTCAGCCGCTGATAGCGCAGGGCGTTGGTGCGCCCCTCGTCCAGCAGGCGCGGAACCAGAAAGCAGCCCGGCTTGCCGTCGACATCGGCAAGCATGATGAAAGCATCGCTCATCGGCGCGGAGACGAACCACTTGTGGCCCGTGAGGCGATAGACGCCTTCGCTGACACGCGCGGCCTTTGTGGTCAGCGCGCGCGTGTCGCTGCCGGCCTGCTTCTCGGTGATCGCCAGCCCGACGGTCGTCGCCGTTTTCTGCGCCTGCGGACGGTTGGTCGAATCATACTTGCGCGACAGGATTTTCGGCGCCCATTCCGCGCGCAATTGCGGCGTCGCCGCCAGAACCGCAAGCGAGGCGGAAGTGGCGGACAAGGGCTCCAGATGCCCGCATTCGAGCTGTGCCGTCAGGAACAGGCGGACGGCTCTCAGCTTGTGCGCCTTCGATTTCGAATCGGCATCGCGCGGCGGTTCCCAGAGCGAGGAATGCAGCCCCGACGACATGGAGCGGCGCAGAAGCGCGTGCCAGGCCGGATGGAAAGCGACCGTGTCCAGCCGCTCGCCGGCGGGACCGTGAGTCTTCAGTTGCGGCAGGCTGGTATTGGCCATCTGCGCCAGTTCCTGCGCTTCCGGCGAGGTCACGTAGCGTCCGATCGTGTCGAACTCGTCACGCAGCGGACGCGCCAGATTGCGCGTCAGATCGCCGAGAAGCGGATCGGAATGAAAGGCGTTGTACCCGCTCCACGGTTTCGGCTGGTTCAACGTCCTGAATACATCATTGTCGCTCATCGACGTTCACGCACTTCTATTTGAAGACAGATCGCAGAGTTGGCACGGTTCGATATAATCTGTCAAAGCTTGCGGCAAAGCCGGCGAGCCATTATAGACGCCAGGACTTCAAGCGATAGACCGCACGGCCTCATATGGAGGAAAGCTTCATGGTCTTCTTTCCCCACCGCCACCTGATCGGCATCAAGGGCCTTTCGCCCATTGATATCGGCACGCTTCTCGACAAGGCCGAAGAGGCCATAGCATTCAATCGTTCCCGCGAAAAGAAGAACAGCGTTCTGCGCGGGCTCACCCAGATCAACCTCTTCTTCGAAGCCTCCACCCGCACGCAGGCCTCGTTCGAGCTTGCCGGCAAACGCCTTGGTGCCGACGTGATGAACATGTCGGTCGGCAATTCATCGGTGAAAAAAGGCGAAACGCTGATCGACACGGCGATGACGCTGAATGCCATGCACCCGGATGTGCTGGTGATCCGACACGCCTCGGCGGGCGCTGCCGCGCTGCTTTCGCAAAAGGTCGCCTGCTCGGTCATCAATGCCGGCGACGGCGCGCATGAACACCCGACGCAGGCCCTGCTCGACGCGCTCACCATCCGCCAGGCCAAGGGGCGGCTCGACAATATCGTGGTCGCCATCTGCGGCGACATCCTGCATTCGCGCGTTGCCCGCTCCAACATCATCCTGCTCAACACGATGGGCGCGCGCGTGCGCGTCGTCGGACCGGCAACGCTTCTGCCCGCCGGGATCCGCGACATGAGCGTCGAGGTCTTCGACAATATGGAAGACGGGCTGAGGGACGCCGACGTGGTGATGATGCTGAGATTGCAGCGCGAGCGCATGTCCGGCGCCTTCGTGCCCTCGATCCGCGAATATTTCCGCTTCTGGGGGCTCGATGCCGAAAAGCTGAAGGCCGCCAAGGAAGACGCGCTGGTGATGCATCCCGGCCCAATGAACCGGGGCGTGGAAATTGCCACCGACGTTGCCGACGGCCCGCAGAGCGTGATCGAGAAACAGGTGGAAATGGGCGTCGCCGTGCGCATGGCCGTGATGGAAACGCTGATGCTCTCGGACAATGGAGGAGCACGCGCATGAAACCGCTGGTTCTGAACAACGCCCGCATCATCGACCCATCCCGCGACCTTGACGAGGCCGGCACGATCATCGTCGAGGACGGCCGCATTGCCGCCGCTGGGCGCGACGCCGCCAACCAGGGCGCGCCGGACGGCGCGGACGTCGTCGATTGCCGCGGCCTTGTCGCCGCCCCCGGCCTCGTCGATGCCCATGTCTTCGTCGGAGAGCCCGGCGCCGAGCACACCGAGACCATCCATTCGGCAAGTCTTGCGGCGGCTGCCGGCGGCATCACCTCCTTCGTGATGATGCCCGACACCCACCCGCCGATCGATGATGTCGCGCTGCTGGAATTCGTGCTGAAGACCGCGCGCGACAATGCCGTGGTCAACATCTTTCCCGCGGCCGCGCTGACCAAGGGTCTTGCCGGCCTCGAGATGACGGAAGTGGGCCTGCTGAAGGGCGAAGGCGCGGTGGCCTTCACCAATGGCCGCTATTCGCTCTCCGACAACCGCGTTCTGCGCCGGGCGATGACCTATGCCCGCGCCTTCGACGCCGTGGTCTCGCTGGAGCCGCGCGACCGTTACCTCAGCGAGACCGGCGTGATGAACGAGGGGTTGTTCGCCAGCTGGCTCGGCCTTTCCGGCATTCCGCGCGAGGCCGAGATCATTCCGCTCGAACGCGACCTGCGGCTCGCCGCGCTCACCGGCGCGCGCTATCACGCAGCCCTGATCTCCGTGCCCGAATCAGTCGAGGCGATCCGCGTAGCGCGCGAGCGCGGGGCCTTTGTTTCCAGCGGCATCTCGATCAACAATCTGACGCTGAATGAAAACGACATCGGCGAATACCGCACCTTCTTCAAGCTGACGCCGCCGCTGCGCCACGAGGAGGACCGGCTGCAGATGGTCGAGGCGCTGAAGAACGGCCTGATCGACATCATCGTCTCCTCGCATGATCCGCAGGATGTCGACACCAAGCGCCTGCCCTTCTCCGATGCCGAGGATGGCGCGATCGGGCTTGAGACCATGCTCTCCGCCGCGCTCCGCCTGCATCATTCCGGCGAGGTGCCGCTGATGCGGCTGATCGACGCGATGTCGACCCGGCCGGCAAAGGTGTTCGATCTGGATGCCGGCACGCTTCGGCCCGGCGCGCGGGCCGATATCACGCTGATCGATCCGGAAGAGCCGTGGATCGTCACGCCGGACCGGCTGGTCTCGCTTTCGAAGAACACCACGTTCGAGAATGCCCGTTTCTCCGGCCGCGCCGTCAGGACCTATGTCGCCGGAAAATGCGTCTACCAGGCCAGCTAGGAGAGGATGAGCATCGTGGGGGAACTGTTCGCTTTCGACCTGACACCCGTTGACGCGCTGATCGTGATCGCGATCGGCTATTTTCTGGGGTCCCTGCCCTTCGGCTATCTCATCACCCGCATGGCCGGCCTCGGCGACATCCGCAAGATGGGCTCCGGCAATATCGGCGCGACCAATGTTCTGCGCACCGGCAAGCGGCATCTCGCCGCCCTCACCTTGCTGCTCGACGCGCTGAAGGCAACCTTCGCCGTCATCATCTGCGCCAAGCTTTACGGAACGGATGCGGGACTTATCGCGGGCGCGGCGGCCTTTATCGGCCACCTCTTCCCGGTCTGGCTCGGCTTCAAGGGCGGCAAGGGCGTGGCGACCTATATCGGCGTGCTGCTCGGCATCGCGCCCGCCGCCGTCCTGATCTTCGCCTTCGTCTGGCTGCTGGTCGCCCGGCTTTCGCGCTATTCCTCGCTGTCGGCGCTTGTCGCAACGCTTGTGATTCCGGTTGCCTTGTGGATAATGGATCAACCGCAGGCTTCACTGGTCATGGCCGTCCTCACCATCATTTCCTGGTGGCGGCACAAGGCCAATATCGAACGCCTGATCTCGGGCAAGGAAAGCAGGATCGGAGACAAGGGGTGACGGACAGTCTGGCTTCTCAAGGCGGCGCTTCGGCGCTGCGCCATAAAAGGGAAGCCGCCCGTTGAGCGCCTCCGGCATTTCGCTCTCCGAGAGCCAGCGCATCGCCTGGCTCAGGCTGATCAGAAGCGACAATGTCGGCCCGGCGACCTTTCGCGAACTCATAAATCATTGCGGCAGCGCCGAAAAGGCGCTCGACATGCTGCCCGAATTGGCAAAGCGCGGGGGCGCCATGAAGCGCATCCGCGTTGCCAGCATTGCCGATGCCGAACGCGAGATGGAGATGGCCGCCCGCCATGACGGCCGCTTCGTCGCCATCGGCGAGCCCGACTATCCGCCGGCCCTGCGGGCGATCGACGGCGCGCCGCCGCTTCTGGCCATGTGCGGCAGCGGCGAGACCGCGAGGCGGCCGACGCTTGGCATCGTCGGGGCGCGCAACGCCTCCGTCGCCGGCGCCAAATTCGCGGCCATGATTGCCGGCGCGGCGGCGGGCGCGGGCTACACGGTGGCCTCCGGCCTTGCCCGCGGCATTGACGCCGCCGCCCACCATTCAAGTCTGAAACACGGCACGCTTGCCGCCCTTGCCGGCGGCCTTGACCGGATCTATCCGCCGGAAAACGCAGAGCTCTACCGCAGGATCTGCACGGAGGGTGGCGTTGCCATCAGCGAAATGCCTTATGGCTGGGAGCCGCGCGCGCGGGACTTTCCCCGGCGCAACAGGCTGATCGCGGGTTCCGCGCTCGCCATCGTCGTCGTCGAGGCCGCCATGCGCTCCGGCTCGCTGATCACCGCGCGGCTGGCCAACGAGGCCGGCCGGCTGGTGCTTGCCGTTCCCGGCTCGCCACTCGATCCGCGCGCCCAGGGCAGCAATGGCCTGATCAAACAGGGCGCGATGATCGTCTGTTCGCCGGAGGACGTTCTGGAGGCGCTCGCGCCGCTGTCAAACCTTGATCTGCCATTTACCGGCAACGCCGGAGAGGAGCCCGAGCCGGAGGGCGAGGCTCCCTCCGAACCGGCCGAGGACGATCGTCAGCGCGTTGCCGAGGCGCTCGGCCCGAGCCCCTGCGAGATTGACGACCTGATCCGGTTTACGGGGGTGAATGCGGCCACCGTTCAATTGATCCTTCTGGAACTCGATCTCGCCGGCCGGCTGGTCCGCCATCCCGGCGGACGGATATCTCTTGCGTGATCGGTTGTTCATCTCCGATCAAAAAGGTATCAACGCAACCACCCTGAATTGAAACTAATATCAGATTTCTACTTTCCCCTTACCTTCGTGATCAGTTGGGACTGAACTTCACCCGCCTCAAGATAGGCCATGTCGATCAGGTAGCATAAAATTTCCGTCCCTTCCTTGTCAGAAAGGCGACGAAGCTGGCCAAGTATCTGCCTTATATATATAATTTCGTCTTCCGTCAGTCTTCTTTCATTATCGTTCCCGGAGATGTTCGCTGGCATGTATTCACCCATAAGCCTTGCCTGGCCGTTGTTTCGCCATGACTTCGTCTTGTTTTGAACAATACCGCTCCAGCGCGGGATTGCAATTGATAAAGGTATTGTCTTGCGGTTGTCGCTGGTTGTATTTGCGTGAAAATCCACAACGGCCCTTGACCGGACGTCAAACCCTGTCCATTTCGACACTCGAAGGAACCGGCACGAAGGTCGGGTTTGCACTGCCCCCCGTTTTCGCGGTAAAGGCAGTGCCGATCGAGCTTGAGAGAACGCTTGCGACGACAGGACCGTGGACTTCTGCCACGCCTTTTCGCACCAGCGTCATCCCGGCACACGCTGACGGAAAATGCCGACCGCGCTCCCGCTGACGGCCTTCCAAAACGCGCTGGCAAGACAGGCGGAGCCCGGCAGGCTTCTCCCGCTCTGTTGACCGCGCCGGGGAGGCAGCCGAAGATGCGCGCGAGAAGGCACAGACAGAATTGAGACGGAAGACATGGACGTAGTCGTTGTAGAGTCCCCCGCCAAGGCGAAGACCATCAACAAATATCTGGGCAAGGACTACAAGGTTCTGGCGTCTTTCGGCCATGTGCGCGACCTGCCGCCGAAGGACGGCTCGGTTCTGCCGGACGAGGACTTCGCCATGTCCTGGAAGGTCGACACCGCCTCTGCCAAGCGGGTGAAGGATATCGCCGACGCGGTCAAGGACGCCGACGGCCTCATTCTGGCGACCGACCCGGACAGGGAAGGCGAAGCGATCTCCTGGCATGTGCTTGACCTGTTGAAGAAGAAGAAGGTGCTGAAGGACAAGCCGGTCAAGCGCGTCGTCTTCAACGCCATCACCAAGAAGGCCGTGCTCGATGCCATGGCCCATCCGCGCGACATCGACGAGGCGCTGGTCAACGCCTATCTCGCCCGCCGCGCGCTCGACTATCTCGTCGGCTTCAACCTGTCGCCGGTGCTCTGGCGCAAGCTGCCGGGCGCCCGCTCGGCCGGCCGCGTTCAATCCGTGGCGCTGCGCCTCGTTTGCGACCGCGAAAGCGAGATCGAGCGCTTTGTCCCGGAAGAATACTGGAACATCGTCGCCGACCTGAAGACCGTGCGCGGCGATGGCTTCGAAGCCCGCCTTGTGCAGGCCGACGGCAAGCGCGTCCAGAAGAACTCGATCAGGGACGGCGAGCATGCCGGCCGCATCAAGACGCTTCTCGAAGGCGCGACCTATTCGGTGGCAAGCGTCGAGGCGAAGCCCGTGCGCCGCAACCCCGGCCCTCCCTTCACCACCTCGACGCTGCAGCAGGCCGCCTCGTCGCGTCTCGGTTTCTCGGCGTCGCGGACGATGCAAGTCGCCCAGCGGCTCTATGAAGGCGTCGATATCGGCGGCGAAACCGCCGGTCTCATCACCTATATGCGTACCGACGGCGTTTCCATGGCCCCGGAAGCCATCGCCGGCGCGCGCGACGCGATCGGCGATCAGTTCGGCCAGCGCTACCTGCCGGCCGAGGCGCGCCACTATTCGGTGAAGGCCAAGAACGCGCAGGAAGCGCATGAAGCCATCCGCCCGACCGATTTCACCCGCACGCCGCAATCGGTTAAGAAATATCTCGATGCCGACCAGTTCCGCCTCTACGACCTCGTCTGGAAGCGCGGCATTGCCAGCCAGATGGCATCCGCCGAGATGGAACGTACGACCGCTGAGATCACCGCGGCCAAGGGTGGTGAGACCGCCGGCCTGCGCGCCGTCGGCACGGTGGTGAAATTCGACGGTTTCCTCAAGGCCTATGCCGACAATCGCGAGGAGAAGCAGCCGTCCGACGATGACGAGGATGATGGCCGCCTGCCGGAAATCAATGCCGAGGAGAAGGTCGACAAGGAAAAAATCCGTGCCACCCAGCATTTCACCGAGCCGCCGCCGCGCTATTCGGAAGCCTCGCTGATCAAGAAGCTGGAAGAGCTCGGCATCGGCCGCCCGTCGACCTATGCCTCGACGCTGGCGACGCTGCGCGACCGCGAATATATCGTCATCGAGAACCGCAAGCTGACGCCGGAGGCCAAGGGACGGCTGGTAACGGCCTTCCTCGAAAACTTCTTCAATCGCTATGTGGAATATGATTTCACCGCCGACCTTGAGGAAAAGCTCGACAGGATTTCCGACGGTTCGCTGGAGTGGAAGCAGGTCCTGCGCGACTTCTGGAAGGACTTTTTCGCCCAGATCGAGGACACCAAGGAACTGCGCGTCACCAATGTGCTTGATGCGCTCAACGAGGCGCTGGCGCCGCTCGTCTTCCCCAAGCGGGAGGACGGTTCCGATCCGCGCACCTGCCAGGTCTGCGGCACCGGCAAGCTTTCGCTGAAGCTCGGCAAATACGGCGCCTTCGTCGGCTGCTCCAACTATCCGGAATGCAACTTCACCCGCCAGCTCGGCGCAGACGCGGACGCCGAGGCCAACGGCATCAATCCGAACGAGCCGAACGAACTCGGCGTTGACCCCGAAACCGGCGAGACCGTGACGCTGAGGACCGGTCGTTTCGGCCCCTATGTGCAGCGCGGCGAAGGCAAGGAAGCCAAACGAACGTCTCTGCCCAAGGGCTGGAAGCCGGAAGACATCGACCTGGAAAAGGCGCTGCAGCTTCTGTCGCTGCCGAGGGAGGTCGGTCCGCATCCGGAAGACGGCAAGATGATTTCCGCCGGTCTCGGGCGCTATGGCCCCTTCGTGCTGCATGACGGTACCTATGCCAATGTGGAAAGCATCGAGGATGTGTTCTCCGTCGGCGTCAACCGCGCCGTCTCGATCATCGCCGACAAGCGCGCCAATGGCGGACGCCGCCGCTCCGCGCCGGCCGCGCTGAAGTCGCTCGGCGAACATCCCGATGGCGGCGGCGAGGTGACCGTCAATGACGGCCGCTATGGTCCCTATGTGAAGTGGGGCAAGATCAACGCCACGCTTCCTAAGGGCAAGGACCCGCAATCGGTGACGATGGAAGAGGCCGTTCCGCTGCTGACAGCGCGCGTGGAAAAGACCGGCGCGAAAAAGCCTGCCAAGAAGAAGGCTCCGGCCAAGAAGACGGCGGAAAAGAAGACAACCACCAAAACCGCTTCGGCAACCAAGAAGGCATCGGCTTCGAGAAAGAAGAAGACCGATGAGGCCGAGGCCGAAAAGAGCGACAGTTGAGCGCAAAACCCAGGACCGGCACGGGCTCCGCCAAGCCCGACGCGATCATTCACGGCGAGGTGCCGCCGCGCGACGTGGTGCTGAAGTTCATCGCCGACAATCCCGACCGCGCCTCCAAGCGCGAGATCGCCAAGGCCTTCGGCATCAAGGGCGCGGCCCGCGTCGCGCTGAAGGACCTGCTGCGCGACCTCGAGGACGAGGGCATGCTGCAGAAGAAGCGCAAGAGCCTCGTCCGTCCCGGCGCGCTGCCGCCCGTTACCGTGCTCGACATCACCACCCGCGACAAGGATGGCGAACTGATCGGCCGGCCGGCCGAATGGCCAGAGGAGGAAGGGGCAGCCCCTGCCGTCCTCATCCGCCAGTCCGGCGGCGGCAAGAACGGCAAGCGCAAGGTGCCGACCGCAGGCCTCAACGACCGGATCGTTGCCAAGATCTTTCCGTCGAAATCGGAAACCGGCCCGGCCTATACCGCCCGCATCATCAAGGTGATCGACAAGCGGCGCGCGGCCGCCCTCGGCGTTATCCGTATGTTCGACGACGGTTCGGCCCGGCTGATGCCGATCGACCGCCGCGACAACGAGATCGCCATCGACGAGACCGCGCTCAATGGCGCGAAGGACGGAGACCTTGTCGAGGCCGACGTCAAGCGCTCGGGTCGCTACGGCCTGCCGCGCGGCGAGGTGCTGACCATTGTCGGCTCGCTGGCATCGGAAAAAGCCGTGTCGATGATCGCCATCCATGCGCACGGCATTCCGCACATCTTCCCGAAAGAGGTGATCGACGAGGCCGAAGCGGCCAAGCCCGCGACGATGAAGAACCGCGAGGACTGGCGCGACGTGCCGCTCGTCACCATCGACCCGGCGGACGCCAAGGATCATGACGACGCGGTCTTTGCCGAGCCTGACGAGCGGCCTGAAAACGAGGGCGGCGTCATCGTCACCGTCGCGATCGCCGACGTTTCCTACTATGTGCGCCACAAATCCGCGCTTGACCGCGAGGCGCTGAAGCGCGGCAACTCTGTCTATTTCCCCGACCGCGTCGTGCCGATGCTGCCGGAACGCATCTCCAACGACCTCTGCTCGCTGCGCGAGGGCGAGGATCGCCCGGCCATGGCCGTGCGCATGGTGTTCTCGAAGGATGGCCGCAAGGCCTCCCACACCTTCCACCGCATCATGATGAAGAGCGCGGCGAAGCTCTCCTACCAGCAGGCGCAGGCCGCCATCGACGGCAGGACCGACGACAAGACCGGCCCGCTGCTGGAACCCGTGCTGAAGCCGCTCTGGGCCGCCTACGAGACGATGAAGCGCGGACGCGACCGCCGCCAGCCGCTGGAACTCGACATGCCCGAGCGCCGCATCCTGCTGAAGGATGACGGCACGGTGGACAAGGTGGTGGTGCCGCCGCGTCTCGATGCGCACAAGCTCATCGAGGAAATGATGATCCAGGCGAATGTGGCGGCTGCCGAGACGCTGGAGAAGAAGCGCCAGGCGCTGATCTACCGCACCCATGACGCGCCGTCTCTGTCCAAGCAGGAGAGCCTGCGCGAATTCCTGGCGACGCTTTCTATTCCGCTCGCCAAGGGCGGCAATCTCAGGGCCAATTCCTTCAACGGCATTCTGGCAAAGGCCGAACAGTCGCCGCAGAAGGACCTGATCAACGAAATGGTGCTGCGCTCGCAGAGCCAGGCCGTCTATTCGCCGGAAAATGGCGGGCATTTCGGCCTCAATCTGATGAAATACGCGCATTTCACCTCGCCGATCCGCCGCTATGCCGACCTGATCGTCCACCGCGCGCTGGTCGCCGCCCTCCATCTTGGCGAGGGCGGCCTGGAGCGCGAGGAGGAAGAGCAGCTCGATGATATCGCCGCCGAAATCTCCACCTTCGAGCGCCGCGCCATGGCCGCCGAACGCGAGACCGTCGACCGGCTGATCGCCCATCATCTGGCAAGCCGTATCGGCGAGAGTTTTGACGGCCGCGTTGCCGGCGTCACCCGCTCCGGCCTGTTCATCGCCTTGCCGGAATATGGGGCCGACGGCTTCGTGCCGGTCTCCACCCTTGGCGGCGATTACTATGTGCATGACGAGGTGCGCCAGGCGCTGGTCGGCGAGCGATCCAATCTCGGCTATCAGCTGGGCGACAATGTCGAGGTTCAGCTTGTGGAGGCGATCCCGCTTGCGGGCGCGCTGCGCTTCGAGATGCTGTCGTCGGGCCGCAAGCTCCCCGCCCCCACCCGGTCCTTCCACAAGTCGAAGACCGGCCGCCCGATGCGCGGCGGCGGCGCGGGACGGCGCAGCGGACGCGGCCGGCGCTGAGGCAGACGACGGGCTTTCCCGGACTTTTATAAGACGAGCCCGGCGCCACCCACGCCCCGCTCGGCGAAGGCTTTCGCCTGACAGGCGGCGGCGGCTGGACCAACGGCAACGCCACGGTCTGCGCCGCGCGGCAAGGCGCCGGAACGGCTTTACGGCCTTTGCCGGCGGTTCGCCGGATGAACGACACAGCACCATGCGAGCCCTGGGTAAAGCCCCACCGCCATCAATCTTCCCCCTTGAGGGGGAGATCGGGTGGCATTGCCCATGCCGCGCTACCCGCCACAGTCAACCCGCACCATTGCGTTTCGTCAGACTTTCGGGATAAATCGGGCCTCACGGAGGACATCATGCCCGAACAGGCCGACGACAATCACCGCCGCTTTGGCGAAACGCCCGCCGACGAGCGCCGTCTCGCGCCCGCCATGCTGACGGGCCTCAAGGGCCGCTGCCCCGCCTGCGGCAAGGGAAAGCTGTTCTACAAATACCTGAAGACCGTGGACCATTGCGAGAACTGCGGCACGGAAATCCACCACCACCGCGCCGACGACCTGCCCGCCTATCTCGTCATTCTCGTGCTCGGCCATTTCATGGTCGGCGGCTATATGACCGGCGCGGAACTGTTCGACGCGCCCGACTGGCTCCATCTCGCCGTCTGGGTGCCGCTGACCGCGCTGGCCGCCTTCGCCCTCATCCAGCCCATGAAGGGCGCCGTCATCGGCCTGCAATGGGCGCTGAAGATGCACGGGTTTGACGGCAAGGGACGGGAAGAGGCGGTGGACTATTCCGAGCGCTGAGTCATTGTGCGGGCTTTCGATCAACGGATATTCCGCCCATGTTCCGTTGTTCGATACAGGGCGCCTTGCGCAACCAGACTGAAAGAACAGATCCCAAGCGTGCGATCGATTTCAATGCTGACTGGTTTCTCCCGAGATCGGCCCGCCCGCCCCGAGCAGCTTCCGCAAGGCCGCGCATCCGAACCTCCTTGTCGAAAGGGCTGCCGTCCTCGAATGCCGGGAGGCGCTGTTGCGGGAGCACGACTTTGAGAAGCGGCAAACTCTGGCCTTGAGAGAGGTGGCAGGACGCGCACGGATTGACGACGTGCTTTCGACGGAGATCGTCCGAAAGAAGCGGGGACAAACCGGCTGGCGGCTGGACCTGTCCAGGCACTGGCTTCTTGCGCACACCGGCCGACCTTCGGCATGCCCGTGATGCGCGGGGAAAAGCCCCTTTTACGGTACCGCGAGCGTCAGAAGAGCGCGACGGAACTCCGGTTCGCTCAAAACCACTTCGCCGGCGCCGAGGGCACGGGCGTGGTCCAGTGCGCGCGATGTGAGGCGCTGCGCTGCCTCGACGCTTTGCGTCAGGGGCAATCCGCGCGCGAGCCCCGCGACGATCAGCCCGGCAAACAGATCGCCCGTTCCCGGAAGCGCGACCGGCAGGTGCTCCACAGGATGACGGCTTGCGCCGGCGGCTCCGAGTATCACGCTTTCAATGTGGCCGGCGGCCGTATCGTCGAGCGCGCAGCCCGTGGCGATCAGATGGGCTTCGGACGCGATGCGGAGAAAGGCTCGCGCTGCTTTGAGGTCCGCCATGGACGCGATCGGCTGCCCGGTCAGCCAGCTCAGTTCAAACGGGTTCGGCGTCGCGATATCGGCCATCGGCAGCAATCGGTCGCGCATGACGTCGGCAATGGCTTCCGGTACATAGAGGCCGGGGCCTGTGTCGCCCATCACGGGGTCGCAGACGTACGTGAGGCGCGGATTGACGGCCTTGGCCTCGGCCACGAAATCTGCGACCATCAGCGCCACATCGAGCGAGCCGATATAGCCGGTCAGGATGAAATCCGCGCGTTCCGGCAGGCCGCGCTCGCGTGCGCCCTGCAACAGGTCCGAGAAGAATTCCGGCGGCAGAGCCCGGCCACGCAACGTCGGATAGTCGGGCGTGTTGGAGAAGATGACCGTCGGGATCGCCGCCACCTCCAGCCCGGCCGCGAGCATCGGAAACACGGCCGCGGAATTGCCGACATGGCCGAACACGACCTGACTCTGGATCGATATCACGAAGGGAGGAGAGGTCATGCAGTGCCGTCCAGTCTGTTGCGCCAATCCTCCACCCGACCGCTCTCGAGCCGCCGAACCGCATATTTCCGCCAGCCTTCGGCCAGCACGTCGAGGGCTGCTATGCCCTTCAGTTCGTCCAGGTTCAGCCGGTCGACATAAAGCGCATGCCAGAGCCGGTGCAGCGTCCAGTCCGGTGCGACGCGGTCCACCAGTTCAAGCCGGTCTCCCGTCTTAACGAGTCCGTCTTCCAGCACGCGATAATACCAGCCGGTGCGGCCGCTCTGCTGCACACGGCGGGCCATGTCCGCCACGTTGAAGCGGTGGTTGAGCTTCCAGCAGGGCTGCCGCCCTTGCGAGACCTGCAAAAGTGCCGTGCCCAGCCGGAAAACATCTCCCACAGCGACGGTGTTTTCGGTCGGGCCGGATGCCGAGATGTTCTCGCCAAATCCGCCGGGAACGGCAAGCGCCGGCAGATCGCCGAGTTCTTCACGCCAGAGCGGATAATGATCCAACGGGTAATGGTGCACGGCCTTTTCGACGCCGCCATGCACCCGCCGGTCGGCCTGCTCGTCGCCTTCGAACCCTTCAGGGCCGAGCCGAAGCGGCCCCGTCACCGGCGCCTTCATGATGCCGCTTTGCACGTCGCTTCCCGCCAGCGGACTGGCGCGCCCGGTCAGAAGGGTGATCATGGTCATGCCGGCAAGTCCTGCAGCCATGCCCGGAGCATGGATTGGCCGGCATGCCTCAGCGCCGGACCGTGCGCGATGGCCTCGCGACGCAGGCTGGCCGGGTCGATGCGGGCCTCAGCCAGTTCCACGCTGTGGCCGATGAGCCAGCGCTCGAAGGCGGGCAGTTGGCCTGCTTCGGGGTGGAATTGCAGCCCCAGAACAGTTGCGCCCATGGCAAAGGCCTGGGCCGCGCAGGCGGCGGTGCTGGCGAGACTGTCCGCTCCATCCGGGATATCGAAGGCTTCGCCGTGCCAGTGGAGAACCGGCACATCCCGCAGGTGGCGAAGCGGGCTGTTGATGCCGGCCTCCGTCAGCGCCAGGGCGGAAAAGCCGATTTCCTTGCGGGGCATCGGGGCGACCTTCGCGCCGAGCGCCGCCGCCATGAGCTGCGCGCCAAGGCAGATGCCGAGCGTCGGGCGGCGGCTAACCAGACGCGGTGCCAGCCAGTCGCGCTCTGTCTTCATGCAAGGATAAGCATCGGCGTCATTCACCCCGATCGGACCGCCGAGCACCACCACGAGATCGGGGTCGCGCGAATCCGGCAAGGCATCGATGCCAGCTTCGACATGGTTGATACGGTAGCCTTCTTCGTCAAGCACCGGGCCAAAGCTGCCAAGGTCCTCGAAAGCGAGATGGCGCAGGATCAGGGCGGATTTCGACATTTGGGCCTCTTGCGTTTTTCCATGTGTCTCGCGAATATCCGGCCTGAACAAAAGTGCCAGTTTTGAAACTTTGGATAGGCCGGTTGTCATGGCATCGGAACCGCTTGCGCTGGATATCGAGAAGGAGCCTTCCGGCCCGCTGTTTCTGGCGATTGCCGACGCGATCACCCGTGACATCATGCGTGGCCGCCTGAAGCCCGGCGCCCGTCTGCCGGGGACGCGGGCGCTGGCGCGCGCGCTCGGCGTTCACCGAAACACGGTCGACGCCGCCTACCAGGAGCTCATGACGCAGGGCTGGCTCCATGCCGAACCGGCGCGCGGCACATTCGTCGCCGAGGATCTGCCCGAAAGCATGGCGGAGCCGGTTTCGGTGTCCGTGCCCAGAGAGCCCGCTACCGTCCGCCCGCATCTCGCCTTCAGCGATGGTGCTCCCGATCCCAGGCTGGTGCCGGACAAGGCGCTGGCGCGCGCCTTCCGCAGGGCATTGCTGTCGCCGGCCTTCCGCGGCGGCGCGGACTATGGCGATGCCCGGGGCACGCCGGTCCTGCGTCATGCGCTGTCGTCCTACCTCGCCTCGGACCGGGGCGTGGTCGCCGATCCGGCGCGGCTGCTGATCACGCGCGGCAGCCAGATGGCGCTGTTCCTGGCGGCCAGGGCGGCGGTGAAGCCCGGTCAGGCGATTGCCGTGGAGGAACCCGGCTACCCGCTGGCCTGGGAGGCCTTCCGGGCCGCGGGCGCTTCCGTGCGTGGCATTCCCGTTGATGCGGGCGGGCTGTCGGTCGCGGCGCTTGAGGCGGCGATTGAAAGCGATCCGCGCATCGCGGCGGTCTATGTCACGCCCCATCACCAGTATCCGACCACGGTCACCATGGGCGCGGCGCGGCGGCTGAAGCTTCTGGACACCGTCGAGCGTCACGGCATCACGCTGATCGAGGATGACTACGATCACGAGTACCGCTTCGAGGGGCGCCCGGTCCTGCCGCTTGCGGCCCGGGCCCCGGCAGGCCTGCCGCTGATCTATGTGGGCTCGCTCTCCAAACTGCTCTCGCCCGGTATCCGTCTCGGATATGCCATGGCCCCGGAGCCGTTGCTGACCCGCATGGCGGCCGCGCGTGCGGCCATCGACCGGCAGGGCGACGCGCCGCTTGAGGCCGCGCTGGCGGACCTGATCCGCGACGGCGATCTCGGCCGCCATGCGCGGAAGGCCCGTCGCATTTACCGGGCCCGGCGCGACGTCCTGGCGTCGGCGCTGTCGGCGCATCTGGGCGGGCGGATCTTCTTCGATCGGCCTGCGGGCGGGCTGGCGCTGTGGCTGCACTGCGAGAATGTCTCCGCCGACGCCTGGGCGGAGCGGGCCGGCGTGGCCGGGCTTGCGCTGCTGCCCGGAACGCACTTCGCCCTTGATCGCGCCGCGCCGCAAGCCCTTCGTCTCGGCTACGCGGCGCTGGACGAGGGGCAGATTGCCCGGGCGGTGGATATCCTCGCCCGAAGCTTGCCTGATTGAGCTACTCGGCCGCCATGGTGGTGTCTTGAGGCCTGGCGGGCGCCACATGCATCCCGAGCCGTTGCAACAGGTCGTGGTCCCTCCAGGCCGCGGGGTTGCCGGTCGTCAGCAACTGATCGCCAACGAAAATGGAATTCGCGCCGGCAAGGAAGCAGAGCGCCTGCAATTCATCGCTCATTCCCGTGCGTCCAGCGGAGAGCCGCACCACCGAGGCCGGCATCAGGATGCGCGCGAGCGCCACGAGACGGACGAGCGAGAACGGATCGACCGGGCTTGCGGTTTCCTGCACCGGCACGCCCTCGACCGGGTTCCACAGGTTGACCGGCACGCTGTCGGGATGGGCTGGCAGGGTCGCGAGCGTCACCAGCATGGCAATGCGATCCTCTTCCGTTTCGCCCATGCCGACGATCCCGCCGCAACAGACCCTGATGCCGCCCTTGCGGACATGCTCGACCGTCTCCAGCCGGTCCGCCATCGTCCGCGTGGTGGCGATCTCGCGATAATAGTCCGGCGAGGTATCGATATTGTGGTTGTAGAAATCGAGCCCGGCCGCCTTCAGCCGCGCCACCTGATCCGGTTTCAGCATGCCGAGCGTCATGCAGGTTTCGAGCCCGAGTTCCGAGACGCCCTGCACCATGGCGCAGAGCTTGTCCATGTCGCGGTCCTTAGGGCTGCGCCAGGCAGCCCCCATGCAGAAGCGCTGCGCGCCCGCGTCCCTCGCGCGCCGTGCGGCTGCCAGAACATCGTCGGTCGCCATCAGCTTCGTCGCCTTCACGCCGGTCCGGTGGTGGGCCGATTGCGAGCAATAGCCGCAATCCTCCGGGCAGCCGCCGGTCTTGATGCTCAAGAGGCTCGCCGTCTCGATCGCGGTCGGGTCGAAATGGGCCCGATGCACGGTCTGCGCCCGGTGGATCAGGTCCGGAAATGGAAGGGCGTGGATCGCCCGCGCCTCGTCCATGGTCCAGTCGGTTCTGATCTTGGCACCGGTCATGCCGCGCGACCCTTGAGGCGGCCGAGGCCGGTGATCAGGGCGACCGCCAGCGCGATCTTGATCAGATCGCCGAGGATGAACGGAGCGAGGCCGGCGGCGATCAGGCCGGTGGCCGGCACGAACAATGCGAGCCATGCCAGGCCGAAGGCATAGACCACGGCGAGACCGGCAAGCATCGCCAGCGCCAGCCGCATCAGGCCATTCCCTTCGGCCAGCCTGCCGATCACGAGGGTCGAGAGCAGGTAGCCGATGAGATAGCCGCCGGTCGGCCCCGCCATGTAGGCAAGTCCGATCCCGCGCGCCGGCGAGCCGGAAAATACCGGAAGGCCCACCGCCCCGGCGGCGAGATAGGCGGCCATGGCTGCAAAGCCGAGCCGGGGACCGAGCGCCGCGGCCAGAAAGAACACCGCGAGCGTGTGCAGTGTCATCGGCACGGGCCAGAACGGGATCTGCACCTTGGCGCCGATCATGATCAGCACCGCGCCGAAAAGCGTGAGGGCTGCACCGCGCCAGAGTGATGCCGGGCGGGTCAGAGAAGGTGTGAGCAAGGCCATGAGGCGGTTCTCCGAAGATAGGTTTCGACGCTATCTATAATTCCGGAGTCAGTTTTATATGATCAATGCAGATTATAGATAATCAGCCGGGAATTTCATAAGTCTCTCTGATATCGGCATTTTTTGATGTCGGCTTGCGCTTGCCGATCCAGCCTACGTGGCGTGCCAGGGTCGAACAGGCAAATTCGGTCTGGCCCTTCCGCAGGGCATCAAGGATGGCACGGTGGTCGTGGTCTGTGCGTGCCTCCCAGTCGCTGCGCCAAGCGGCAAACAGGAAGCGCGCGCTCGCCGCCTGCAGGTCGTCGATCGTGCGCAGCAGGCGCGGCATGTGGCACGGTGTGAGGATCAGATGATGAAATCTGCGGTTCGCGGCCTCCCAGTCGCGGACATTGCCGGCGCGATCGCCGTGCCGGGTAACCTCTTCTGCCTCATCGAGAATTGCCCGCGTCAGGTTTGGCGCAGCATGGCGTAGGGCTAGCGATTCGAGGCTCGCCCGCATCTCGGCGACCTCGCGCAATTCGGCGATATCGAACTCGGTGACGCGGAACCCGCGCCAAGGCTCGCTCTCCGCCAGGCCCTGTTTCTGCAGCGCGCGAAAGGCCTCGCGCACCGGTACGTGGCTGGCGCCGAACTCTGCTGCGACATAATCCTGCCGCAACCGTGCGCCTGGCCGGATCGCGCCCGATATGATCCGATCCGCGAGAATGCGCGCGATCCGGTCGGAAATGGTCTCGTCTGTCTCTTTGGTCATAGATTATAGATAATCGATGTCACATATGAAGTCGACGTTTGTGGCGAATTGGACCTAGGGTGCGGCGAGCGACGAACTGGCTTCGGTTTGTTGAGGCGCAAGCATTCGACCGTGATCATCGGCCGCGCTATCGGGCACCTTTATGTGCTCTATCCCAACACCAGCGGCTAAAGTCGCCCATTCTGGCGGCAAGCAACCCCAAGAGAAGGCCAGGTCCCGATCACTGTTCCGACCTCAGTACGTTGACAGCAGCACTAAGGTCGACTTATACGATGACTTGTATCGGAACGCGGACCAGCGTGGACAGCTAATTTTAAGCTGCTTTTCGTCGATATACTCACAAACATTTCTGAGCCGATCCAGATAGGATATTGATCCATCTGGCCTTGTCGCGAGATCCCTCTCTCGGCCCCTCCCCCGTCAATTCATCCCGCCTGACCTGCCCCCGCATTGCCAAAACACAGCACCAAACTTGATGCGGGATTGAGTCTCAGAATACTCGCGATCAAGCCCCCCAAAGCATTTGAGTCACAAACGTTGTTCCAAGACGCTGTCGAGTAGAGCAGAAGCAAGCAACGCATCACCAGCTCGTGCATGGTGCAGTGGTTGCCAGGATGCGTTAACGAATGAATGCCTCAGACAGAACCTAGCGGGTTGGATGCCTCCCTGTCCGGCCTATTTTGCTTCTTCTACCCCAAGATGGTCATCTTGGAAGTACCCGGCATCAGCTTCAAGGTTTTCGTAGGATGCCGGTTATGCCCCAAGCGTCGGCTTGAATAACACTCCGATATCGGCGACCAATTATCAGGACCGGCTGGTTGGCGCGAAAGCGACGGCCAGGGCATCCAGCACTGCATGAAGCCTTGGTTCCATATCAAGCCCCGCCACGACAGCCTGCTCCACATGAGCGGGATGGACGAAGACCGTGACCGCGTCTCGCACCACACCGGCAGCAGCGTCGAGATCAAGGGTGCGGAATTCTCCCCGGGCGACCCCATCTTCCAGCACCTGCCGGACGAGCCCTGTCATTCGTCGCGCATAGTCGGCGACGAGGTCCGGGCGCTCCGTCACGATCCGGCGGTAGAGGCCGTGGATCTCCGGGTCGTCCCCCAGCTTGGCGCGTTTACTCCGATGGAGCGCCAGCACGAGACCGCGCAGCCTGTCGCTCGCAGAACCATCTGCGTTGACGAAACGGCTCGCCAGTTCGGCTTCCTCGGCCATGGTTCGTGCAGCAAGGCCATCGAAGATCTCCGCCTTCGAGCGGAAGTGCCGGTAGATCGCCGAATGGGACAGTCCCATGGCCTTGGCGATATCGACCACGTTGGTTTTTGCCTCGCCAAAGCGGCGAACCTGCTCGGCAGCCGTGTCGAGGATGCGGTCACGATGATGGGGCGCGTCGTTTGTCATGCACGGGTCTTAGCGCAGCGACGGCATAATCGCAACATGTAACAGAATTCATATTTTGTATTGTGTATCGTTCATGGATGTGGCACCTTGGATCAAACGGAACCCAAGGAGATCGTCATGAGCAGCATTTCACCGCGGCCTACATCCCGTGTCGCCCTCGTTACCGGCGGATCCGGCTTTGTCGGTAGACATCTCATCGGCCGCCTGCTCTCGGACGGCTGGCGCGTCCGCGCGCTCGGTCGCAGCACAGAAGCGCTGGCAGGCGTTAAGGCGCTGGGTGCTGAACCCGTCGCCGGCGACCTTGTAAACCGCGCCTCGCTGACACAGGCCATGGAAGGGGTTGAGGTGGTGTTTCATGTCGCGGCGCATTTCAAGCTCTGGGGACCGATGTCCGAGTTCCGCCGGATCAACGTTGACGGCACCGGCAATGTCATCGAGGCGGCGGAGCGGGCCGGCGTGCGCCGCGTCATCTATGTCAGCGCCGCTGCTGTCGTGATGGGCCGGCCTGAACCGATGCGTGGCGCGACCGAGGCCATGGCCCTGCAGAAGATGGCGTTTGCCCCTTATGCAGCCTCCAAGGCCGAAGCAGAGGAAGTGCTGCTGGCGGCGAACGGCCGGCGTGCGGGATTTTCAACGGTGGCCATTCGTCCTCCCTTCATCTGGGGGCCAGACATGCCCGCCCTTGACCACATGATCGAGACGGTTCGCAAGGGGCAGTTCCAATGGGTCGCAGGTGGTGGACAGGCGCTCTCCACCTGCCATGTCGATAACCTGTGCCACGCACTGATCCTCGCCGCCGACTGCGGATCGGGCGGCGAAGCCTTCTTTGTGAGTGATGGGGAGGACACCACATTGAAGTCGTTCCTGACGCGTCTGCTCGGCAGCCGCAACGTCACCCCCAAGGAGCGCAGCGTACCGTTCGGCGTTGCCTGGGCCACGGCCGGCCTTATGGGTGCGGTCTGGCGAGCCTTCCGCCGCAAGGGCGAGCCTCCGATCACCCGGCAGATGCTGCGCCTGATCGGCAAGGATTTCACCATCGATATAAGTCGCGCACGCGAAGAGCTTGGTTATGTTCCGGTGATATCGCCAGCCGAAGGTATGCGTCGGATGCGGCCGGTTGATGCCGCTGCGACTATCGTGACCGTCGATCAGACCCATTTGGCGGCAGCGTCATGAGGGTGACGTCGCTTTAACCGAGTTTGAGGCGCGTTAATATCTTTGGTCTGAATTTCACGCGCCAATCGACAACGCGATTTCGCGCCGGATTGGGTGGTGAACAACCTCCGCCCCGATCCCCTGCCTTGGCCGGCGCCGGAAGCACTGCTCTTAAAACTCGTCGCGCATCAACTCTGGGATCCGGAAAAGCGTCTGACGGATCCGGACCATGGTGTGCCTGGTGATGTCGAAGACAAGCTTCGCATTCGAGTTTTTCTCCGGTCAGGGGATTCGGATCCTTCCTGCTAGGCGCGCTGGTTCGCTCATGAGGACGCAAAGGTCTGCGCGACGGCGAAGGGAGGATCGCGCACCTCCGTCGGATCTACTCTGGCTTGCGAGCCCAGGCGCTTTTATGCGCACGGATGAATGCAGCAGCGGATGTAGGAGATTGACCTGTCAGCGCGAACACGCCATCGCTGAGCCGGTCCTCACTGCCTTCGCTTATTCGTGCATCCATTTCCGCGAGTATTCTGGCATAGGCTTCGTCTAGTCCACCCCTGAGATACCGTTCAGTCAGTTCGGATGTGGTCAGGTTGATGTGCTTGATTTTCCGGCCGATCGCATCGCTGATCTTGTCGGCAACATCCGCATACGAAAGGGTTTCTGGACCCGTCAGAATAAAGTCCCGGTTCCACGACGTGTCTGCCAGGAGCGCACTGACCGCCGCCTTCGCGATATCAGCCGCATCGATAAAACCGACACGACCTGCACCCGTTGCGGAGTAGATCGCGTCCTCGTCAAGGATCGTCTCTAGATGCTGCTGTTCCGAGAAATTCTGCATGAACCACGTAGGCCGCAACACCGTCCATTCCGGAACCTCATCGCGCAAATAGGAGTGGATCTGCCCCATCATCGGCCCGCCCGCTTCAAGGGATGACGCGCTGAGCAGGACGAAACGCTGGACGCCACGCTTTCGCGCGATCTCAAGAATGGGAGGCACGATCGTGCCGTGGTCACTGTTGTTGGTGGGCGCAACAATATAGACGGCGGCTACGCCGTCGAAGGCTGCGTCCGCTATTCGAGGGTCTTGCCAGTCGAATGCGACTTCATCGCCCCCAGAGGGTGAACGAGTGCCAATTCTTGTTCGGGCTCCTCTGGTCAGGAGTTCCTGACAGACGAGCCTTCCAGTTTTTCCCTTGCCGCCAATGACGAGGATCTGCGTTGACATGATTAAGTCCTTTCACTGCGCGTCGACCGAAGGCGCGATCTCGATTGCAGAGAGAACAACCAGAGGGTTCCAGTAGTCTCGATAGCGAGTAATTCGACCGTCTCTAAGCCCGATGATTGACACGTAATCCTGGTCATAGCGGGCACCGGTCTTGGGAGAGTGACCCTTGCAGCTGAACTCGATGGCCGCCATGTCGCCCCTTGCCGAAATGAATGCCTCGTGGAGCGTCACGGACTCAATCGAAATGAGTTTCGACACTATCGGCAGGTAGATTTCGAGTGCCGCTCGCCCTTCCAGACGCTCGGTGAAACCTGGCGGGTGATAGGGGAATTCGAACACGACATCCTCCGCACACATGTCAAGAAGCGTACTTGCATCTAGCGCCAGGGCATCTCCCAGAGCTTGCCGCAACAGCGTCGACAGGCTCGGAAACTGATCGATAGAACTGGACATTTCGCTTTACTCTTTTTCGATGGAACGATACCGTTCCGACGAATATAGGACGAAATGAATGGAACGCAAGCGTATCGACGAAAAAAGTAAACGGCGTCCAAGCGGCGCGGCCGTGTTGCGTGACGAAGTAACGGATTCGCTCCTGCGAGCATTTCTCGAGGAATGGGCCGTTCACGGTTATGCAGCACTGAGCTTGGAGCGGGTGGCCGTACGTGCGGGAGCCGGCAAAGCCGCCATCTATCGCCGATGGCCCTCCAAAGTTGCGATTGCGGCCGAAGCGGTGCAGAAGTTCGGGATGGTGCTGACAGATGTCGCCGACTACGGGACGCTCAGGAACGACTTGCAAGCATACCTGCTGATGTTGAGACGTGCCCTGCGCCATCGCCTCGTGCGCAAGATACTTCCTGATCTATATGCTGAGGCATCTCGTGGCTCGGAGCTGCTACCCCTCTTGAAAGATCTGTCCGCGTCGCGTCGGCGCAGCGCCGTAAGCTTGATCGAGCGGGCCATTGATCGCGGCGAACTTCCCGTCGGCATCGACCGAGACCTCGCGATGGATATGATACCGGCAACCCTGTATTGGGGCATGATCGTTACACGACGTCGCATTACACAGGTACAGATCCGACGGCAGGTCGATGCACTGGTAGCCGGCCTTCAAGCCATTTAGACCGCCATCCCTCGTGGGGCGTACGCTTCATTCCTACAACGGCGTGAAGGCCGGAGCACCTCAAGAACGAAGCTATCCTGATCGACGGCCCGGCACAGCCAGAGTTTCTTGCCGCCAATGGAGATGACGACTTCATCAAAATACCATTTGTCGCCAATCTCCCCGGCTGATCGCCGCCGGATTTCATTGGCGAAGCGCCGCCCGAATTTCTCGGCCCAAGGCGGACCGTCTGGTGGGAGACAGTTAACACGCGCGCCGCCCGCAAGTCTTCGACCATGCGCAAGCTGAGCGGGAAGCGAAGACATAGCCAGACGGCATGAGCAATCACTCCAGCAGGAAACGGTTGGCGGCGATAAAGGGGATCACGAACGGTTTGGGGCATGTCGCGAAATCGCACAGGCCAATCGCCGTGGGGGTTAACTTTACAATGCCATCCCATCGATGAACACTCCCACGAGGTGGGTGATGCGGGCTGTTGGGGTATCGTGTTTTTCCGTTGCAAGCGAGACTGCTATCGCCACGCAAACGACATCGTTGAAATTGATATCTGAGCGAATGACACCCGCCTTTTGCGCGCGCTGCAAAAGACGGGTGCCTTCTTCGCTGGTCGCGATACATCCCGGCGTTCCAACCTGCAACACCGTGCCGAGCGACGCCGCCAGGCCGCGATAGACGTTGCTGTATTGCACCAACTCTTCCAGGTATAGCCGCAGCGCACTCAGGGGATCGAGATCAGCATCACGGGACCGGCTGACCTCCGCAAACGTCACAAAGCGGGCGCTATAGGTCGCCGCGAGAAGTTCTTCGCGGGTTGGAAACCGGCGATAAAGCGTCGCGACCCCCACCCCGGCACGCTTCGCCACCTCGTCCAGATTGACGTGGGCACCTCGCTCTAAAAACACTTCCTCTGCCGCGATGACAATGCGCTCCCGGTTTCTCTGGGCATCGGCTCTCAACGAGGTGTCATCGTTCAAAATTTATTCCTTTCCGACTTGATAAGTGGAGGATAACTCCATATAGAAAGTGGAGCAATACTCCATTTATAAGGATGCGAATGATGGCGAGACGGTTTAACAGCAAAGTCGTGGTGATTACGGGCGGGACAGACGGGATTGGCTTGGCAACCGCCAAGGCTTTTGCGGGCGAAGGTGCCCTAGTCTACATTACGGGCCGCAATGAAGTGCGCCTCAACGCTGCAGTGGGAGAAATCGGAAATGGCGCGGTCGGCGTCCAAGGGGACGTCAGCAATGCTGCCGACCTCGATCGCCTGTATGCCAAGATCACGGGCGATCACGACCGCGTGGACGTGGTCTATGCCAATGCTGGCGTGTCTGAGTCTGCTCCCATTGACCAGATCCAGGACGAGCATTTCGACCGCGTGTTCGACATAAACGTCAAGGGCACCATCTACACGGTTCAAAAGGCCCTACCCCTTATGTCGGCTGGCGGCTCTATCGTGCTGGCGGGCTCGGGCGCGGGATGCAAGGGCTTTGCCAATCTGTCCGTCTACAGCGCCACCAAGGCCGCCATCCGCTCTTTTGCCCGGACATGGACAACCGACCTGAAAAGCAGGGGCATTCGAGTAAATGTCGTGTCGCCGGGCATGGTCTTGACGCCTGCCATGAAGACCTATCTGCAGGACAACGACGGCGCAGAAGACTGGATGAAGGAGGCCATTCCGTTCGGGAGGCTGGCCGAAGCCGATGAAGTAGCGAAGGCAGTCATGTTCCTGGCATCAAAGGAAAGCAGCTTCGTCGGCGGCGCCGAGCTCATGGTCGACGGGGGCTTTGTCGCTGTCTAACCACGTTCGGTTCGGATGCGCCTCCACCACCACCATGGCGCAATTCAGAAGTATACCTCACTCGTCGACGAGCCTAACGACACCAAGCATCCAGCGGCATGGGGCGCTCCGCCGGCGCTCTCTGTCGCGGTCAGGTCTCAACTCCTTTGAGCAACTCCGTGAGTGTTTTGTCGTAGTCGTCCTTTGCGCCCGAGACGGCGGAGTTTGACCTATCGCCCATCGCAGCTGCGATAGCCGCGCCGTGGGTGAAATCGACAAGTATGTTCAGCCAAAGCCTGGAACGTGCCGACGGCAATCCGGCTTCGACCAGGAGTTGGTCAATGTCATCGGTTATCCGCTGTGCCTGCCGGGGAAAGACTGCGGGTTGCCTGAAGATGAGCAATGTGAGGCCCGGGTGGCTTAACACCCGGTCATGATAGGCTAGCAGAAGCGATCTTATCCGGTCGTGAAACGTGCCAGCGGCTGGCGCGGAAACCTCTGCATAGACATGTTCGGACAAGGCGTCGATCAAGCCGTCGCGATCCCCGAAATGATGGTAGATGGTCATCGGATTGACCTGAAGACGATCGGCAAGCGCGCGCATTGTGAAGGCTTCGACGCCGCCGTTATCCAATAGTTCAAGCGCGGCCATCAGAATCTGCTCGCGTGAGGCGGGCGCCTTGTCCCGATGCGGGCGTCCTCGCGGACGGGTCATGTGGCGATCCGGTAGCGTGACTGGACGAGACCGGAGGCGAAGCTCTTGGTATCCTCATGGGTGAGCAGTATGTCCGAGCCGGTCGCTCCGAACAGAGTGCGCCCCTCACCGAGCAGCACCGGAACGCTCGTGATGATCATGTCGTCGATCAGCCCCGCGCGCAGGAACGACTGAATAACCTTTCCGCCGTCCACATAAACGCGCCGATGCCCCTCAGCTTCGAGCATCTCCATCACCTGTCCAGGCGATTTGTCTGAAATCCGCACCTTGCCGGCAAGGTCTGCCGGTAGGTCCTGGTCTTTCAGCGACGCTGAGAGGACAAGTACCGGGCGTGTGTAGAACCACGGGCGTTCATCGCGCATTTTTTTGAACGTGCCGCGACCCATCACGATGATGTCGATCTTCTCGATGAAAGCGTCATATCCATGATCCTCCGCCGGATCGTCGCGTTCCAGCAACCAGGCGATGTCCCCGTCCTTGCGGGCAATGAAACCGTCCAGACTGGTTGCGATGAAAACGTGCCCGGTGATCATCTCGATCTCCTGAATTATACGATGTATAAATACATATCGCTCGGGCCTTTGCAGGTCAACATGCCGCGAAGGTGAAACGGCCGAATGCGGAGGCGAATATGGCTATGCGTGATGCGGCGATTCATTCGAACCGCTAGACCGGGATGCCGAGCTTCCTGGCCTTGTCGGCGAGGCATTCCTGAATGCCCGCGCCGCGGCAGCCCGCACTCGGTGAAAGCTGTCAACACGAATGCCGGGAACAGGCGATGATGAATGACTTATCATTGTTGCCTGCAGACAGCTGGCGCGGTCCCCAAATTTTCGTCGAACGATTCGGCGCCAGCAGCTACGTGAAATGGTTCCCCTGGCTGACAGCACCATTTATGAAATGGAGCAGCGTGGCGCGTTTCCCCGCCGGTTTGCGCTCTCGCCACGGTGTATCGTTTGGGACTTGGCCGAGGTCGAGGCTTGGCTGATGGCACGGCGGGCTGCGCCGATCCGGCGCGCCCAACACCCCGATGTCACCAAGCGTAAAACCCGCCCCGTCAAAGGGCAGGATCAAGCTCCATCAAGGGCATAGCTTGCGGCAAAAGCGTGGGAGCATACTTCCGGCCATCGATCCAGGCATCCACAGTATCCTCCCACTGCTGCATCATATGCCGGCGCTGCACTTCATACTCCGCCTTGTTATAGACGCCGCGCGATGAGCGCCCGTCCTCGTGCGCTCCTTTGGTTTGCGCGTCGTGCGTCGATGCATAGCTCGCGAGCTCTGGCGAGCGATATTCCGTCACGGGCATACCTACCGAGATAGACGGTCTCTCGCCTGCCGTTCAGCCGATAGTCGAGCCTGAACGAGATGGCGCCCGACGGTGCAACGCGCACATACATGCCGTCACGATCGGACACCTTGTACATTTTGGCTTTTGGTTTCAAACACTTAAGTGCTGCATCGGTCAACATTTCGGGCCTCCTTGCGGAAAAGTACCGTCACGCGGTTTTTGGAGGCCGTCAGCGTCGAAAACGCTTTTAATTCAGCGTCTTATATCAAAAAAAGTACCGTCACGAGCCTCATTGCTCCTGACGGTACTTTCGTTTTTCCGTTTGATCAATGGGGGCGAGGCCCGTCAGCGAGGCTGCCAAACGCGATCTATGCCCACCGATAGATGTCGATAGGCATAGAAGGAATTTATTTTTTTCAGTTGGTTAGATCGTATTTCAGCGCAAACTCGGCGACGTTCGGATGGGCCCGAATCATTCCCACTCGAATATTTTCCTTATCACAAGCGATTGATTTCGCAGCAGAAAATATCCATTCCGCGTCCAGGCACCGAGGCGCAGGCCGTCAAAATCTTACCGTATTGATTTTAAAGGGAAATCACTTCAAAATTTTTTTTAGCGGCTTCAGCATCTATCTGCACCAATCGACCGCTTGAGCCAGAATTCCTAGCCCACACAATTCTCATCGGCGCCACCCAAAAGTACCGCCATGAGAAATTTTAGCATGCCAGCCCCTAAAAATCGAGTGGGCCTTGGACGAGCTCTTCGGCGATCAAGGCTCGCCACTTGTATGTCAGAAGAACATACGTCATTTTCTGACGTATGAAGATGATCGCTTCCTCCGTTCCCGCTCAGGTTATGAAGCGTGTCCGCGCGAGAGGACGAGGCAGTGTCTTCACACCCAGCGATTTCCTTACTGTCGGCGCCCGTTCATCCGTCGATCAGGCTCTCTCCCGGCTGGTGAAGGGCGGCCAGCTTCGTCGCCTCGCGCGCGGGCTATACGACTTCCCCAAGATGCATCCAAAGCTTGGTGCCCTCTCGCCCGATCCCGATGATGTCGCCCAGGCACTCGCCCGGGAGACAGGCTCGCAGGTGCAGATCGCCGGTGTGCGGGCAGCGAACGCGCTCGGCCTCTCGACGCAAGTTCCCGCCCAAAGCACCTATCTGACCGATGGCCCATCGCGGCGCGTCATCCTGGGAAAGCGTGTGGTCAACCTTCGCCACGCGTCGCCCAAGCATCTGATCGCGCCCGGCAGTCCCGCCGGTACGGTCGTCCAGGCGCTTCGTCATGTCGGACCTGCGGGCGCAGCGGATGTCGCGCAGGTCGCGGTGCGGCTGCTTTCGGCCAGCGACAAAAAGACACTGGCCTCAACCGTCGTTCTAGGTCCTGCTTGAATGCGGCCAACACTGATCTTGATCACCAGCACGGCTGCGGCCGATATCGGTGGGTAGGGTCGCTCTGTTCGTCGCCGACGCTCGCATCGCACTCGCGGAGGCGACCGCCAGCAGAGCCACTGCCTACATTAGAGAATTTTGTTTGCGTGCCACGCAGTTCCGGAAAATCAGAGCCAATCCGAGTAGATCCGACCAAATCCGCTTTACTGCAGTATATGTTGATGTGATAGTGCGATTATTCGCAGCATGCGGAGAAGGGGTGGCTCATGACTGATCGCTGGATGTCCGTCGAGGAGATCGCCGGCTATCTGGGTGTCAGCAAAGACACGGTCTACGGTTGGATAACCAAAAGAGATCTGCCGGCACATAAGGTCGGAAGGCTCTGGAAGTTCAAGTCGGATGAAGTTGATTCGTGGGTGAGAGCTGGCAAGGCTTGCGACGACAGTAGTGAGAATACGGCAAGCGATCCGCGGAAAAGCAAAGGGCCTGCCACGAGAGGGAAGAAATGAGCGAAGTCGCCTGTATTGATCTGTTCTGTGGTGCCGGCGGCTTGACGCATGGTCTCATCCGAGCGGGTGTCCCGGTCGTCGCGGGCATCGATGTCGATACGGCATGCCGCTATCCGTTTGAGGCCAATAATGGTGCGCGGTTCCTCACTAAAGATATCAAGAGCGTCAAGCCATCGGACCTGAACAAGTTGTATGGCGATGCAAGGATACGGATTCTGGCGGGCTGTGCTCCGTGCCAACCGTTCTCGACCTATTCCCAGCGGTACGACACCCTCACCAGCCCACGTTGGCCGCTGCTGTATCAGTTCGCGCGCCTCGTCAAATCCGTGCGCCCTGATATCGTCACCATGGAGAACGTGCCTCTGGTTGAAAAGCACGCGGTCTTCGACGACTTCGTCGCCACGCTTGAGCGACTGGGCTATAAAGTCTGGAGGAGCGTCGTGGATTGCACCCAATATGGGTTGCCTCAGACCAGACGGCGTATGGTCATCCTGGCGAGCTTGATCGGACCTATCGAGTTGATCTCGCCGACCCGCAAGAAACCGCGCACCGTCAAAGACGCGATCGGAAAGCTGCCCGCCATTGGGGCGGGAAGTGTCCACGACGACGATGCCTTCCATGTCTCCTCCAGGCTTTCGGATTTGAACCTGGAACGTATTCGTGCTTCCCGCCCCGGCGGGACGTGGCGTGATTGGCCGGAGCATTTGGTTGCCGAATGCCATCGGCGCGAAACGGGCCGCACCTATCCCGGCGTCTATGGACGCATGACTTGGGAAAATCCGTCTCCGACGATAACCACGCAATTCTACGGTTTCGGCAACGGCCGCTTCGGCCATCCCGAGCAGGACCGTGCGATCTCCCTGCGCGAAGGTGCGATCCTGCAGGGCTTCCCAAAGAAATACGCCTTCGTAGCGGAAAATGGTCCGGCCCATTTCAAAGCGCTGGGCCGGATGATCGGCAATGCGGTCCCGGTCGCTCTCGGCGAGGCGATCGGCCAAAGCATCGTGACCCATCTCGGCGTCGAGGCGCAGACAGATCAGGCGAAGAAGGGAGACACCGCGAATGTCGCGTGTAAGCCCCTCGTCGCATGAGGCGAGCCTCCGCATGGCTCGGGTGCGACAGAAGGGCACCGATGCTGAACTCTTTTTGCGCAAGGAATTGCACGCGAGAGGATTGCGCTATCGGTTACAAGTCCCGCTGCTGACCAAGCCACGGCGCGTTGCCGACATCGTGTTTCCCCGCGCCAGAATCGCCGTCTTCGTCGATGGCTGCTTCTGGCATGGGTGCCCGGAGCACGCTTCCTGGCCGAAGAGCAACGCGCAATTTTGGCGTGACAAAATTGAAGCCAATCGAGCCCGAGATGCGGACACCGATCGACGCCTCAGTGCTTCGGGTTGGCGTGTCATTCGCGTATGGGCGCATGAGCGCGCCGGCGAAGCAGCCGAACGCATCGAAAATATCGTTCGAGGCGGGGGCCGGTTGCAATGATCGTCGGGAATGCGAGCAGCTCGGCGGCTCAGATTGCTCATCACACGATTCCAGAGCCCGGTCAGTTGGTCGAAGCACGCCGACGGCAATGGATCGTATCGGAGGTCGATGGCGGATCGACCGCGCCGGGCGTTCCCAAACGCCACCTCATCCGATTGACGTCGATCGACGAAGACGCCCTCGGGGAGGAAATCGAAGTCCTCTGGGAGTTGGAGCCCGGCGCGCACGTCATTGAGCGAGCCGGCCTGCCTCGCATCACCGGCTTGGACGATCCGGCCTCCCTACAGGCGTTCCTTGATGCCGTCCGATGGGGCGCCGCCACCAACGCCGACAGGGCCTATCTCCAGGCTCCTTTCCGCAGCGGCGTCAGCATTGAGGACTTCCAGCTCGATCCATTGGTGCGAGCCATCGACATGGCCCGTACCAGCTTGCTCATCGCGGATGACGTTGGCCTCGGAAAGACGATCGAAGCCGGTCTGGTGATCCAGGAAATGCTCCTGCGCCATCGTGCCCGCACCGTTTTGGTGTTGTGCCCCGCGTCCCTTCAGGAGAAGTGGCGCACGGAGATGCAGGAGAAATTCGGTCTCGACTTCCGGATCGTCGATTCCGAGTTCGTCAAGCACCTGCGCCGTGAACGCGGCCTGCACGCCAATCCGTGGACGTCGTTTCCTCTCCTCATCACGTCGATGGATTGGGTGAAGCAAGGCGAAGGGCTGCGCCTGTTCCGGGACGCGCTGCCGCCCACTGTCACCCATCCTCGAAAATTCGATCTGCTGGTCATCGACGAAGCGCACAACATCGCGCCCACGGTCGGACACTATGCGGTCGAGAGCCTCCGTACCCGTTTGGTGCGACTGCTCGCGCCGCATTTCCAGCACAAGCTGTTTCTCACCGCCACGCCCCATGACGGCTACACCGAGTCGTTCACCGCTCTGCTCGAACTGCTCGACGACCAACGCTTCGCCCGAAACGTCCTGCCGAGCGAGCCCCAGCGCGCTCGGGTCATGGTGCGGCGGCTGAAAAGCGACTTGGTGGATGCGAACGGCAAGCGACTTTACCCGGTACGGCGTCTCGAAGGGCTCCCCATCAAGTATGAAGATGACGAGCGGCAGATCCGGCATCTTCTCAGCGATTACATATCGTCACGCGAGAATGGCGAGGGCGGTGCCCGAGCGGTCGATCGCTTCGTCCACCAATTGCTGCGCAAACGCCTCGCATCGTCGCCCGCCGCGTTCGCGGCGACACTGGAAAAGCACATTACGACGATCGAAGGCCGTTCGTCGGCCGACCAGACCAGGCGCAAGCTGGATGATCGCATCCTTCGCCGCGCCATCTCGAAGGCCGAAGAAGACTATGCCGACGACGCATTGCGCGAGGCGGCGGAAGACGACGCGCTCAGCGAAGCCGGCAAACACATCCGGCCGCCCAGTGAGCAAGAGCGGCGGATGCTGGAACGCCTGCGCTCCTGGGCGCAGCAAGCATCACGCAGAGCGGATTCCAAGGCGCGCGCGATATTGGAGTGGCTGGCCAAGCATCTCCAGGAGGGCGGCGAATGGACGAATGAGCGGGTCATCCTGTTCACCGAATACCGGACGACGCAGCAGTGGATGCAAGAGACGCTCGTGTCGCACGGCTTCGGCGGCGATCGGCTGGCGTTGATCTATGGCGGCATGGATCACGACGAACGTGAGGCCGTAAAGGCGGCGTTCCAGGCCAACCCTTCGGAATCGCCAGTCAGAATCCTGTTGGCGACCGACGCGGCATCCGAAGGCATCGACCTTCAGAACCACTGCCACCTGATGATCCATTTGGAAATTCCATACAATCCTAACGTGATGGAGCAGCGGAACGGGCGCATCGACCGTCACGGCCAACGCTCCAGCGAGGTGGTCATCTGGCATCCGGTTGATGACGAAGGCGATCACGGGCAGGATATCCTGCGAGCGCTTCGGAAGCTCGACGCCATGCGGGCCGACATGGGGAGCGTCAACCCGGTCATCGCGCCACAGCTCCCTGATCTGATCGAGGGGCGTCGGCGCGACTTGGACACCCGGCTGGCCGAAGCCCGCATGGAAAAATCGCGGCGCTTCGTTAAAGCCGAGCGAGACCTGCGGGATCGGGTCGCAAAGCTGCACGAGCGCCTCGCCGAGACCAAGCGCGAGCAAAATCTCACGCCCGATCACATCGAACGGGCGGTGAGAGCGGCGCTGCGCCTTTCGGACAAACCGGACCTCGGGGCCACGTCTATGCCCGGCGCTCCAGATGGGACCGTTTTCACCATGCCGGCGCTGTCCGGTTCATGGACGCGATGCCTGGAAGGGTTGGAGCATCCCTATACGAAGAAGGTCCGCCCCATCACGTTCGACCATGACGTGGCAAAGGGGCGCGATGACGTCGTTCTGGTGCATCTCAATCATCCCCTCGTCCAGATGAGCCTGCGTCTGTTGCGCGCCGAAATCTGGGCGCGGGACGACGTGAAGAAGATCCACCGCGTCTCGGCCCGTTCCTTGCCCGATGGCCAGCTCGAAGGCCCCGCCGTCATCGTGGTTTCTCGATTGGTCATCACGGGTGGCAGTCATCATCGCCTGCACGAGGAACTCACCGAGGCCGGCGGTTATCTGCGTGACGCTGGCTTCCGCCGCGAAGATCGCGTGACGGAGGTGCGCCGATGGCTTCAGGATTCCACCCCTGCCGCCTTGCCCGATACGACTTTCGCGGCGCTGCGCACCCGCTTCGATAAGCAGCGTGACTCCGTGTTGGGGTCGGTCGATGCGCGCTCCAAGGACCGCCTGCGCTTCCTGTCCAATTCGATCGACGCCCGTAAGGAACGAGAGAGCGACGACATTCGGCAGGTGCTCGACGATCTCGACACGGCCTTGCGGGCCGAACTCGTCGTCGACCATGAGCCGCAGCAACTCTCACTCTTTTCCGAGGACGAGCGCACCCAGCTCCGGCGCGATCACGCCGCCCTCGAAGCACGTCTCGCCCGCATTCCGCTGGAACGGGAGCAAGAGGTGCGTGCCATCGAGAATAGATATTCTAATGTCCGAGATCACACCTTTCCCGTCGCGGTCATCCTGCTCGTACCCGAGTCCCTGACGGAGGGGCAGCCTCGATGAGCACAAACCACGACTGGCTCAACCTCATAGAGGTATCTGGACCGTTTCTTGCCGTGCCGGTTCTGCGCGAGGTGCTGCCCCAAGGGCTGGAAGCCCTTATCTCCGGCCGTCCGCAGCGGTTGCGCGCCACCTATGACGAATGGCGTGATGCCGTCGATGCGGACGACGCCGACCTAGCGGCAATCCATTCGGCGTGGATCGACGAGGTTCTCCAGACCGCTCTCGAGGTGGACGATCAGGTTTTGCGCCGGACGGCAACTTTGCCGGAACGGCTGAAGGTGTCGCTGCCCGAACATGGTGTCACGATCGCGCCCGACCTAGCGATCGTAAATCCGACCCAGGGCGACGCCCCACTGCTACTCGTCCAGATCTACGATCCTGATACCGATCTCGACGTCACGTGGAATTACGACGGTCTGGCCACGACACCGGGAGACAGGATGGTGTCGCTGCTTCGCGCCGCTGGATGCCTGATCGGTCTCGTGACTAATGGCGAACGCTGGATGCTCGTTCACGCGCCGGTCGGTGCGGTCGCGAGTTTCGCCAGTTGGTATGCTCGCCTCTGGGGCCAGGAGCCCGAGACGCTGCGGGCCTTCGTCAGCTTGCTCGGAGTCCGTCGCTTCTTCGGTCCCGAAGCCGAAAGGCTGCCGGCGTTGTTCGAGCGGTCTCTGAAGCACCAGGACGACGTGACCGACGCGCTCGGCGAACAGGTCCGCCGCGCGGTAGAGGTGTTGGTCCAATCCCTTGACCGTGCCGACCAGGATCGTAATCGGGACCTGTTGCACGACGTCGATCCGAAGGAACTCTACGAGGCCGGCCTCACGGTCATGATGCGACTCGTCTTCCTGCTGGCGGCAGAAGAGCGCGGCCTGCTCCTTCTCGGTGACCCTCGCTACGATGCCTTCTATGCGCTCTCCAGCCTGCGTATGCAGTTGCGTGCCGACACAGAGGAGATACTCGAACGGCGCCGCTCGGCATGGTCGCGCCTGCTCGCGCTTTTTCGTGGCGTCTATGGCGGCATCGACCATCCGTTGCTGCGGCTGCCGGCAATGGGCGGCTCGCTCTTCGACCCGGATCGTTACCCCTTCCTCGAAGGCCGCAAGAAAGGCACGAACTGGCGGAGCGATCCCGCCGAGCCTTTGCCGATCGACGACCGGACGGTCCTGCTCCTGCTGGAGGCGATTCAGACCTTCGAAGGCCGCACGCTGTCCTATCGTGCGCTCGACGTGGAACAGATCGGTCACGTCTATGAAGGTCTCCTCGAACGCACGGTCCAGCGCGTCGATGACGTAACACTCGAACTCGAAGGATCGGCCAAGGCCAAGAATGCTCGCGTCGCGCTCGGCGAGATCGAGTCCGCGCGCCTAGACGGCACCGCCAAGATCGTCGATCTCCTGAAGGAGCGGAGCGAGCGTTCCGAGCCCGCCATTCGAAACGCCATCGGCCGGGAACCGGATGAGCGCGTGGCGGCGCGGCTGCTCACCGTTTGCCGCGGTGACGTGGCCCTGCGTGACCGTATCCTGCCGTATGCCGAACTCTTGCGAACGGACCCGTGGGGATACCCTCTGGTCCATCACGCCGACGCTTTCGTCGTCGTCCTCGGCGCCGATCGGCGCGAGAGCGGAACGCATTACACACCCAAGAGCCTGACCGAGAAGATCGTCGAGGAGACACTGACCCCGGTCGTCTATCGCGGCCCGGCCGAAGGCGCGGCGCGCGAGGATTGGAAGCTCAGGAGCGGCGACGAACTCCTCGACCTGAAGATCTGCGATCCCGCGATGGGATCGGGTGCGTTCCTCGTGCAGGCTTGCCGCTGGCTCGCCGACCGGCTCGTCGAAGCCTGGTCCCATATGGAAGCGGCGGGCAGCCAGATCGACAGCGAAGGCCTCATCCGGGCCGCCGATGACCCGGCCGGGTTCGAGCCGCTGTCGCGCGATACCGAAGAGCGCGCCATCCTCGCGCGTCGCCTGATCGCCGAGCGCTGCCTCTACGGCGTCGACAAAAATCCGCTTGCGGTCGAGCTCGCTAAGCTGTCGCTTTGGCTGACCACGCTCGCGAAGGGGCGGCCTTTCGGCTTCCTCGATCACAACCTGCGGAGCGGCGACAGCCTACTCGGCATTCATGATCTCGGCCAGCTCGTTGAGCTGGATATGAAGCCGAAGGGCAATGCGCAGCTCCGTCTTTTCGGCCGAACCATCCGGTCTGCAGTCGACAAGGCGCTCGCACTTCGAAGCCAGCTTCGGTCGATCCCCATCCGCGACATCGGCGATGTTGAGGCGATGGCCGCGCTCGACGCTCAATCGCGTAATGAACTCGCCCTGCCTGAACTGATCGCCGACGCTCTCGTCGGCATCGTCCTCGCTGGAGAACGCGCAGTGAATATTACGGCGCTGGCGACCATTGCCGACGAGGCCGCAGGCGGTGACGCAAATGCACAGGCTCGCCTGCTGCGGCAGGCAATGGCCGACTTTGCAGGTGATACTTCCGATGGCGCTCCCCGCCGCCCGCTTCATTGGCCGCTCGAATACCCAGAGGTCTTTCTGCGAAACAATGGTGGGTTCGATGCTTTCGTCGGCAATCCGCCGTTCCTGGGAGGGCAACGGATCACTGGCGTAGCCGGCACCGTTTATCGGAATTGGCTCGTGAAGCAGATCGCCGAGGGGCGTCGTGGATCGGCCGATCTGGTCGCGTACTTTTTCCTGCGCGCCTACTCGCTCTTGCGAGACGAAGGCGGCTTTGGGCTGCTCGCCGTCAACACCATCGCTGAAGGCGACACACGGCAGGTTGGGTTGGAGGCCATGGTCAGCGGTGGTGCGGTAATCCATGCTGCTTATCCGAATGAACCCTGGCCTGGAAAGGCAGCGGTCGTCACCAGTCGCGTTCATATCCACAAGGGTGAGTGGCGCGGTAGGTGTTCATTGCGCGGACACCCCACCGCATTTGTGTCGGCCTATCTTGCCGATCGGCAAGAGTGGAGCCCAAAAGCGCTGAAGGCTGCGGAGAATATTGCCTTCATTGGCTCCTACGTGCTCGGAAAGGGCTTTGTGCTTTCGCCGGACGAAGCACAGCAGATGTTGGATGCCGACCCTAAAAATGCCGACGTAATCCTACCTTATCTTGATGGAGACGATCTCAAATCAATTCCAGAGCAGCGACCTACTCGATGGGTAATAAGTTTCTGGGACTGGTCGGAGGAGCGCGCGCAAGAGTACGAATTGCCGTGGCAGCGGATAGAAGATCGGGTCAAACCAGAACGCCAACGCCTCAACGAACAAGGTGAGTTCGTACTTCGAAAGCCTCTACCCGAGCGATGGTGGCAATTCGGCGAAAAGCGTCCTGGCCTCTATCATGCGGTAGGTCGCGGTCGCCATTTTGAACAGCACCCCAAGGATTGGGATGCACAGGCCGAGCCGCTCCAGCACATCTTCGTGGCGGGGCGCGTGGGAAAATACTTCAATCCATCCGTAGTGTCGAACGACGTCATCTTCCACGAGAAATGCGTCGTTTTCGCCGTCGCGGAAGCCTATGCCTACGCGGCGATTTTCAATTCATCCCCAGTCGACGCTTGGGTTTGGAAGCAATCCTCTCGAATGAAGCTTGATCTGAATTTCTCACCGTCCGATGCGGTTGAGACTTTTCCTTTCTTAGAATCCTCCGATATCGTTCGCTTCGACGGGCTTGGCCGGGAATACCTACAATCGCGGCACGAGTTGATGACCGATCCGGCCAATCCCATCGGTCTCACAAAACTCTATAACCGCTTCCATGACGCGGCCGACACCGTTCGCTCAATAGAGCGACTTCGCGAGCAGCACCGCGAAATCGACGCGGCAGTCATGCGTGCCTACGGGTGGGACGACATCGACCTCGGGCATGGCTATCACGAACAACCGAACCTCGCGGAGAATGACCGCGTGAGGTTCACCATCTCCGACGCAGCCCGCGCTGAAGTTCTATTTCGCTTCGCGGAATTGAACCGTAACCAGTACCAAAAAGAGGTCGAAGCGGGACCTCATAAGGCAGCCAAGAAGCAAAAGTCCGGCAAGAAACGAGCCAGCCCGGACGTTGGCGATCTCTTCAATGCCGAGATGGAGGCCGTCGATGACTGACACCAGCCAAATGGCGGTCGACCTCAACGTGCTCGTATGCCTCAAAGAAAGGGCCTGCCGATGACGAAACCCACCGCCGATCAAGCGCAGGCCAGCCCGACCAAGCGGTTCTTCGTGTCGATGCTGACGCGCGACATCAACCTTGCTGATGCGATCCTCGACCTTCTCGACAACTGCCTCGACGGCGCGCTCCGAATGGCTGATGGCGGCAATGTCGACTATGCGCAGCATTTCGTGAAAATCGAGCTCGCTGGCGATCATTTCTCGATCGAAGATAATTGCGGCGGCATCCCGCGCGAGGTCGCCAAGAATTATGCCTTCAAGATGGGCCGCGAGCCTGACGACGATCGTGACTCCGAAACTGAGACCATCGGCATGTATGGTGTCGGCATGAAGCGTGCGATCTTCAAGATGGGGCGTGAAGCGCTGGTGCGAACCCGCCATGGGGATGACACGTTCGAAGTGCCAATCACTTCGGCTTGGCTCGAAGCCAAGGGCTGGGATCCGCTACCGATCAACGAGCCGACGGAAGCGAGCGAGAAGCTCGCCGAGCCCGGCACCGTCATCCGGGTAGACGAATTATACGAGGGCGTCGCCAGACACTTTGCTAACGAGGCATTCGAGAACGAAGTCCGCACGGCCATCTCCGAACATTTTACGATGTTCCTTCAATGGGGGCTGAAGGTCGATCTCAATGGCAAGCCGGTGGAGCCCGTTTTCGTAGAAGTGCTGGTATCCGACCGCGCCGATGGTCCGGCGCCGTTCGTTTTCCAGAAGACCATCGACGATGTGCTCGTTTCAATCACCGTTGGCCTCAACACGGGGCGTAACCTCGGTAATGATGACGAGGATGAACCAGGCTTCGAGCGCGACCGCTCGTCGGCGACCGCCGGTTGGACAGTCCTGTGTAACGATCGCGCGGTGATCGTCGGCGATAAGAGCCGTCTGACGGGCTGGGGCGATGGCATTCCGCTGTACCATCCGCAGTTCGCGATCATTACCGGTATCATTGAGTTCCGATCCAAGCTTGCCGACAAACTTCCGGTCACGACGACGAAGCGCGCGCTCGACACGTCGTCGAACGTGTGGCTCGAGTCTTTAGTAAAGATGAAAGAAGGTATGCGGATCTGGATTTCGTATACCAATCAGTGGAAGAACCATCCCCGTGCCGACCAGTCGAATTACTGGGAGGACTCAAAGCCATTGTCTTTGAGCAAGACGATCGCGGCCATCGCTTTGCGCAGCGATGTGAAAACGAGCGATAGCCAGATTGAGTTCAACCCGCAGAAGGCGAAGGTTTTGCCGGAACCTCCCGGAAAGACGCCGTCGTCTAGGCGCATCGTGTTTTCGCGGCCCGTCGAAGAAATACGGCTCGTTTCGAAAATGCTATTCGACGTCGATGACGAAAAACCGGGCATCGTTGGCGAGAAATGTTTCGAGCTTACGCTGGCCAAAGCGCAGAAACAAGGTGCTTGAGATATGAGCGCCGGATCTTCGCTTCCCTACCGGCTGAGGCCGAACAAGGCAGTCGACCGAGAATTGTTTCTCTCGCTGTTGATGCGGTTGGCTCCTGTCCTTTCATTGGAGAAATATCATTACGTCGGTCTCGGCGGACCTTTTCTCGAAGACTTCCGGTTGGTTCATGCCAGGCTCGGCGTCGGGAGGATGACCTGCGTAGAAACTGAGGCGGAGGTCCATAAGCGGCAGCAGTTCAATCGGCCCGTCGCCTCGATCGAATGTGTGCACAAAACCCTCGAAGATTATCTCGACGGACACGATTTCGAGGTGCCCGCTATTGTCTGGTTCGACTACACCGAACCCAAGGGTGTTACCGCGCAAATTGAACGCTTTGCTCGCACTATCGGCACTGTGCCTTTGGGGAGCGTGCTTCGGATAACATTGAATGCCAATCCCGAATCGCTCGGCAAGCCGCTCCCAAGCGACATCTCCGTGGAGGTCGGAGATGCTGCATCCGGTGATCGTGCGGCAAAACCAACGGTGCAGGAGTGGCGCCTAGCTCGGTTCAAGGAGCGGGTCGGTCAGCTTTTCCCGAGCGGCCTGTCTCCCGAAGGCATGACGCATAAGACCTACGGCGCGAGCGTGCTGCGCGTTCTCAAGTTGGCGGTCGAAAAGGAAGCGCTCAATTTTCGCGATCGCAAGATCGTATGGTCACTGGCGACCCACTACAAGGATGGCCAGGCCATGGTGACGGCAGCACTTGTCGTGTGCGCAGCCGCCGACGCCTCCATCGAGAAGCTCCTAAAGGAATGGGAGTTTCTTTCGACGCCGGACGATCCCCATCGCCTTGATCTGCCTGCTCTCTCCACGCTTGAGCGGTTGACCATGGAGTCGAACGATGACGTCCGGGAAAAAATGGCCTTCGACCTCCCCAAATCTGACATGGGGGAAGACCCTATAACTGTCTTCAAGAAATTCTACCGCATCTATCCACATTTCTCGCGCGTCGAGCTGTAGAGATTTATTCGGGGGCGACGCATGAGCTTGACTGATGATCCAAACGCGCAGAGTTGGCTTGCCAAGGAACCGACTTGGCTCGGCCCGTGCATAGCTCGATTGAACGGCGAGCGTTCGGACTATTCGGCGGTCGATGAAGGACATTGGATCATCGCGGCCGAAGCCGATGGCACACTGACACGAGCCGGTCGAATTTTGCGCATTCGCGGCGATCTCGACAGCACGACGATCTATTTCGACCATGTGCATACGTTCCGGTCGTCGGGTACGGTATTCGGCCTCGGGCTGACGCTGCCGACCGGCCCGATCGCGCGCCTCCGGCCGGAAGACTTGGCGGTGATTTTCGCTCTCGACGGCATTTCGATCAGCGATGTTCCGGTCATCCAAAACGTCGCCTATGTGCGCGACCTGCTCGAAATAGCGGTCCGCGACGACCTGCTCGGTCCCGCCGGCGGACCGCACGAACTCATCAAGGACATGAGCGTCCGGGACCGCTATCTGGTCGGCAAGCTCGCGCCGCGGCGGCCGAGCGACACCGATACCGTCACCGTCGAGCCCGCGGCCGGTGCAGACGAAATCCGCGACATCGAAGATGAGCGGGCCGCGCCAATCCACGAACCTGGCGCCGAGTTCGCCAGCGTCTCCGGTCGCGTGGAGCCGGAAGACGACGCCCTCGACGAAATCGACA